>DASREJ010000274.1:0-42634 GCA_035652115.1 Bryobacteraceae bacterium
AGGCTGGGGGATCAAAGTCGAGCCGTTGCACGCCGCTTATCACCGTAATATGCAAAAGCCGCTATTGATCATGCTCGGAGCGGTGATGCTGGTTCTGTTGATCGCATGCGTCAACGTATCCAATCTGCTTTTAGCGCGAGCCACAGCAAGAAAAAGGGAAGTCGCAATCAGAGTGGCCATCGGGGCCGGCCGCCGCCGGCTGCTAACACAATTGTTAACGGAAAGCTTGTTGCTTGCCGTTTGCGCCGGTGTGCTGGGACTGATGTTCGCGTACGTTGGCGATCGGCTTTTGACGCTTGCCATGGCTCACTCGCGCTTCTCTCTACCGAACGCCCGGATCATCAACATCGATTGGCGCGTGCTGGTGTTCAGCTTAGGTATCACGCTGGCAACCGGCATTATCTTCGGACTTGCGCCGTCCTGGGTTACGGCGAAATCGGCGCTGAACGATTCTTTGAAAGAAGGCGCATCGAGCACGACGGCCGAATTAGGGCGCCGGCGTCTGCGGAACTTTTTGGTGGTCTCGGAAATGGCGCTCGCGTTGGTGTTGTTGACCGGTGCGGGTCTGCTTGTGCGCACGTTCATCGCCCTGGTTAAGGTGGATCTGGGTATTGATCCTACAAATGTCTTAACCATGGGCCTTAGGCTGCCCGACTATAAGTACGGTGCTGCAATTCAGCAGCAACGTTTTTATCGAAATCTGATGGACAGGATTGAGGCTATACCCGGTGTCAAGAGCGCAGGCGCACAAAGTGGAGGCGCGAACGTTTTCTTCGAACCGCAGGGACAACCTCCCGCGGCGCCAGGGCAAGAGCCTACAGCAAGTTTCAAGATCATTACGCCAGATTTTCTGAAGGCAATTGGAACGGGCATGGTGGCGGGCCGTGAATTCAACCAGCACGATAATCAAAGCGCGGCGCCCGTCGCAATCATCAGCCAAACGGTAGCTCACCGTTATTGGCCCGATTCCAGTCCCCTAGGCAGCCACCTCACAATCTTGGCGCGAGTCTATTCGGGTCAACGTGCGGAGGCTTCTCAATATCTCGAAATTGTCGGCGTGGCCAAAGACGTTCGAAACGACGATCTATGGAGGCCGGAGCCCGCCATCTATGTGCCCTTTGCGCAAAACCCCACGCCCTCCGCATTCGTGGCCGTGAGAACGGCTGTGCCCTCTCTGTCCATTGTTCCCGCGCTGCATCAAGCGGTGTCGTCCATCGATAAAGAGCAGCCGATCAATCGAATCCGAACCATGGACCAGATCGTCGGACAAACGTACGGAACTATTCGTTTCCCCATGACGTTACTGTGGATCTTCTCAGCCTTGGCGCTGGCGCTTTCGGCGATTGGCATTTTCGGAGTCATGTCTTATACCGTCACGCGGCGCACGCGCGAGATGGCCATCCGTTTAGCCTTAGGAGCAAGTCATGAAAGAGTTCTACGCCTTGTTTTGAGTGAAGGGCTGGCAGTAAGTTTATTTGGCGTGGCCATAGGATTGATTGCGGCGTTGGGTCTAAGTCGTCTCATGACGAATTATGTTTACGGCATTAGCTCGACTGATCCGCTCACGTTCACAATTGCATCGCTGCTGCTGATAGCGGTTGCGCTGCTGGCAAGTTATCTTCCGGCGCGCCGGGCTGCCGGCGTAGATCCGGTGGTAGCTCTGCGATATGAATAATGTCGGACATTTAGGCCGCATCCTCTTCTCTCTCGCCATCGTGGCATTGGGCGTCGAGACAATAATTTGTGCTCAGGCTGTAACTCACGGACTTGGCGCGCGGTATAGTGTCATTCCGGTTCTTCCCTGGCTGCCTTCCGTGAGTTGGTTGGCATATCTGTTTGGCGCAATTTGGATTCTATGTGCCATCGGTCTTCTTTCCAGGCGCACACTGCAAACCGCTTCCGTATGGCTGGCTATTCTGCTGCTTCTTTGCACGCTGATTCTCGATGTGCCAAAAAATGCCGTTGATATCCGCAACATTGGGTTGCGAACGATTGTGTTTGAGCCTTTATCGCTCGCTTGTATCGCGTGGCTTTTGCAAGGCTGGAGCGCGACGCCGGGCTGGGCTACGAAACTCAGCCGCTATCTGCTTGCTATCTCTCTCATTGTGTTTGGAGTGGATCATTTTCTCGCCATCATATTCATCGCGAATTTATTACCGGCCTGGATTCCGTGGCATGTGTTCTGGGTTGTTTTCTTCGGCGGCGCATTCATCGCTGCTGGCATAAGTATCGCGCTGAACGTTTTCGAACGCTGGGGAGCGTTCTGCCTCGGGTTGATGTTTGGAATTTGGGTTGTGACGCTTCATCTTCCTAGAGTCCTGGGGCTCTACGGGATTCCCGGAGCCCCACACAATCCGGACGAATGGTCCAGCCTGTTCATCGCTGTCGCTCTGTGGGGCGGTTTATGGGCGCTGACGCAAAACCGCCGATTTCTTTTCGATTAATCGCTTGGTGTTTCGTGCTAGCCCGTCAATCAATCTCATGCGCGACCGAAATTGTCACGCTGACTTCCCCTTGTTTTTCTCTCCGAGTTTGTTGCCGACCTCGCGATGATGCTCGACTGCTTTGCTGGGAGAAAAATCGTCGAGCTCGAAAAACTGGCGGATCTCGATTTCGCTATCTTGTCCTTCTCCATGAGGAGCTGGTGCGCGCTTGGCCCACTCAATTGCTTCTTCTTTGGATTTCACTTGGATGATCCAATACCCGGCGATCATTTCGCTGCTCTCATCGAAGGGGCCGTTAATAACGGTGCGCTTGCCGCCAGAAAATTTAATGCGCGCGCCTTTTGATGTAGGCTGAAGCCCGGAGAGATCAAGAAGAACTCCGGCTTTCATCAGCTCTTCGTTGTACTTCCCCATTGCCGAAAGCAATTCTTCGCTGGGCATTACGCCTGCTTCTGAGTCCTTATTTGCCTTTACAATCATCATGAATCTCATACTTAGTTCTCCTATGCTCTTTGATTTGAGACGCCAAAATGGCATGAAATAAAGCGTCTTTCTATCTAGGTGTCGAACAAGCAGCAGGGGAATCGACACGATCATTGATGTTTTTAAAACTTTTTCCACGTCCATTGTGTTCCGGGGTTGCGCTTATGATTTGACTGTGCAAGTCTCTTTCAGAACCAAGCACTGCTTGCGGTTTTCTTTATTGCTCCTCTCTTTTCTTCCTCTCTATGCACAACAGGTAACAGCGCCGAATCTGACGATCACATTTGCAGAGGCGCTGCAGCGCGCCCGCCAGTATGGCGCACAGATCCAAACCGCGAATATTGCAGCGCAACTCGCTCATGAAGATCGCGTGCAAGCGCGCGCAGCGTCGCTTCCCTCGATCAACGGATTGAATCAGTTCATTTACACCGAGGGCAACGGAACGCCTTCCGGTGTTTTTGTCGCTAACGATGGCGTTCACGTCTATAACGAACAGTTGAATGCCCACGAAGAATTGCTGTCATTTATACGGCGCGGTGAGATTCGCTTGGCCAGTGCTGCCGAAGCCGTTGCTCGCGCAAAAGCCGATGTTGCCGCACGCGGCCTTATTTCTACTGTTGTGACTGATTACTATGCCATTGTTGCTGCCCAACGCAAAATCAACAACGCGCGGACGAGTGTCACCGAATCACAGCACTTTCTGGATATCACGCAAAAGCAGGAGCGCGCCGGAGAAGTGGCCCGCGCCGATGTCATAAAGGCGCAGATACAAGCGCAGCAACGACAGCGCGATCTTCAAGACGTGCAACTTGCGTTTGAAAAGGCAAAAATCAATTTGGCCGTATTGATCTTTCCGCGGCTGCAACTCGACTACAACGTTGTCGACGACCTAGGACAGATCAAAGCGGTTCCGCCGCTGCCCGAGTCTACGGCGCAAGCGGCTACCCTCAGTCCGGACATCCGCGCCGCGCAGGCCAATGTCAATCAAGCTCGACTGGGCATAACAGTCGCTCGATATGCCTATCTCCCTTCATTAGGACTTGATGTCTGGTACGGCATCGATGCCAATCAATTCGCTGCCCGAACGGACTACTCAACGCAAGCGACGGGCCGCAGCACGCTTCCGAATTATCAAGTGCCCTACCGCCAGAATCTGGGTTACGTCGCACAGGCAACTCTAAATATCCCTCTGTGGAATTGGGGATCTATTCACAGTAAGGTGAAACAAGCAGCGCTGAAGGAGGAGCAGGCTCAACTCGACCTTACGCTGACAGAAAAGCAGTTGCAAGCGGACCTCGCGGCCGCTCATCGCGAGGCGGAGTCGGCCTTCGCGCAGGTGCAATCGTTGCGTGAGTCGTCCGATCTCTCGGCGGAAAGCCTCCGTCTCACACTACTTCGCTATGAGGCTGGAGAAGCAACCGCTCTCGAGGTAGTGGATGCGCAGACAACGGCGGCACAAGCGCGCGCTGCGTATGATGATGGTCTTCTGCGCTATCGCGTTGCGGTGGCAACTTTACAGAATTTGACAGGGACTCTCTAATCGTGCCCAAGATATACACGCAAGTCTCGCTGCTTTGTGTCGCGCTGCTGCTCTCCGCCTGTTCGAAGAAGGGACCTGGGGACACCGGCGATGCCGAATCCGCCGTTACGCCCGTCCAGGTCGCTATCGCTACTAAAGAGCCGCTCGAACAAGTTATCACTGTGGAAGGTGTCTTATTCCCTGTTAAGCAGGCTAGTATTACTCCGAAAATCAGCGCCCCAGTGCAGCGTTTCCTGGTGCAGCGTGGCGATCACGTCCATACCGGTCAATTGTTAGCGGTGCTTGAGGACAGCGACTTGCGCGCCAGCACTCAAGAAAGCAAAGAGCTGTACAATCAGGCGCAATCCGCCTACGCGACCACTACCAACGCGACACTGCCCGAAGATATGACGAAGGCAAAGGCCGACGTGGAATCAGCCCGCCAGGCGTTGGACGCGGCAAAAAAGGTATTACAGAGCCGTGAAGACCTTCTGCGCCAGGGAGCGATAGCGCAAAAGTTAGTGGAAGATGCGCGCGTAGCCGAAGTGCAGGCGCAAAGCCAGTTCGACACAGCCAACGAGCACCTCAAATCTGTGCAGAACGTCGACCGCGTCGAACAAATCAAATCAGCCCAAGCCCAACTGCAAGCTGCAAAAGCGCACTATGATAGCGCCGCCGCTCAACTTTCCTACGCAGAAGTTCGTAGCCCCATGGATGGTGTCATTGCAGATCGTCCGTTAAATGTCGGAGAGATGGCGTCGGCCGGAAGTCCGTTATTTTCTATTGTGGACATCTCGCGTGTCGTCGCCAGAGCTAATGTTCCCGCACAGGAAGCCTCGTCGCTGCGCACTGGGCAACCCGCTACAATCACCGGGCCTGGAGGCGAACTCAAAGGCAAGATTACCGTTGTCAGCCCGGCTGTCGACCCTAGCACAACCACGCTACAAGTCTGGGTAGAAGCGGCGAATCCGGAAGAAAAACTGAAGCTGGGCAGCACAGTGCAGGTTTCACTTAATGCCGGCACAATTCCAGATGCAATCGTCGTGCCTGTGTCCGCGCTACTCTCTTCCGATGAAGGCGGCGAAAAGGTGATGATCGCAGGCTCCGACGCGCTTGCCCACGAGCAAAAAGTAGAAGTGGGAATCCGCTCCGGTGAAGACGTCCAGATCTTGAGCGGCGTGAAACCTGGCGATCGCGTCATCATCGAAGGCGCCCTTGGTTTGGACGATAAAGCCAAAATTGAGATCGCAAAACCTGGAGCAGGCGACAAAGATAAAGATAAGGACGATAAACAGTGAGCGGCGCTCAGGTAGCATCGGTCCATCACGCAGCCGAACAGTCAGAGCATTGGACCGCACGCCATCTCAAAGCAATTCTATTCATCATTTGTGCACTTGCGGCGTTGGGTGTTTACCTGGCGCTAAGCGTTCCGGTAGCCGTTTTTCCGTCCACTAATTTTCCTCGCATTGTAATCGGTGTCGACAACGGCGTAATGCCTATAGACCAGATGCAAGTGACAATTACGCGACCTATTGAAGAAGAAGTCAATTCCGTTCCTGGCCTAGAACGTATTCTGTCCATTACCAGTCGCGGCTCCGCGGAAATCGATCTTTTTTTCAGTTGGAGCGTGGACATGTTCCAAACGCTTCAATACGTCAACGCCGCCGTGGCCCGCGTGCAGACGACGCTTCCATCCACCGCTGTTATAACCGCGAATCGGCTCACCTTTGCCGCGTTTCCCATCATGGGCTACAGCCTCACGTCCTCTACCATTCCGCAAACGGCATTGTGGGAAATGGCCACTTACACAATGAAACCGCAACTGAATCGCCTGATAGGCGTTTCCACTGTCGTAATTCAGGGCGGTCAGGAACCGGAATTTCAAATTCAACCCGACCCAGGCAAGTTAATACAAGCACAGATCACCATCCCCAATATTCTCGATTCGATTTCAAAGAGCAATTTGATCGACTCGCCCGGAATGCTGCAACAGAACCACGAACTGGTGCTGGCGCTGGTTAGCGGGCAAGCTCACAACGCGGCACAAATCGGCAACATCGTTGTGAAGACGACAAATGCGGGCGTGCCTATTAAGATCAGCGACATTGCGTCCGTCAGCCAGTCTGTAAAACCGGTCTACACCGTCGTCACCGCGAACGGAAATCCCGCCGTTCTGCTTAACATCTATCGCCAGCCCGACAGCAACACGGTCACGGTCGCAGACGAAGTTCATCGGAAAATTCAAGATTTGCGCAAGTCACTGCCGTCCGGTATAACTATCCAACCGTTCTACGACCAATCGGAAATCGTAAAAGCATCCATTGATAGTGTTCGGGATGCCATTGTCATTGGGCTCGTCCTTGCAGCTGTCATCTTGGTTCTCTTTCTGCGCGACTGGGGAACATCTGTTGTTGCAGGGCTCGTGATCCCCGTCACGATCGCTGTTACGTGTATTGCGTTGCGTGCCATTGGCCAAAGCTTCAACCTGATGACATTGGGAGGCCTCGCTGCAGCCGTTGGGTTGGTGATCGATGACGCCATCGTAGTGGTTGAAAATATCGTCCTTCATCGCGAAGCCGGACAAACTCGCGGCGAAGCCATTCGTAGTGCTCTGCGCGAGATTCGCGTTCCGCTTGTCGGTTCCACCATTACGCCTATTGTTGTGTTCGTTCCGCTTATCAGCATCACTGGCGTGACTGGCACATTCTTTCGAGCGTTGGCTTTAACTGTTGCGGTCGCATTGCTTACTTCGCTGTTGCTTGCGCTCACATGGACTCCCGCCCTTAGCCATCTGCTGCTGCGTGCAGTTCCCAAACATGCGCCGGAAACTCATGCCAGCTCCGCTATTTCTTCAGGTGGAATTATGGGCCGGCTGACGCGCATTTACGCGCGGATCATTCACGTATTGCTTGCCAGACCGTTGTTTCTGCTTCTGGGATGTCTCGCTCTTATTGCCGTTTCCTACTTCTGCTATCGCTCGCTGGGAAGCGACCTTCTTCCGTCGATGGATGAAGGCGGATTCGTCCTCGATTACCTGATGCCCGCGGGTGCTTCGTTGGCAGATACAAATCGCGTTCTGATCGGTGTCGAAAAAATTCTGCAATCAGTGCCAGAGATAGAGAGCACTTCACGGCGTACTGGCCTGCAACTCGGCCTGGCTGCCGTTACCGAAGCAAATACCGGCGATATTTCGGTTAAATTGAAATCACATCGAGATCGCGGCGTTGACGAAATCATTGCCGATGTTCGTGACAAAGTAAATAAACAATATCCTCAGCTCGATACAGATTTCCATCAAGTCCTCGAAGATATGATTGGCGACCTTACCAGTTCGCCCGATCCAATCGAGATCAAGCTCTTCTCCGAGAATCTCGATTTGCTGAAAGCCTGGGCGCCGAAAGTCGGGGACACGATCAAGACAATTCCTGCCGTAAAGGACGTGAAAAACGGCGTGGAAGACACAATCAGCGGAGCGGCAATCACTTTTAACGTCGATCAATCCGTTGCTGCGAGAGCAGGCTTTACTCCGCAGGAAGTGGAGCTTGACGCCAGCGCAATTTTGCAGGGCGAGCCGGCGCCGAATCCGATTGTGATCAATAACCGGCCCTACACCTTACGAGTCACAATGCCGCCTCAAACACGTTCCTCGCTTGATGCAATTCGCAACACACTGCTCAGCAGTTCGACGGGAAAAGTTGCAACGCTCGGTACGCTTGCCACAGTGGAAAGTAATCCCGGCCAGATTGAAATTCGCCGCGAAAATCTGCAGCGAGACGTCGCTGTCACGGCCCGTCTCGAAGGCCTAAGCCTGGGAAAGGGAATTGAGCTCGTCAAACAGAAAGTCGCGGCGCTGCATATCCCCTCGGCCATTCGCGTAGTCTACGGCGGTCTCTATGCAGAACAACAACAGTCTTTCCGTGATCTCTTATTTGTATTGGCGGCGGCCATCGTTCTCGTCTTCATCGTCCTTTTGATTGAATTCGGAGATTTTGCCGCTCCCATCGCGATTCTCGCTTCCGCGCTGCTTTCTACGTCCGGCGTTGTCCTCGCGCTATTCGTCACCCGAACAACCTTCAATATTTCGTCTTTCATGGGTTTGATTATGGTTGTTGGCATCGTGGCCAAGAACGGCATCCTGCTGCTCGACGCCGACCAGCGCTTTCGAGCCCAAGGCTATTCGCCGCGAGACGCAATGGTTGAAGCCGGCGAACGCCGCTTGCGCCCCATTATGATGACAGCTCTAGCCACTGTAGCCGGCATGATACCGCTTTCGTTAGCTATTGGTGCGGGCTCACAGATGCTTCAGCCTCTGGCAATTGCGGTGATTGGCGGCATCTTGGCTTCTATGTTTCTTTCCCTCGTAGTTACACCTGCCGTCCATTACTTATTGGTTAAACGCTAGTTACGTTCGTCTAATTTTTCGGATGACCTTAAAGCGTTCGCAGTTTTCCTGGCCATTAGCAACGTGTTTCGCCTTTCTACTTACGTCGCACTTAGCCGCTCAGACACATCCCGATGTCAACCAGATCATCGCCAGGTCGGTCGCAGCCAACCAAGCCGACTTCAAAGCGGCGGACCATTTCAATTGGAAGGAGCGCGACCTCACTTCCGATGGCTACAAAACCTATCAGGCAACCATGATTGACGGTACGCCTTACAACCGCTTGATCGCCGAAAACGGAAAGCCGCTCTCTGCACAGCGCGAACAGGAAGAGATGCAAAAGCAGAGGCAGGAAGCTGAGAAACGCCGCGCCGAATCGCCGCAAGCGCGGCGGGAGCGAATCGACAAGTACGAAGAAGGCCGGAGGCACGACAACAACATGATGGAGCAGCTCACGAAGGCCTTCAATTTCAAAATTGTGGGTGCCAAAAAGGTGCGTGGATTTCAGGTGTGGGTGTTGAAAGCGACGCCTCGCCCTGGGTATAAACCGCCTAACCTGGACGCCCAGGTGTTGCCGGGTATGCAAGGTGAATTATGGATTGACCAAAAGACATACCAATGGGTCCACGTCCACGCGACCGTAATGCGTCCCGTATCAATAGAGGGATTCCTGGCCCAAGTCGAGCCTGGCACTGAATTCGACTTACAGAACGCGCCGGTCCCGGGCGGAACCTGGCAGCCTAGCCACTTCTCGACAAAGTCAAAGGCAAAGGTGTTGTTCGTCTTCGGCCACAATTCGCAGGAAGACGATACTTATTGGGACTATAAGCCGGCCAAGTAGAGGCCCAGCGAGTGTGACACTTTAAATTGTCGCGGTAACTGCCGCCGGTTTTGGCGGGGCAACCACCTGCAAACTAAGCGGCTGCGAAACGAATGTCACTTCCACCTTAGGCGCAAACCCAAGCACGTGCGACATTGCCAAAATTCCCCACGGGAAGTCAAAATAATCCTCGCTCAACGTGCTAACACTCTTTGCCTCGGTGCGGAGTGCGTTGTGGAGTTTCTGAAATGCTTGGCTATTGGGGTCTAAACCCGATCCCGCGCCGTGAAACGCCTCGACGCAAGCCGCCAGCGCGCTCATGTGTTCAGTCCACCATTTGATTCGCGACACTTCGGTGAAATAGGGAGCGGCGTGCAGTGTGTCGTTCGCATTGCCCAGCACGACTGCGGCCTGCGCTAAGGTGTCGGCGGTTTTCAGCCGGTCCCACAATGCATCTTGTTCTGGTTTCAACAACTGTGCAAGGTTCGTCAAGTTCGGATCGTGCTCGATCAATTCGTACATCGCCAATTTCCCTGCGTCCTCGTAATCTTCGGCTTCGCGGGCTTTGTGGTTTTCGTCGAGGAAAAGCCGGGTGCAATCGTCTACTGAAAGTCTCAGGCTGATGTTGATGCTCGACGGAGCGGCCTTTTGTTGCTTCGCCTGTTCCATCGCCGTCGCCGCTTGGGCATTGGAGATAATCCGCAGTGCCTCCAAAGCGCATATATTGCGTAACAACTCGCTCGTTCCCGCGCTCCTGTTGTAATGAAAATGAACCAACTCGCAAGTCAAGTTCGGCGCCGCGAGCTGCGTCTTTGTTCCTTTGAACGCGGACGTGATCATAGCGCTGGTGAAGAGCACGGTTCGCAGACGATCCGCTTTCCCCGGCAGACTGATAAAGCTTGTGCTGCGCGCCGTGGCTGCGTCGGTGATGGCCAAGTCGCCCGAAGGCGTCGCCTTCACAGTCTCTTTAGAGATCAAGGCGCTGGCAGTTCCAGCCTGAAATACGTTCAGCAAATGAACGCTCATTTTGAGCGCCGACATTCTCGTGTCCGTTGAAATAGAGCGCAATTCCGTGACGCCATCGCGGTTGGTCGCCGCTGCAGCCGAAAGCTTTGTAAAGTCGCCTCGAAAAGCCTCTTGTAGTGCGCCCCTGCTCAGATCGGTCAGTTTACTTAAGTCCACCTCATAAAGAAACAACGTGTCCTTCTCTATTGATTGCTCCATTTCCGCCTGAGTAGCCAGCTCAAAATTGCTTTCTAAAGCGGACTTGATCGTTTCCTCAATGGCATCGCGTTCGTCGTCGGAGAGCTTGGCGTTCATCTGACTGATCTCTTTCTGTGGATCCGGACTGATTGCCGATAGAAGGCGCGAAAGCAGTTCTTGCCCCATCACCGTTGCGGTGACCTGTGCATGGATTTCGACGCTTGTGTCGAAGCTTGTATCTCGCGACCGCTCCACAAGCAGCCGCACAATATTGGCGCTGCTTTTAAGAACTGAGATCTTGAATCCCGCGTCGATGGAAACACTAAAATCAAACGTTGCGTTCCCACGAGCTTTGACAGCGAGCGTTCCGGCCAGCGGAATATCGTAGGACGTGAGCGGATTCGTATAGAACTGATAGCCCGCCGATGCGGAAAACTTCAGGCTGCCCTTTCCGGCTACGGAGCAAATGTTATCTACCGGTAAAAATTCCAGATCGATGACATCTCCTGGGATTACGAAATTTGTCAACAACTCCCTGGTCGCATCCACGAGTTTTGTAGACGCAAGCTGCGGATAAAATCTTGAATTCGCGAATGTGACAGCTTTTCCTGCCGTCATGCCAAAGGCGAAACTATTGACACTGCCGCCAACTCCGGCATTCACTTGTGCGGAAGTTTCGAACGAAAGGTAACCCGCCGTCTTGGTATCGATCCCCTCCGGCAGCTTCTCGTCAAACCGGTTCACGGTAGCCGAGCATTCATCGCCCGCTGTCTTCGAAAGTTTCGCGGAACACGTGGTGTCGATCTTAAAGCTCGCCACTCCGTTCACGCCGATGCCGGCCGAGCCTTTGGCCTTCA
Organism: Bryobacteraceae bacterium; assembly: GCA_035652115.1. Classification (GTDB taxonomy): domain Bacteria; phylum Acidobacteriota; class Terriglobia; order Bryobacterales; family Bryobacteraceae; genus Bog-105. The sequence goes on from DASREJ010000274.1 coordinate 11,708, forward strand.
ACGAGAATGGCAGAGCAGGCCCTGGATCGCCGCCCAACGGGAGCTGAGCGACTCCTTTGAAATTGGCCGTGTCAAATACAAACTCAGCGTCCGTGAGTAACCGCGTGAAGAAATTCGCATTAGGTCCGCCGTTCGTGGCGTCCATGCTGAAGCCATAACTATCCTTCAAACTGATTGAAGACATCTGCCCTCCTCGATAACCAACGTGAAAAGCCGTGAGTTGTTGACGAATTATGTCACATTGCTGCTATCGAGTAAATACTTTGCGCTCAGCAGTCGACGCCGTCGAATGCCCCATGGGGGAGTGACCTTCCTGTAGTTTCGAGATCAGGAAATCCACCGCGCGCTCAAACGGATCGAAGCCAAAAGTTCGCGCGATGGGCGCTCGCAGATTTGAGTTTGCGTTGATGTCATAGAAGACCATTCGCCCGTCGGGCGCCTCCAGATATTCAATTCCTCCCACATCCAGTCCGCCCGCTGCTATCAGCTTCTTTCCAATCTCAATGGCGTCGTCAGGCACTGCTTGATAAGGATAAAATTCCACCGGACGGCTCGGAGGCGTCTCGGGCAATTCGCATTGGGAAGCGCCGTTCTCGGGGTTGCAAACTTCAGACGGGCAGAGATTGAAGGCTCCATGCGATATGACGCGCATGGCGTAAAGCAGTTCACCATCGAGAAACTCCATACGAACAATGCCTCGCGCCGCGTCAACCGGGAAATACTCTTGAAGGGTGAGCAGGTTGTCGGGCAGCCACAAATGGGGACGGTCGCGCAAGGTGCGCACTAGTTCATCCGCTGAACGAAGCAAATACATGCGTGCTCCGCTGCCTCCCTGTTCCGGCTTTACTAGGGCAGGCCAGCGGTTGCCCCACTTCGCAAGCGCCGCATCGACATCATTAAACGCGAGCGTTCGCGGGTGTGGAATATTCAGTTTTTTCATCAGTGCGGCCTGAGTACTTTTGCTCAGTTCCAGTGCGAAAGCCCGCGAGCCATTGAGCACTCGCGCGCCATGCAGTTCCAGCGATCGCATGAGCGACAACGCCAACGGCACAGCGCGAGTGTTTCCGCGAACATAAGCGCTGGGGCTCGCCTGATTAAAATAGAGCGGTGCTTCCGGGACTTCGTCTGGATCGAAAAATCCATGCTTAAGATCGAAGGCTCCAAATTTGACACCGCGGCGTTCCAGAGCGGCAAAGAGCGGCTTCTGCCACTCTGGGTGCTCGAATAAGACGATCAGATCGTGACTCATGACTAGATTCCTCAATTATCCGGCTGTGTCGGCAGCGCTATGTGCCGTGGCGCTCGCTTTCATCGCTATGTCTGCGCAGCCTGAGAAGAAAGCCGCTCTTCGCGACCCTAGCCTTCCCTTCTGGACTCAACCCAGTCCTAGCGGCTACCGAGTCCAAATGGAAACCACCAAAGGCAACGTAGTTCTAGAGGTCACTCGCGCCTTGGCTCCCAAGGGGGCGGACCGTTTCTATCACCTTGTAGAAGCCGGCTTCTATGATGATTCGCGGTTCTTTCGTGTAATTGCCGGAAGATTCGCGCAATTTGGGATTCCCGGCGACCCGTCGATAGCGGCGATATGGCGCAATCAAAGTTTTCCCGACGATCCTGTGCGAACCAGCAACGTGCGCGGAACATTCGCTTTTGCCATGACTGGTCCGAATGCTCGCACAAGCCAGATCTACATCAATACAGCGGATCAAACCCGGCAAGATGCAATGGGTTTTGCGCCGTTCGGCAAAGTCGTGCAAGGTATGGACGTGATCGACAATCTATATTCGGGCTACGCAGAAATGTCAGGCGGAGGCATGCGCGCCGGTCATCAGGACAAATTGTTTGAGGAAGGCAATCGATATCTGGATCGGGAGTTCCCGCTTCTCGACAAGTTAGTCCGCTGCCAGATACTCCAATCGGAACAAAAGGAACATTGAGCTGTTACTGAGAGCACGAACTTTTCCATGATTCTTCGAGAGCTTCAGCGCATGCTCTTGGCTATTGTTCACAGGTTGAACACTGCTTGCTCGCGGATACCATTCAGTGATACGGCAGTGAGGGAAGGACGTGAACGGAGAGGGCTGGCGCGCTGAACGCGCTCTACTCGTTGGTGTCTGGTCATTTTGGCTGCACATTTGAATGCGATATTCTCGCTGTTACCTCCCGCCCGAGCGGCCAAACTCACCGATTTGGCACAAGCGCAAGATCACAATGACCGTTCCTCTCAGTTCACACCTTCTTTCAATTTCTTTTGCCTCATAATCAACATCTTGCAGATGCTTCCATCTGTCTCGTTCTCTTTGTCCTCTCAAAATCGAAATCAGCCTACAGAACCGCGCGCGTGAGCAAGCGGCCAACTACCCACACGGAGGAATTTACACTCAGATGGCAAGTCTCAAAAAAATTCAGGCGAACCGCCGGAATGCGCAGAAAAGCACCGGCCCTCTCAGCGACCGCGGTCGTGAACGAGTCGCGCGCAATGCGCGCCGGCACGGCCTCACCGCCGCCTTCGAAGTTCTCGAAGCCGAAGACCAGGAGATGTTCGATGCGCTGCTCAACCAGCTCCTGGAAGAAGAGAAGCCGGCCTGTCTGGCTGAAGTCGAACTGGTCAAGAAAATGGCTGAGCACACCTGGTGCTCCGAACGGGCCAGCCGTCTACAGGCAGGTTGCTTCACGTTTACGCGCACAGACGAGCAGCGCCGTAATGGGGAAAGCGAAGTCGTCGTTCATCCGCAGCTCGAACTCTTCATGCGCTATCAGGCACAGCATGATCGGGCCTACGCACGCGCCTCCGCGGAACTGCTAAAACGAAGGAAAGAAAGATTGTTAGCTGAGCGTGGCTTTGTTTCGCAGCAGCGCTCTGAGTAACGTGAAAAGCGTTGCGAAGAGATTCACGTCTACCGCGTTGATAAGCACAAAACAGCCGTTGCCATCGATAAAACGAAGCTCGACTTGGTCCAAATCAAGCTTCTCATCGCTCAACTCGCCGCGGAAAAGGAATTCAACGGCAGTTTGCCGGCTCTCAAACGCAAAATCGCCGCGTAAAACCCGCCCAAACGTCTTTTGTTCACCGCGTTTGCGCTCGAAGTGTGCTCCATCATGTCTCCGCCAGAAACGCAATTGCGCTTTTTGTAGTGCAAAACGCGTTGCCCGGCCCGAAAATCTATTGAACCTGCTGACAAACTGTTTGATAGTAGGTTAGCGATATTTGCACCACGGGGTTTTTGGGTTTAGGGGAATGGTCATGAACATTTTGAAATTCAGATTTGGGAAGTGGCTCGCCTGCGCTGCCGCTTCAATAGCATGTGCCGGTTTGGCATGGGGACAAGCGGTTGCAAGTGCAACCGTTAACGGTATAGTGACTGATCCCACCGGAGCGGGAGTCGTCGGCGCCCGAATCACTATGACTGAGACCGACCGAGGCGTTTCGCATAGCGCAATCTCTGGCTCGGACGGGCGCTATGTCTTGCCAAATCTACCGGTAGGCTCCTACAAGTTGGAAGCGGGTGCGCCGGGATTCAAAAATTACGTGCAGAGTGGCATCGTTCTGCAAGTTGGTAACACGCCGGAGATTGATATTCCACTCACAGTGGGCGCCGTCTCCGAGAGTGTTGAAGTCACTGCCGGAGCCGCGCTCGTGCAGACCGAGCAGACGCAGGTGTCGCACGTCATCAACGAAAAAGAGATCGTCGAACTGCCTTTGAATGGCCGCCAGCCAACGCAATTGGTCCTGCTTTCTGGCGCGTCCGTGGTCACTCCGGCGGGCGACTTGACTGGCAGCAAAAATTACTGGAGCTCCACTACCATCTCCGTGGGAGGAGGCCAGTCCAATGGCACTAATTATCTGTTGGACGGTGGCGACAACACGGACACCATGACCAACGTCAATCTACCCTTTCCGTTTCCCGATGCTCTGCAAGAGTTCAGCGTCGACACGAACGCGCTGCCAGCCCGCAATGGACGTCAGCCGGGCGGGGTGGTGAACATAGTTACAAAGTCAGGCACGAACGCCTATCACGGCGATCTGTTCGAATTTCTTCGAAACGGGGATGTGAACGCGCGCAACTTCTTCGGATTGACGCATGACTTCCTCAAGCGTAATCAGTTCGGTGGCACCATCGGCGGCAGAATCATCCGCGACAAGCTGTTTTTCTTCGGTGGCTATCAAGGGACGCGAATTCGCAATGTGTCGCCCTCCGCCATCGCGTTTGTGCCCACGGCAGCGGAACTGGCAGGCAACTTCTCGATTGCCGAATCCCCGGCCTGCCAATCGAACGGCCAGACACGCAAGATCTTCTCACCCAACACGACCAGCCAGATCGCCAACACAAGCAATGTGTTCGCTGCCGGCATTAAATATGATCCTGCTGCGCTGGCGTTGGTTAAGTATCTGCCTACTACATCGAACCCTTGCGGCCAGATTACTTATTCCGTACCCTCCATTCAAAATGAAGACCAGGGCGTGGGCAGGCTGGATTGGGCAAAGAGCGCCAAGCAGAATGTGTTTCTGCGCTATTTCTACACCACTTACACGCAGCCCGCGTTTTATGATCCGGCTAATGTCCTAGTTACGACCAGCCCGGGAAACCAAGAGAGCGCGCAATCGGCCACTATCGGCGATACTTACACGTTTTCTCCCACATTGGTGAATTCGCTTCATCTGACGTTTACGCGCCGGACGGATTTTCGTGGGCCCAACTCCCAGTTCTTTAATGCGAAGACGTTGGGTATCAACATCACCACGCTGGTTCCGGACGATTTTCGCCTCAGTGTGACAAATGGCGGTTTTAGTGTTGGATGCGGAACTTGCTCGCCCGCTCATCTGAATGTCAATACATATCAGCTTGCCGACGATGTCGATTGGGTCCATGGCGCGCACCATATCAGTTTCGGGTTCGATGCGGTCTACACGCAGAACAATATTCTGGTCGGCTATCTGCAAAACGGCAGCTTTGCTTTCAGCGGAGTGGGCACCGGCGATTCCATACTCGATTTCCTCACCGGTACGATGAGCGGCTTCAGCCAGAGCCTTCCTCAGCAACCCACCACACGTATGACCATCCCCGCTCTTTACGTACAGGACACAATTCATGTCAATCCTCATCTCGTCGTCAATGCGGGGCTGCGTTGGGAGCCCATGTTTTGGCCCGTGGATCATTGGCACCGCGGCGCTGTGTTTTCACTGCAGAACTACCTCAGCGGCACACACAGCCGCGTGTATCCTAACGCCCCGGCGGGCGCGTTATTCTACGGCGACGCTGGTGTGAATGCCAGTTTCACGGAGAGTCATCGGCTAAACGTCTTCTCGCCGCGGCTGGGTATCGCGTATGATCCACACGGTGACGGAAAGCAGGTCTTTCGCGTCGGCGGCGCAATCATGTATGACTCAGGAATGTTGTACACGTCTCAGCGGCTTGCCTCGAATCCGCCTTTCGTGAATGAGATCGATTTGAATACCAGCAATCTTGGCGGATTCAGCAATCCTTGGACGGTGGGCTACAACTACCCCGGGGGAAATCCGTTCCCGCCCACTGGCGCCTACTTCCCCACCAACGGCGCCCTCTGGGTCGTGTTGCCGCAGACGCTGCGTCCCACCACGCTCTATCAATGGAACGCTACCTATCAACGGCAATTCAAGACCATTCTTGCCAGCGTGTCTTACCTGGGCAACAAGAGTTCGCACCTCTGGCTTGGGCAGGAGACAAATCCCGCGGTCTACAGTCCCTCGGTGTGTGCCAAATTTTCTTCCGGTTGCACCACCGGAAATACGAGCCAGCGTCGCGTGCTGAGCCAAATCGATCCAGTGCAGGGGGCATACTACGGCAGCCTTGATTTTCTTTATGACGGAGGAAACGCCAATTACAACGGAATTCTCGCGTCAGTACAACAGCCGCTAAGTAAGGGTCTGACGTTCCTTGCCAATTACACCTGGTCCCATTGCATCAGCGAGGGCGATTTCACGCGCGACATCGCCGGCCCCACGTTCCTGAACCCGTACAACCTCGCAATGGATCGCGGCGACTGCAATTTCGACATACGCCACATCTTCAATGCTTCCGTCGTCGCCACCAGTCATATGTCGGGCAATAGCATTTGGGCGCACATTCTGAACAATTGGCAGTTGGCGCCTATCATCCGTGCCCTCAGCGGTGAGCCGCTGAACGTAACTACGGGTTCAGATACTTCGCTGACGGGCGTTAATTCCGGAGACAGCCCGGAGCGGCCGAATTATGTCGCGGGAGTAAATCCTTATAGCACTTCGCTTGGACCAAACCTGCAGTGGCTGAACCCGGCGGCATTTACAAAGAATGCGCCCGGCACTTACGGCGGCCTGGGACGTGATGTGCTTCGCGGTCCTAACTTCGTGCAAGTGGACGCCTCGCTAAGTCGTATCTTCGGCATTCGCGAATCGCTCCGTCTGGAGGTTCGTGCGGAGGCCTTCAACGTCTTTAATCACACGAATTTTGTGGCACCAGCGACCGGCACTGGTATTCCTGGCATCTCGACCAGCGGCATTTCGCTCAGCACGGGTTCCGGCAATTTTGGCCGCATCACCTCGGCCGGAGATCCGCGGATCTTCCAATTCGCCATGAAACTTTATTTCTGAATAGAACCGCGCGCATAAGCAAGCGGATAATAGTTTTCGCCTCGCTGTAACATAGACCAACAGCATGCGATGGCTCATTATTGTCTGGATTTTCATCATCAGCGCGGTGGCGTATCTGGACCGCGTGAATGTGTCTATCGCGGGCCGGCAAATTGCTAATGAGTTTCATCTCGACAATCTGCGGTTGGCTGGGTCTTTAGCGCATTCGTATTTGGGTATGCCCTTGCGCAAACTCCCATGGGACGGCTCGCTGATTGGTGGGGACCGCGCCGAACCATCCTGGCTGGTGTCATTTGGTGGGGCGTCTTCACAACGGCCATCACCTTGTTATCGCCCAATATGGCCGCGTCGCTTGTATTCCTGATGGCGGCTCGCTTTCTGCTCGGTATTGGCGAGGCGATAGTCTACCCTGCGTCGAATCGCTTAGTTGCCAGTTGGGTACCTACTGGGGAGCGTGGCTTGGCAAACGGCATTATCTTCGCCGGAGTTGGATTCGGCGCTGGAGTAACGCCGCCCTTTATTACTTGGCTGATGACGAGCTATGGCTGGCGCTCGGCATTTTGGGCTAGCGCGTGTATCGGCATACTCGCGGGCATCCTTTGGTACATCATCGCGCGTGATTCTCCGGCTCAGCATCCCTGGCTAAGTCAATCTGAGGCGCAACATATTGCCGTGGGCCTGCCGGCGAATTCGCGGTCCGATGCTCCGCCTCTCCCATGGGCGGTCATTCTGAAAAACGCAGCGGTCTGGCTGATGTCGTTTAGCTACTTTGCCTATGGCTATGCAGCCTATATATTTTTCACCTGGTTTTTTATTTACCTCAGTGACGTACGCCACTTGAACCTGCGTCAAAGTGCCCTCTACACAATGCTGCCGTTTATTGCCATGGCGATTGCATCGCCTCTAGGCGGCATAATCAGCGATCGCCTCACGAAGAGCAACGGAAAAAGGGCTGGCCGATGCGGCATCGCCGTCGCAGGCATGGCGCTCTCCGCATTATTTATCGCGCTCGCCATGCAGGTGACAAGCGCGCAGCTCGCCAGCTTGATGCTTGCTGGAGGAGCGGGTGCGCTGTACTTGTCACAAAGTTCGTTTTGGTCCGTGAGCGCGGATATTGGCGGTAAGTCGGCCGGCGCAGTCTCCGGTTTCATGAACATGATCGGTCAATTTGGCGGTGTCACAACCGCTTCGCTGATGCCGCTGATTGCACGCGATTGGGGATGGAACGCATCGTTCCTGACGGCCGCAGTGTTGTGCGCGGCCGGCGCTCTCGCCTGGCTGGCTGTCGAGCCGGAAGGTGGTTCACAACTCCGCTCAAGGAATCTTGAGGGGGCGGTAGTCAATCGTACTTAGGGCTCCGGCTGGCCGCCCGCCCGGCGCGGACGTCGTGGCTGCGTCGCTTGGGCTAACATGGCATCGAATTCGGAGCGCGGCATCTTCAGCATGTTGGGATGGGCATCTACCCATTTTGCAAAGGCCGCATATTTTTCGGCTGTCCAGCCACCCTCGAATTGACCGCCGTTTTTGCCCTGTTGATTCAGCTCGAAGTTAAAAGCGTCCTTGAGATTGGTAAACTCTGCGGAACTAATTGAAGCCTCGGCAAGAATTGCCGGTATGAACAAAACGCCGTCGGTCTTCGCCAAAACCAGATCGCCCGGCAGCACAACGGCGCGCCCGATGCGGATAGGCGCGTTGATGGATGTCAATTCCATCTGCGCCCATGCTGATGGATCGTATCCGCGGTAGAAGCCGTTGAAGTTGGGAATCTCCCGGTTCTCTTCCTGGTCTCTGATGCCGGCGTTGAATACAAAGCCAGTGTGCGTATGCGCCGCGATGCCATTGCCGAGATTGGAGCCGATTAACGTACCTTCGACGATCTTTCCGAAGCCGTCCGCGACATAGACGTCTCCGATCTGCAATTCGGCGATAGGCCAGCTATTGGTGCTTCCGACGCGCCCTTCAGTTTTGCCTTCGGCGCCGATCGCTTTCGCCATGTCTGGCCGGAGGGGCATGTATTGAGCCGTCAATGCACGGCCTGCAAACGGCTTCTCGATATGGAGCGCTTGCCAGTCGCCCTCAAATTGATTTTGATAACCCTGCTCGCGTAGATAATCCCAGACGTCCTCGATCGAAACATCTAGCGCGCGTTTCAGTAAGTCGTCGGGAATCTTCGGACGCCCGTCGGGAAACCGGTCGCCCTTCCAGTCAGAGGTGTAGAACATCATCTGCTCTTGGGTCATCTTCACCTGGGACCAACACAGCGAGCTTCCCAAAAGGAAGCCGCCCAGCAGTGCAATTGAAATGAACGTTTTCATGAAATGATCCTTTTACAAAGCAGTCGCAGCCGCCGCGGTTGTTTCGTCATACTGTCTCCGCGGCGGAGCCATGCTCCACAGCCGGTCGACTGAGTGTTCCTTGTCCCACTGCGGCGTGGGCTCGAAATAACCTGTGCCGGGCACCAGATGCTCCTTCACTACATCGTCAACCAAAGTTACTCCCAGTCCGGGTTTGTCTTGAACGCTGATAAAGCCTTTGTTGATGATCGGCTTCTCGACGCCCTCAACCATGTCCTGCCACCACGGCACATCCAGCGAATGGTTCTCGCACGCCAGGAAGTTCTCCGTTGCCGCGGCGCAGTGAACACTAGCAAACGCTCCAACCGGGGTGCCCGCGTAGTGCATTGCCATCGGGACGCCATACTCCATCGCCATATTGCCGATCTTATGTGTCTCCAGAATCCCGCCCGACGTCGAAATATCGGGGTGGATTTTGCTCACCGCGTGGACCTTGCAAAGCTTCTCGAAGTTCTCCTTCAGGTAAATGTCTTCTCCAGTGAGTATGGGTGTGGGGCTCTCGTCCGTAATATGTTTCAGGAGTTCCGTGTATTGCCACGGAATCACATCCTCCATCCACGACAGATTGTACGGTTCGTACGCCTTGCCGAGCCGGATGATCGAATTCACCCCCAAATGGCCCAGGTGATCCATCGAAAGCGGAATGTCCATTCCCACGGCTTCGCGAATCGCCGCCACATATTCCGTCAGCATGTGAATCCCTTTGTCGGTCACCTCGTTCGCCACAAACGGATGCGGAAGACTGTAGTTCTCCCAATTCGATTGGCCGGATGGCCGCGTGACGGTGCCTGGCGTGTTCTCGATGAGATTGATTCCAAGATCCATCTTCAGCCAGGTAATCCCCATCTCTTCTTTGCGCGCCTTCATGCGTCTCGCGTATTCCTTCGGGTCTCTCGATTCCTCGGTATCGGCATAGATGCGAATCTTATTCCGGAACCTGCCGCCCAGCATTTGATAGATGGGCACGCTATAAACTTTTCCGGCGATGTCCCAGCAGGCCTCCTCAATGGCCACCACGCCGCCCGCCTGCCGCGAATCTCCGCCGAACTGCTTGATCTTCTCGAAAATGAACGTAATGTTCAGCGGGTTTTCGCCCACTACTCTGCTCTTCAGAAACAGAGCGTAAGTCGGGCTTGCCAGATCCCGCACTTCGCCAAGCCCATACACACCCTGATTCGTATCCAGCCGCACGATGGTGCACGGACTTGGTCCGGGCTTCCGAATCGTCGCCACGCGAAGATCGGTAATCTTCAATTTCGAAGGACTCGAATTCGTATTTACATTCTTGATGCGTGGCTCCGGATCGGCATCCGCGCGCGTGCTCAGCAGAGCAGCGCTGAACACGGCCGCCGCGCTCTTGAGCAGTCCGCGCCGGCCAATTCTGTTTGTTTTCTGATTAGACATGTTGCTTCGTCTCCTGGCGTCTCGCCGCCATTTACAGCTACGCAGCATATCAAGAAGCGATTCTTATGCGGCGCCTGTTAAGCTCTACTTACAATGTGGGGAACTGCCGCTTCGTAATGCGCTTCATCTTCGGTCTGACGTTGTGCGCATTCGTCTGCCTCGGCCAGGCCGACCAGGACGCGCACGCGCGCAAAAATCCCCTCGGCATGCAACCCGCTGCTATTGATGCCGGTAGGGGGCAATTCGTCAACGCTTGCGCTGCGTGCCACGGAGCAAACGCGGAAGGCGGACGCGGACCTAATCTGGCGGAAAGCGGCCGCCTTCGCCGCATGACTGATGACCAACTCTTCAACACTGTCCGCCGCGGCATTCCAGGCGGCGGCATGCCCGCTTTTCCGCTGCCTGACAACACCATCTGGCAAATTGCCGCTTTTCTTCGCAGCCTGAACACACCTGCGTTTTTAGTTCCGGTGGCGGGCGATGCGCGCGCGGGCAGCGAACTCTACCGCAAGGCGCAGTGCGGTTCCTGTCACATGATCGGCGGCCAGGGTGGCTTTCTCGGCCCTGATCTTACCGATATCGCTGCCTCCCGCACGGTGAAGCAGCTCAGAGAAGCAATTCTGAAACCGGGCGATAAGCCGCTCGACGGGTTTGCCGGTGTCACGGTCACGCTGAAGAGCGGTGAGCGAGTCACAGGCATCGCAAAAAATTATTCCGATTATTCGGTCGACGTGTTGAAAGCCGACGGGTCGCTCCATCTGCTCGATATCTCTAACATTGAAAACATACAGTTTGCCGCGAAGTCGCTCATGCCTGACACATACACGCACCTCTTCTCAAGCGAGGATCTGCAAAATCTCATCGCTTTTCTGAGCCGCCAGACTGTGCGGCCGGACACGCGACCCGATCAGAAAGCTGCCTCGCAGGAGGTGCACTGATTGCGGTACGGATTGCTTCTGTTTCTAGCTCTCAGCGCTTACGGACAGGTGACCTATCAGGATCTGCTGAAAAGTCCGTCAGCGAACTGGTTGACGTATCACGGCGATTATCGGGCGCAGCGGCATAGCCCGTTGACACAAATCGACGCGAAAAATATCTCGCGCTTGGCACCAAAGTGGACCTATCACGTCGAAGGCGCGAATCGGCTCGAAGCTGTTCCCATCGTGTTCGAAGGCGTCATGTACGTGACCGACAGCAACGCCGTCTACGCTATCGATGCGCGAACTGGCAAGGCAATTTGGAGCTACAAAGACCAGTTCGCGGCTAAACAAGCCGTGAATCGCGGCGTCGCCATTCTGGGCGACAGTGTGTATTTTGTGACTGCGGACTGTTATCTGGTCGCGCTACATAGAAATTCCGGTGCGATTCTCTTTCACAAGAAGTTTGCCGATATCGGCAAAGGCTACTTCGCATCGACAGCCCCGCTGGCATTGCGCGATCGCGTGATTGTAGGTGTAGCAGGCGGTGACTCGGGAATGCGCGGGTTTGTCGCGGCATTGTCGCCATCCGATGGTGGCGAACTCTGGCGCTTCTACACTGTTCCCGCCAAAGGCGAACCCGGATCTGAGACTTGGGGCGATTTCGACACCCAATGGGCCGGCGGCGCCACATGGATGACCGGAACCTACGACCCGGAGTTGAATACGCTCTATTGGTCAACCGGTAATCCCTGGCCTGATTTCTTTGGAAGCAATAGGCGCGGAGCCAATCTCTACACCGACTCGATCGTCGCTTTGGATGCTGCAACAGGAAAACGCAAATGGTACTTCCAGTTCACACCCCACGATACGCACGATTGGGATGCGCAATCCATTCCAGTGCTCGCGGACATCGACTTACAAGGGCATCCGCGCCGGGTGCTGCTGCACCCGAATCGCAACGGGTTCTTTTATGTTTTGGATCGTCTGACCGGCCAATTTATCTGCGCCACTCCGTTTATTGAGAAACTCGATTGGGCCAAAGGCATAGATGCATCCGGCAAGCCTATCGAGATTCCTGACATGGAGCCCATACCGGGAGGACGCCGGGTCTGTCCCTCTGTGCGCGGCGCTTCTAACTGGATGTCTCCGACTTATGATCCGGTTACTAAGTTGTTGTATGTTCCTACCCTCGAAGAATGCGATATGTATACCGCGTCCGGACACAGCCCGGAACCGATGAAGGATCTAGGAGGAGGAGGCGCTGAATCGATTGCGAAGGAGCCTGGCAAATTTTATATGCGCGCCCTGGATCCCGCTACTGGAGCGCGGCGCTGGCAATATCCCATGACCGGCAAAGTTGAAATGTGGGCGGGTTCTGTCTCAACCGCCGCTGGTTTGGTCTTCTTTGGAGATGATGATGGCAGCCTCGTCGCGCTCGATGCGGTCAGCGGAAAGCATCTTTGGCACTACTACATGGGACAGAACATCACCGCGTCGCCGATCACGTTTTCGGTTAATGGCAACCAGTACGTATCGATCGCAGCCGCAACTGATGTGTTCACTTTTGGGTTGGTACAGTGAACGCGTACAACGTGTCGCCGGCTCCGACAATTAAATACTGTTTGCCATCGAGTTCGAACGTCATCGGGCCGTTGCTTACCGATGCTGGCAGATGGAAATGCCAGAGTATGTCGCCTGATTTCGGGTTCCACGCAATTAGGTTCTGATGCTGATCACCGCTGAACATCACGCCTCCGGCCGTAGTTAAAATCCCAGACTCAGCTCTGCCTGTGCCCGGAAACGCGTGCGACCAACAGATCTTTCCGGTCCGGTAATCGATTGCTTCCAAAACCGATTGCCACCACAGCGTCTGTCCGGAGCCTCCATAGCCTTCAGGATTCGCGGAAGTGTCGATCAGGTAAAACAGGCTGAATCCTTTCTGTGCATTGACGTAAAACATCCCCGTTTCCGGATCGAAGCTGGGAGGAAACCAGTTAGTTCCGCCTTGCTCGGCAATGTTTAATAAGGTTCCGTCTGTTTGCGGTTCTTTGTGCAGATTGGGAATCGGCTGACCTTTCGCATCCGTACCTTGCGCCCAATCGGCCCCAACGTAAGGTGTCGAAACAATCTTCGCGCCATTCGTGCGATCGAGCACAAAGAAGTAACCGTTGCGCGCGGCTTGTGCGAGAAGCTTGCGCGGCTGGCCATCGATCACACCGTCGAAAAGGACCGGCGTCTCTACGTCGTCCCAATCGTGCGTGTCATGCGGCGAAGCCTGGAAATACCAGACCAGTTTTCCCGTGTCCGGATTCAGAGCGACTATAGAACAAGTCCACAGGTTCGATCCTTTGCGGCTCTGTCCTGCGAATACAGGGTTTGGATTTCCCGTGCCCCAGTAAAGCAGGTTCAGTTCAGGGTCATAGGTCCCCGGCAGCCAAGTCATGCCTCCGCCGTGTTCCATGGAACCGGCATTGGGCCAAGTTTCCGCTCCCATCTGCCCAGGATGCGGTTCGGTGTACCAGCGCCACTGCAGTGCACCAGTCTCCGGGTCGCGCGCTTCGAGAAAACCTGGAACATCCATTGCATCGCCACCCACGCCGACGATGACGTGATTGCGAATCACAACAGTTGCCATTGTGGTGAAGTATTGGAGTTTTGCGTCGGCAATGTGGATGCGCCAGCGCTCCCTCCCGTCGCCTGCGTTCAACGAGATCAGCCACCCATCGGGCGCCAGAAAGTAGAGCCAGTTCCCATACATTCCCACGCCGCGATTGCCGATGAGATGTCCGCCCTGGTCTTTCCATTCGTATCGCCACAGTTCGGTTCCCGTTCGCGCATCCACAGCCCAGACGTGATCCGGCACAGTGAAGTAGAGAACCCCGTTGACTTCTAGCGGTGTGGACTTGATCTGCACGTTGGGGATGCCGCGCAGTGCGCCTACATTGACTCGGTGCATCCAGGCGATCGAAAGCGATTGAAGGTTACCGCTATTGATCTGCTTCAATGTACTGAACCGCCGGCCAGAGTAATCGCCGTTATACGTAGGCCACGTATCGGTCGCCGGCTGAACTAGCTTTGCCGGGTCGAGCCCTTGCGCACAAAGCAGGGACGACAACAGCGTAATTAAGAGGACCAGCGGCTTCATTTCAAAGTCACCAGATAGGCGAGTATGTTGTGCATATCGGCGTCTGTGTATTGAGGAAGAAGTTGGAGATGCGGCGCGAGTGGATCGCTTAGTTGAAATTTGATCTGGTCCGTCTGCCAGGAGCTGATGCGGCCAGATGTTTCTTTCAGGACAATTGTGAAGTCGTCCTGCGAGACGAGCGTACCGTCGATGTGGCGTCCATTGGCCGTTTCAATATCGACCGAAATGGGCAAGTGAAGCTGCGTACCGGGATAGAGGAACAGCGCCTGCAAATCGGCGGGCTGGTATTTGCTGCCGATGTGCGCGAGATCTCCGGACGCGGAATGACAGGTCTCACAATGCTGGGCGAGGAAGGCCTGCCCAGCCGCGGGGTTTCCTGTAACGATGTTGCCGATTTGATAGCCATATCGATTTACCGCCTGATAGACACGGTCATGCAGAAACTCGGCAATATCGTAAAGCTGTTCAGGGGTGAAATTAGCAAATGCTGGCATGCCTTTATCGGGCCGGCCGTGTTGGATCACAGGTCCAATCGTTTCACCTTTTTCGTCGTGCAGGACGAGGGAAGAACGCACCAGGTTTGGTCCTTCCGCCCCGGTCGCATTCGCGCCATGGCAAAAAGAGCAGCTTGTCGCGAATAATTTTTGACCACGCGCCGCCGCAGCGGCGTCCGGCGGCGCACCCAGACCGAGAAACTCGCGGCCTCGTTGCAGACGCCTGTCGAGAGAAGAATCGCGCTGCGACTGGCCGGCCTGAGGAAACGCCGCAATTGCGAATAGCAACCCGAGTCCGATCAGTGCCTTCATTCGTGCCGCAGCGCCACCATGGGATCAATGCGCGAAGCCCGCCGCGCCGGAGCATAACCAGCAAGGATGGCGCATGCCATCAGGATAACCGCCGCTACTTCGAAGGTTGTCGGATCATGGGCCTTTAGACCGAACAGAAACGATTGCAGGACGGTGGTTGTCTCCCAAACCGCACCTAGTCCGATTACGATTCCCGCGCCCCCGAGGATCACGACTTCGCTCACAACCATCCACACAATGCGTCTTCGTTCGGCGCCCAAAGCCATACGAATCCCGATCTCGTTTGTCCGTCTGGTGACTGCATAGGCCTGAGTTGCGTACAGTCCGACGCACGCCATAATCAATGCCAGTGCACCGAAGCAGGCGCATAAGCCCGCGAATGTTCGCTCATGCACGATGGTTTGATCGATGATCTTGTTTTGTGTCGTGAGATTTGCCACCGGCACTTGTGGTCCGACTTCATGCACGATGCGGCGCACGCTGTTGGCGAACGAAAGTGGATCGCCTGCTACCCGCAATTCAAAATACATCTGCTGTATGGGTCGGTTCTTTGTAGCTTGCAGATAGGAACTGTAGGTGACGGGCGGAATTTCCCGCTTCAGCGAACTGTAGCGCGTGGTTCTAGCCACGCCGACAATCTCGACATCCTGAGCGTTGCTGGATCTGCCCAACGTGAAATGCCTGCCGATCGGCCATAGGCCAGGGAAGTATTTCTTGGCGAAGATCTCGTTCACAACCACAATGGGCTGCGCTCCGCCTTGATCGCGTTCATCAATCGCCCGACCGGCCAGCGTTGGGATCTGCATCGTTTCAAAAAATTCCGGGCCAACCCGCACCATGGATGTGTTTGGCCTTTTACCCTGTACGTTCTGCACGCCGGGAATAGATATGCCCGTGCTGCTGCTCCAATCCGCCACTAACGGCATGTCGGTCAGCGTTGCGTTTCGCACGCCTGGAATCGCAGCAAATCGGTGCTGTAGGTCTGAATAGAAACTGGTCAGCGCGGCATCTTTATAGCCGGCCTGCGCTGCGTTCACACTGAACACGAGCAGCTTATCGCTGTTGAATCCCAAGTCCACGGAATGAAGGTTTTGGAGTGAGCGTACAAAGAGACCCGCAGCCGCAATCAGCAAAAGCGAGATCGCAATCTGGAACACGACCAAAACGTGACTGAGTCCGAACCGCAGACCAAATCGCCGCGTACGCGCCATTGCATTGCTGGCCCGCGTTTCCTTAAGCGCGGGCGTGATATCTACCCGAGTTGCTTGCACAGCGGGCGCAATTCCGAAGATAAGGCCCGCTCCAACGGCCACCACAAACGTAAACATCAAGACACGCCAATCGAGTTCCGCGTGCAAAGTAAAGTTCGGATCGCCGTTGGCCAACAGCAGCGTCAGGGAACGAATGCCGACGGCCGCGATAATGACTCCCAGCAACCCTCCACACAGCGAAAGCAGCACGCTTTCAGTCAGCAGTTGCCGCATGACTCGCAGGCGGCCCGCGCCGACGCTGAGACGGACGGCTATTTCACGCCGTCTGCCGGCTGCACGTGCAAGCAGCAGATTTGCCAGATTGGCGCACGCAATCGTCAGAATCAGCGCCACCATCGTCATCAGAGTGTAGAGCGCTTTCGAGTACTCCCGCCGCAAGGCGTCCACGCCCGATTTGCCTTCTTGCAGCCAGAGCGTTGGCAAAGTCTTGCGTTCTTTTTCTGTTGTCGCGGTATGACTGACCCATTGGTGGAACAGCGCGGCAGTCTCGCTTTGCGCCCGGGCCAGCGTTATGCCAGGCCGCAAGCGGCCCATCATTTCAATCCAGTAAAAATGTTCGTCCGCAAATTGTTTTTCGGTGTCTTGATACGGATTGACATTGACTAATCCAACGTCCCGAATAGGAATAAACAGCACCGGCACGTTTTGTGGCCGCACGCCGAAGAATTCCGGCGCCGAAACCCCGGTTATGGTAAAAGTCCGCCGGTTAATAGTTATGGTCTTGCCGACTACGTCGGGGCTGCCTCCGAAACGTTGCTGCCAAAAGTTGTAAGTGAGCGTCACTACCGGAGCAGCGTCCGGCCGATCATCGTCAAAACCAATCAAACGCCCAGTGGCCGGTCCCACGCCCAAGCCGCTGAAATATCCGCCGGATATGTATTGACCTTGCCCCAGTTCAGCCTGTCCATCGATAACCAAGTTGAGAACTCCGGCGTTGAAGTACCCAAAGAGACTGGAAAAGACGTGGTTATTATTACGAAGGAACTCAAATGCCCGATACGGATAATTCGGACTGACCTCTCCTCCTCCCGTATCTGTGTAAGATGAGCCGCTATGACTCTGAATGACCGCAGCACCCTCTCTATTGGTGCTGTGCCAGTTGACGATGGCGAGCTGTTCCGGATGACTGACAGGCATTTCCCGGATCAGAATCGCGTCCAGGAAGCTATAAATGGCGGTGTTCGCGCCAATCCCGAGCGCGAGCGAAACAATAGCCAGGATGGTAAACAGCTTGTTCGCCAGCATGGCGCGCCAAGCGTAACAAACGTCCTGTCCCAGTTGCTCCGCAAATGTCCATGTGCACATAGCGCAGCGGTCTCCTTAGTTACGTAGTGTATCTATGGAGCGTCCTGATCGATTCCCTACATGCGCCGCGCGCCGCGGCTCTTAGGATTTGCTTGCTACTTGAAGATCGTTTTCGACGCTGAAAACACCAGGAACCGAATTCGCGCGCATTTCGGCGAGCGCCAGATCGCCCTCCGAATCCACCACACCGGTCAAGGTTACGTTGCCTTTATCAACAATAATGTGGATGGCGTGATAGCCGATGGGAGGGTCATTGGTGATGCCGCCGGCGGCACGAGTAATGGATGGCATCCTAGGGCCGCCGCGATTCGAAGTATAACGCTGCAAGGGCGCATAGCCGTAAATGCTTCGATAGACCGCGGCGCGAAGACGGTCATCGTTGTTGGATAGCGGCAACACGACAATCTCGTTCTTTACGCTCTTCACACCATCAACTTTCTTGACGGAGTTTTCAATGCTGGATTTTAGGATGGGGCGCGAAGCGTAGCCGCGCAGAATCACGGTGTCGCCCTGAATAGCAAAGTGTATGGAATCAAAAACTCCGTATTGCGGCTGGGTGACGATTTGCTTACGAATTTCTTGAGCCATTTTCATCATGGCCTGCTGTTTAGCATCGGGATTGCCAGCTTCTTGCGCCGTTATTAAAGGGGTCAAAACAGCCAGAGCCAGAATGCTTGCCCCGAGCCAATGCGAGGTGCGATGTGTCATGATTTCTCCTTCGGAAATGCTCCTATTTCGATGTGCAACGCATAAGCGCGCTTCAAGAAATTCTACTCTTGAATCGGCCAATTGGTTGTGAAGCTATGACAGGTTGCTTGTAAAGCGTCCATGTATGTCACATATCAGATAGTGGTTGATCGATGATATTTTGGGAATATCGGTATGCAAACCATTACAACGCATCCACTTTACATTGGCGGCGAGTGGGTGGATACCGACGCGCACGACGTTGTGCGGCTGCCTTTCGATGGATCGCCCGTTGGCGAGGTGCCGCACGGTGATGCGAGGGTAGTTGACCGCGCTGTTACGGCTGCGCTAAAGGGCGCGCAAGCCATGAGCGCGCTGGCGAACTACGAGCGTGCGGACCTTTTACTGAAGATTGCAGAGTACATCACGCGCGATCGGGCGGAGTTTGTCCACTTAGTCTGCTCGGAAACCGGCAAACCCATTCGAGAGGCACGCGTTGAGGTCGATCGCTGTCCACAGACGTTGATAGCGGCTGCGCATGAGGCAAGACAACTGCGCGGCGAAGTAATCCCGATGGATTTCGCGCCTGGCGGTCAGGGCCGCATGGCGATGACTGTTCGCGAGCCGATCGGTGTAATCGGCTCCATTACGCCTTTCAATGTTCCGCTGAATCTGGCGCTACATAAAGTCGCTCCCGCGTTTGCCGCTGGAAATGCTGTAGTACACAAACCAGCGGAACGAACTCCGTTGAGCGCTCTGCGGCTGGCGCGCACTATGGACGAAGCGGGCGTGCCGAAGGGCGCTTACAACGTGATCACGGGTGATGGTCCTGAACTCGCAGCCGCCATGTTGCGCCACCGGGATGTCGCGATGATCACATTTACGGGCAGCATGCGAGTGGGCGCTGAAATCCGCGCCAATGCAGGTCTGAAGCGTGTGTCATTGGAATTGGGAAATAATTCCGCCGTGATTGTCGAACGGGACGCAGATTTGAAAACAGCGGTTCAACGCACCGTTCAGGGATCATTCGGACACAGCGGTCAAGTCTGTATCTCGGTGCAGCGGGCTTTTGTGCATCGTTCCGTCATTTTGGATTTCCTGGACGGCCTTACAGCGCAGACTGCGAAGCTGCGCCTAGGTCATCCCTATGAAGAAAGCACAGACGTTTCCTCCTTGATCGATGAGAAAGCGGCAATTCGAGTGCAGTCTTGGATTGAGGAAGCGATCGAATCCGGCGCCCGGTCACTATGCGGCGGCAAACGCCATTACGCAACAATTGAACCTACCATTCTGACGGATGTTCCAGCCGCAGCACGCATCTCCTGTGAAGAAGTTTTCGGACCCGTGGTGGCCGTCTATTCCTACGACGACTTGGACGACGCAATTGCACGCGTCAACGGCACTCCGTACGGACTTCATGCGGGCATTTTCACGAACGATATTCAGCGCGCGTTTCGGTCTGCACGCAAGCTGCAGATGGGCGGCGTGCTGATCAACGACATTCCGATGTTCCGTATGGATCACATGCCGTACGGCGGCGCAAAGCACAGCGGTCTGGGGCGCGAAGGCCCACGCTATGCCATCGAAGAAATGACGGAAAGCAAGATTATTTGCTGGAAGGTGTAGCCGATTTCTGCTTGGCTGTCGTTTGGGTGAACTCAACCGGTGGCTGAGGCTTATCGGCGCTGTATTGCTGGGACAAGTAATCCACCAATAGCTGACGGTCTGAAACTGGCGCGCCCCAGCCGATCATCTTATTGACTTCCTTTTCCCATCCGGCTTTTGATAGGCGCTGCGAGTCGACAAGCCTCAAGCTATGGCACTGAACACAACTATGTTGTTCTTCCTGTTTACCACGTTCAGCGAGTTGCGTGTCCTGTGCGAGCGCGCAGGTGACGAGAAGCGCGATGCCGAAAAACGAAATGATTCGCTTCATGCGGTCTTCTCCACATTCACACCCACGCGATCGATGGCGTTATAAAGGTACCCGGACGGATTCCACGTTGCCACAATCGGTTGGATATTTCCCGCGCTATCGGTGGCGCGCGACATGATCGTGTAATAACCTTCTTGGAGCGGCGTCCACTTGAAAGTCCAGAGCCGCCAGGCGAACGGAAGGTCCTGTGGAGAGAGTTCAGCATTGTGCCACGAGCGGCCTGCGTCGGTCGAGATCTCTACTCGAGTTATGCGCTGTTCTCCCGCCCATGCGATGCCGCGCAGCAAGGTTGGCGCGAGCGGAATATGATCCTGATCCGCCACACTCGCAATACTGGATTTCACCGGCATGCCTTCGATAATTTCCAGGTCGGCGGGATTTGCCGCGCCGCCCGGGGGAACCGCATGTTTGGGAAAGCGATAACCAGGGTTCATGAAGAAACCTGTATTGGGATCGTTAGCTACCGACAAATTCGTCACCCACTTGACCCAACTGGTGCCATCCCATCCGGGCACAACCAGGCGCACAGGAAAGCCGTGCATGTCCGGAATCGGCTCACGATTCATTTGTAAGGCCAGCAGCGTAGCGGGGTGTAACGCCTTTCTCATTGGAAAGGAGCGAATAAAATCGGGAGTTTTAGCAACTCCGGTATCGGCGCCATTCACCGTGACGTATGCGGCGTTCAGGTCCGCGCCCACAAGCTTGAGCACGTCACTGAGCCGAGGGCCGGTCCATTCGGCGTTGCCGATAGCGCCGCGCATCCACTGTACGCCCGCTACGCGAGGCCGGTAAAGTCCACGGCCGTTACCGGTGCACTCCAATGTGGCGGCCACCGTTTGTTGCGGCAATTTGCGCAGGTCGGCGGTAGTTAATTCGATTTGCTTAGAGACTTTGCCGTCGATGGCGAGCCGGTATGTTGCTTCTGCGACGGTCGGCCGGGGCAGATGCTGGCGGACAAAAAAAACATCATTCGGTGTTAGCCAAGTGGTGAAGTACGACGGAGGAGTTTCAAGATCTTCCGGTCGATCATTGTGAAGGATCAGCGGGCGTTTGCCGGGAGTGGTAATCAAATCCTGGCCGGTTGCTACCGCGGTAGCCGCTACGATACCTGCAAGTAGTTCGCGTCTGTTACTAAATCCATCAACCGCGCGAGCGGCGTTTTTCCGTCGATGCATCTTTGCTTATTATTTTCAGGGAGCCGGATCTGATTGTCTCACCAAAGCGCATTGACCCAGCCGTGACCTCTAACATATTATCGACGCTAGTTATCGACGTTAGCTTCGAGCCCTTTGATGGAAGTTGAGAGAGAGTTCGCGATACCGTTCGGCCGCGGCCAGTTGCGCGTTCGAGCCGCGGCGGACTTGATCGCGCCGAAGACCGCTCCGCCAACCGGCGATCAACGAAAAATAATCGAAGCGGCGCTTGAGCATCCGATTGGCCGCCCCCCGCTACGAGACATTGTCCAACCAGGCGAGCGAATCGCGATTATCGTGAACGACATCACCAGGCTGTGTCGAAGCGACTTGATGCTTCCGCCGATCGTTGATGTGTTGAATTCGGCTGGAATTCCAGATCACGACATCTTTATTGTCTTTGCCCTTGGCATTCACCGGGAGCACAGGGAAGCGGAACACCGGCAGATTGTCGGCGAAGAGATCTACGGCCGTTTTCGGATGTTCGATCACATCTCGACCGACAACGACAATCTCATCTACGTGGGTACAACCAGCTTCGGAAATCGAGTTGAGATCAACCGGGAGGTCTGGGAAGCGGACCGCATCATTTTGACCGGAGAGATTATTTATCATTTGATCGCGGGCTATAGCGGCGGGCGAAAGAGCCTGGTGCCCGGAGTGGCCGGCTTTGCCACGACCACATTTAACCACCGGATGATCTTCGATCCGCGCTGCCGCGTTGGCGTTCTCGACGGCAATCCCGCACATGAGGATCTGTTGGAGGCTTGCCGGCTGGTCGATCCGGACTTCCTTGTAAACCTGGTGCTAACGTCCGAAGGCAAGGTCGCTCGCGCAGTCGCCGGGCACTACGATTTGGCCCATCGCGAGGGGTGCCGGACCGTCGATGAAATGATGCGCGTAACGATGGATGAGCCGTATGACCTGATCATTGCGTCAGCGGGAGGATTCCCGCTTGATATTGACCTGCGGCAGGCACATAAGCCACTCGAGAATGCATGCCAGGCCCTACGGCCTGGTGGATCTATTTTGTTCTATGCGGAATGTTCGAATGGCGCCGGGATTCGATCATTCGAGGAATACGTGGAACGCTTCTCCACCGATGAGGAAATGCGCCACAAATTAGAACGGCAGTTTGTTGTGGGAGGACATAAAGCGTATTGGGTAACGCGGCTGGGTAGACGATACGACGTGCACCTGGTGTCCACACTGAATCGGGAATTTGTGGAACGCTGCCATTTCCATCATGTCGCCCTAAGAGACCACGAAACGAGACTAGCGCAACTTCTAAGTAACTCGGGCAGGCCGCGGCGTGTGGCAGTCATTCCACATGCTGCATTCACACTACCTGCTCTGGATTTTATTCGGGCAGAGATGCCATAAAAAACCAGAATGGCGAGCAAGTCCGACTTGGTGCGGATGGGGAGACTTGAACTCCCACGCCCTCGCGAGCGCTGGAACCTAAATCCAGTGCGTCTGCCAATTCCGCCACATCCGCATCAGAGAGGAAGCTGCAAACAGCCTTCAGCGTAGCATTGAAAGCTTGGTTGTCGGCTTGGTTTCAAGAAAGCTGAGGAACTCCTTGGGATTTCTGGTTAACTGAGGGAAAGTGGCAATCACGTTTTCATCGGGATCAATCAGCGCGTAAAACGGGATCGAGACCGTGCCGAATTTTTGATCTTCCAGCTTTTGATTCTTCTCTGAATCGGCGTCGGTGCCGTCCGTGTAGAGGTCGACAGTAATCAGAGTTTTCATGGCCGCCTGAATCTCAGGCCGGGGAAACATATTGGCCTTCATCCAGTGGCAATTAGTGCATGCGTAACCCGTGAAATTGATGAGAACCAACTTGTTCTGTTCACGCGCTGCCGCTAATGCAGCGTCCAGTTCATTTTTGAAATAGGCGGCTGGTTGCGTCTCGACGCCGGTTGAGCCTAATCCAGAATTGCCGCTCGGTTCCGGAATGTAAGCATCCAGATTTCCCAGCCGTGCTCCGAACAATCCAGGCACCAGGCTAATAGAGAAGATAAGCAGGAGGGCTGCGACGAGCGTTCGTCCGACGCCCAAGTGCTCATCTCTCTTAATGCCTTCCATCGGCAACAATCCCAAGAGGTAAAGGCCGGGCAAAGCGATCAGTACAATCCAAGCAGCAAGAAATCGTTCGCGAGTTAACCAATGCGTTTGCAGCACCTGATCCACATTGCTCAGATACTTCAACATCACCGCCAGCACAATGAAGCCGAGCACCACCTTTACCCGGACCATCCATCCGCCGCTACGTGGCAATTTTTGCAGATACGAAGGGAATAGCGCCAACAAAAAGAATGGCGCAGCTAGTCCCGTCGCGAATGCCAGCATGCCGAGTACGGGTTCTGCGCCTTTGTTTTGTACAGACGCGATCAGCAGCGGCCCAACGATGGGTCCGATGCAAGCAAATGAAGTCAACGAGAACGTGAGCCCCATTAACAACGTTCCGGCGTAGCCACCGCCCTGTGAAGCCTTGTCGAGGGTGGTCAGCAGACCCGAAGGTAAACGCAGCTCAAATGCGCCTAATAAACTGAGGCCGAATACGAAAAAGACTAAAGCGATAAATCCGTTGACCCAGGGACTTGAGCCCAGTTGCACCACACCGAATGGGCCGGCGATGGCGGTAACCAGAAATCCGAGTGCCGTGAAGAGCACAACGATTCCCAAACAGAACAGTAGTGCCTGTTTCCAACCTCCGCGTGTCTCGCCTTTTGCCGCTCCACTTTGATTCAGGAAAAAAGAAACTGTGATCGGGATCATCGGGAACACGCACGGAGTGAAAAGCGCTGCCAGTCCGAACCCAAATGCGGTCAGGAGAAAGGGCAGCAATGGCTCGTCACTATTAATTGCTGTTCTTGTCGTCGTTGTCTTGTCTTGGCTCGCTGGCTTGGCTTCGGCTGTCTGGGCGACTACGGCGTATCCGGAAGGCACCGTAAAAGCAGGACTCGGCGCTCCAGCGGCGATCTCCAGATCGGTTGTAACTTTCTTTTTAACGGGAGGCAGGCATTGTACGTCCGAGCAAACCTGATAACGTGTGTCCGCTTCCACTGTGGCATTTCCGGCGGCAGACCGGGCCGTGGTCACGTCGATTAAGAACGTGACGTCGCCAGTATAAGTTTCCGTCTCAATCTGAAAGTTGGGATCAAGTTTGCGGATAGGCTGCGGCCGGTAAAGCTGATAGGCCGCAATCGCCGGGTTCGCGGCCATGGCGATGTGTGTAGGGATGGGTCCGCCTGGAGGAGTGGTCGGCGAATAGAGATGCCATCCAGACTGAATAGTTGCTTTGAGCTCCAGATAACGGTGGCTACTCGGCGCTACGCGAGATACGCCGTCAACCGGCGCAAGCGTCCATTGAACGGGATCTTGCTTTGCAGCCGGTAAAACCGAAGCCAGTCCGAATGCCAGGACCAGAACGCGCAACATAACTATCCTGCTACTGCTGATGCCCCGCCATCCAGTTCAGATGCGATTCGTTGGTTGATTTTTCCCTCAGCGAACTCTTTTGCCACCCGAATCGCGTTCTTAATCGCTTTCGCGTTCGATCGTCCGTGGCAGATAACGCAGATGCCATTTAACCCAAGCAGCGGAGCGCCGCCATATTCGGAGTAGTCAACGCGCTTTTTGAAATCGTTGAATGCACCGCGAGCTAAATATGCCCCGACCTTCCTAGTTACACTCGCGCGAAGAGATTGCTTGAGCAATTTGCCCACGACTTCTACAAGGCCTTCGCTCACCTTAAGGGCAACATTGCCAACAAATCCGTCACAGATGATGACGTCCGCCGCGCCGGTGTACAAATCGCGCCCTTCCACGTTGCCAATGAAGTTTAGATTTTTCAGCGCTTTCAGAAGCGGATACACATCATGGGTCAGCGAATTGCCTTTGTGTTCCTCTTCACCGATAGAAAGAATGCCGACCTTCGGACGATCGATGCGGAAGATAATCCTTGAATACGCTTCACCCATAACGGCAAACTGGACCAGCATATTCGGGGTACAGTCCACATTCGCGCCTACGTCGAGCATCACGGCTGCTTTGCCAGTGATGGTGGGAAAGGCCGATGCCAAGGCGGGGCGGTCAACGCCCGCCAACATGCCTTGGGTCATCTTTGCGGTCGCCATGACTGCTCCTGTGTTGCCCGCCGACACAACGCCTTGAGCGACGCCGCTGCGAACCAACCTTGACGCAACCTTTATCGAGCTGTCCTTTTTGGAACGCACCGCTTTGCTGGCGCTGTCTTCCATGGTGATCTGTTCGTTCGCGTGCACGATTTCGATCGGCAAGGATTGCCAGCCGGGATGCCGATCCAGTTCCTTGCGAACCACTTCCTCGCGCCCCACCAGAATTACCTTTACCTGAAACGCTTTTGCCGCGTGCAGCGCGCCCTCCACTTCAGGCTTCGGGAAGAGGTCGCCGCCCATTGCGTCCAGGGCAATTGTGGTCATGTTGTCTTAGTTTAAAGCTATCGGCGGTTCCGATTCGAACTAAGCTTCAACAACTTCAATGACTTCGCGGCCTTTGTATTTGCCGCAGTGGGGACAGGCGCGATGGGCGCGGATCTTTTCGTGACAGTTTGGGCACTCAGCTAACTGCGGAACGCGAAGTGCATCATGCGCCCGGCGCGTGGAAGTGCGGCGTTTCGAATGACGGCGTTTAGGATTTGGCATAGTTCTTCTACTTTCTCTATCTTTTTATAAATTTATAAGTTGCGGCGTTAAACCGAATCAATTGTGCGGGCCAACTTCAGCCCGCAACGTTCTCAGTTTGCTCCAGCGATCATCAACCGCTTCGGTGTGACATCCGCAATCGCGCTGATTGCGATTCTGGCCACACACGGGACAAATACCTTTGCACGCTTCGCTACAGACTAGTTGCATGGGAAGCGCCAGCAGCACTACTTCACGCAAAACGTCGTTCAACGCGAGCCCGTTACTCTCGTAATACCCGACTTCAATCCCCGCTTCATCGATTTCATCCTCGCCGCCCTTGGTCACCTCCGCAGGCATGTAAAGCAAATCGAACTGGTTCTCAACGGGAAAACGAGTAGGCTCCAGGCAACGGTCGCATGTTGCTTGCATGGCGACATTCAGCTTGCCTTGAATCCGAATCTCCCCCAGAGAGTGATTCAACAGGGTCGCGGTTCCTTCAGCGTGTAAGGCCGAAGCCTGTTCCAATTTATTGTCGAAATCCACTTCGCCCGCCGGGATATTGACATCAAAACGGACGGGACGCTGTTCCAGTTGTTGGAGGCTGATAAACACAAAACTCCTCCCTGAGCGTACTCCCGGGGGCGGATGGCAAAACTTGAGTATAGCAAGAGTTTTCTATAGTTTCCGCAACTTCAAAGGTGAGCGAGTCATTCTGGACGGGAATAAACCGTAGATCTTTTTCGGCCTTGATCGGCACCAATGATGGAGGGCGCAGCGGTGTGAAAGGAAGGCTTTTCGCTCGAATCGGATCCTTAGGCGCAGCGCCGCATTGTAAACTGAGGGAGCAATAGCCTCTCGTTCTCTAACGACTATTTTTTCCTCACGCCGGCATAGCTCAGTTGGTAGAGCATCTGATTTGTAATCAGAGGGTCGGGGGTTCAAATCCCTCTGCCGGCTCCAATCGCTTTTTGTGTCCATTCCGAATGTCCATCCCGGAGAGATGGGTGACACTTCGTTCCGAGCACATACGGAACATGGATGTACTAGTACGGCCTCCATCCGAACTGCAACCATCTAGCCTTTTACCGATGCGTCCCGTCAGCCTACACTCGACAAAAAGCTGTACATCAATACGGAGGTCCCTCATGAAAGGTTCTGAGTTACTGGTGCAGTTCTTCCCACGTTTTCTCGATCGCGTTTCACGAAATTTCCTTTGACGGACAGGGCTGACCGAAGCCTTGCTCTTCTTAACCGCTGCCGCGAGTCGAGCCGATGTTTACTACATCACATTTCACGATGTGACGTTTTCAGCAACGTGTGTCGGCGGCGGCGCAACGTGTACGGAGGTAGTCAATGGTTCCGTGTTTTACGATGAGGTGGCACAGACCACGTCGTCGCTTTCTATTCAGATGAGCGGCACCTTGAACGCGTCACTTAACAGCTTCGGAAATCCGGTCTGCGGGAATCCGGTCCTTTGCCTCAATCCGCCGATCCTTTAGGATTCCAACGCGCTGCCTTCTTTGAACCCGATAGAGGTGGACCCAGAAATTTCCACGTTTGATGCACCTACACCGCGGCCGCTGGACGGAGGGCCGGACGGCACGCTGTTGTTGTTCCCAGCTTGTGCGGTGGCGATCAGTCTTTGTGTAATACCTTGGGTGCATTCCCAGGCGGCGCCGATTATCAACTTACGTCCGGAACGTATACTTCGGTTGATGTTTCCACTCCTGAACCTAGTGCGATTATCCTTGCGCCTACAGGACGGCTGCTTCTGGCAGGTCTAGCTTTCCGGAAGGCGCGCGTCGCCAGCAAGTAGGACGAATTGCGGTCGTCAACCGCACGTCGCTTTCTCTCGTTACAGCTCATATCGAGAGGTGATACGTCGCCGACTCACCCGGTTCAGCACCGATTCAAAATCGTGGCCTAACCTAGCGTTGTTGTACCCTCACGGAAGCGGTCGATAACGTTCAGGAGCCCACGTGCACACCCGTCTAGCCGTTTCTCTGTTCATCCTTTCCAGCTGTGCGTTTGCGCAATCTTCAATCCCCGAGATTGCTTATGAGTCTGTACCCAACTTCTTAAAGCTGCCCCCAGATCTTTATCTGGGAGAGGTGGCCGGAGTCGCCGTCAATTCCAAGGGTCACGTTTTTGTTTTCTCGCGCGGAAACACTAACGGACCGGCGTATGGCGCGGCGGCGGCGCAGTTGCTGGAATTCGATCGCACCGGAAGATATCTGCGCGAGATCGGCAAAAATCTGTATGCATGGTCTTATGCACACGCGGTCCGCATTGATTCGAACGACAACATTTGGGCAGTCGATAAAGGTTCCGACATGATTATCAAGTTCAACCCGGAAGGCCGCGTTGTTATGCTTTTCGGACGAAAGAAAGAAGCGTCGGACGAAAACGACGGACCGTGGACACACGTGAACCCTCCACGTCCTGCAGTCGACGGACAATTCCGCCAACCGACCGATGTTACTTGGGACAAGCAAGGCGATATTTTCATCAGCGACGGATATGTCAACTCGCGAGTTGCGAAGTACGACAAGAACGGCGACTGGGTGAAGCAATGGGGCAAGCCGGGCAGGAACTCAGGCGAATTCAATACGCCACACAGCATCGCGGCTGATGCGCAAGGAAACATCTATGTGGCCGACCGCGGAAACGCGCGCATTCAAGTATTCGATCCCGACGGCACATTTTTGCGCGAGATTCGAATCGACGTGCCCACGCCAGACGATGCGAAGCCTTGGATGGGAAGCCGCCCAGGACCCCAAACGACCGGCACCATGCAACCCGGCGCGCCTTGGGCAATCTGCATTACGCCCGGCCCGCATCAATATTTGTACAGCGCGGACGCTTTTCCTGGCCGCATATACAAATTGGATCTCGATGGTCGTGTTGTTGGCATGCTGGGCCGTACAGGCCGTCAAGCGAAACAGTTCGGTTGGATTCACGAACTCGCCTGCCCATCGGAAAATGAACTTTACGTCGCGGAGCTTTTAAATTGGCGCATTCAAAAACTGATATTGCATCCGCGGTAATACTAGATACAACTACTGCGGTATGCTAACTCGCTTCCGAGTCAGAAAATGCGAGCGCCTCTTTTAGTAAGCGATGCAATCGTTTCTGGCTTTCGGAATTGGACTCGGCCGCAGAACAACATCGTTTGCCATATTCATCAAGCAGCTTTGATGTGATGCTCGGGCTCAAGAATTGTCCGCCCTTGGCAGCAATTCGTACAGCGCGAATAAGGTCCGTTTGCACAGACTCTGCCAGCACGTAAGCGCGGGCGCCTGTTTTGAACGCTTCGCTGACGTATTCTTCGTCGCATTGTGAGCTGACGAAAACGATGCCGGCTTGCGGCGCTTTCATCGCAATTTCACGCGAAACCACAAAGCCCGTTGTGTGCGCGAGCTTGACATCTAGCAACACAACGTCCGGCTGGTAATGATTCGCAAGCGTAACTGCGTCCAGCCCATTCGCGGCGTCACCCACAACCCAAATCCCAGGTGTCTCTAACAGTTCGCGCAAGCCATTGCGAATAACGGGATGCTGATTGCAGAGTAAAACTCGAATGACGTCCATAGCCGCTTCGCAAGCTTTTCTGGCGGGAAGCAATAACGGCATCGTAGCCGTATTTCGGTGGCGAAGAAATTGTATGAGGAAGGTATTCCGTGCAATTTTACACAGTACGTGAATTACTGTGTGAACGGGGTTCAACCGCATGGAGCTAAAGGTGTAGTTGTTGGTCCGGAGGCAAGCGAAATCTACCGCCAGATACATTGAAAAAATTACGTCCTCACGGTATGGCGGTTGACGCTTAGTGCCCCTACATTGGATTAAAGACAGGCTTTGCAAACGGTAACACTAATCTTTCATCGCACCATATTATTGGAGTTTGCTACTAAGCTTGCTCTGCACCGGTTATATAGCTGCGGCCTTTCTTCGCAACTTGGAGTAACTGATTGAGGCGGTTACACGGCGATGTTATTGACGAAACCTTAAAAGCGCTTGAGCAATTCGATTCCTGCACCATCTCTAACGCCGTTGAGCAGTTCAACCTAAGGACGCGGAACGAAGGTTTTGTCAACGGATCAGTACGCTGTGTATTTCCCCAGTTCCCGCCTCGAGCCGGATATGCCGCAACGCTAAGGATTCGTACGTCGGCCACGCCTATCGCTGGCCGTTGCTATTATGATCGGCCTGACTGGTGGTCATACCTCCGATCTATTCCGGAACCTCGTTTTATCGTTGCGGAGGATGTGGACCACGTACCCGGTTTGGGCGCGTTGTTCGGTGAGATTCACGCCAATATCTCAGTGGCGCTCGGATGCACTGCATATCTAAGCAATGGCTCCGTTAGAGATCTGCCGGGCATTGAAGCGGTGGGGCTGCAAGTGTTTGCCGGCAGTATCGCTGTCTCTCATGCCTACGCTCACGTCGTCGAGTTCGGCGAGTCTGTCGAAATTGGCGGGCTGCGAGTCAAACCGGGCGATTTACTTCACGGCGACCGGCACGGTGTAGTCTCCGTCCCAATCTCCATCGCAAAAGAGATCCCGCGAGTTGCCGGCGAGTTGCTGAACAGCGAGGCAGAACTGATCCAGTTCTGTCAATCGAGCG
>DASREJ010000275.1:0-6634 GCA_035652115.1 Bryobacteraceae bacterium
GCCAGCAGTGCTCGAAAACTGGCGTTTCCAACAGGCTCTTTATCGGGCCTATTATGACGACTATCTACGCAGTCGTCTGCTTGACGGCAGAGCTCGACTGGAGCGTGCCCGCGACATACTGACATCTGTTCACGAGATTGGCTGGACGGCCGAGCCTTTGGAAATTGGTGCAACGCCAAGCGCTACTCCTCCGAATGGCCGCGACCCGGCGGAGCTGCTTGAACAGGCTGAACGCGCGCTCGAGGAAGGCGCGGCCTATCAGACCATTCCGGCGCGCACTCGCGTCAAGGAACTTGGCGAGGCGTTGCTGCAAAGCATTCAAATGCAACTCGCCGTGGACCGATATCAAGGCGAAGCGGTCGTGCGCGGCACGAATCTGGAAACACTCGATTATCCGGTTACGAATATTCCGTGGTTCCGGGCTCAGATACTTGCCATTAGGAAACTCTCCGCGCCAAACGAGCAGGTGAACGCAATTAAACAGTTGCTGGCGCGTAACGACCCAGGTCCCGGCGGCTTCTACGACGACCTTGGCGATCCCGCAAACCGTCCGCGTTTGATCCTAGGGCCCGGCCCGGTACTGGACCCCGAATTCCGTAAGTCCGTTCTGACCGGGTTCAGCTATCCGGACCGTTTCGGCGCGCAAACCCCAATTCAATGGAAGCGATGGGCCGAATCACTGTATGACGAGGCGTTGAAGATGCACTACGACGGTTTAGATCCAGACGCGAGCTATCGCCTGCGAGTCGTTTATGGAAGCGATGTCAGGCGTATTCAAATCCGGCTCGTTGCAAATGGCAAGTTTGCAATCCATCCCTTGATGACTAAACCATCGCCGCCAAAACCACTAGAATTCGACATTCCACACGACGCAACGCGCGGTGGTCAATTGGAATTGGCCTGGACACGCGAACAAGGCCTAGGCGGCAATGGGCGTGGGTGTCAGGTTTCCGAGGTGTGGCTGATTCGAAAATGAGCGAACAATCTCTGCCGCCAACTGCGGAAATTACGCCTTGGGAAAACCCAGTGCGCAAGTCGCTCGAAAGCGGTACACCCGTAGTCGGTGTCACGATCACCACGACCAGCATCGAGATTGCCGCTCAAGTCGCCGACATGGGCTTCGATTTTTTATGGATCGAAATGGAGCATTCGCCCATCACCCTTGAAACGGCACGGAACATTATTCTAGCGACGCGCGGCAGCCGGACGATGCCTTTTATTCGCGTGCCAGTCAATGAACTCTGGACCGCCAAACGTGTGATGGACATGGGCGCGTTAGGAGTGATCTTCCCCTTCATCAATTCGACAGAAGGAGCAAAGCAAGCGGCCAATGCCTGCAAATATCCTCCTATCGGCGTGCGTGGGTCAGGTGCCGGACTCGCGACATTTCGCTGGCCTGCTCCGGGCGGTTACTATGATTTCGCGGATAAGAACATCATGGTGGTGACCAACATTGAAGAAGCCGCCGCGGTCGAAAATATCGATGCCATTGCGGCTACGCCCGGCATCGACGTGCTGTTCATCGGAACAAGTGATTTGTCTTTTTCATTGGGTTTGCGCGGGCGGCAAGATGAACCTGCGCTACACGCCGCCATAAAGAAAATTGTGGCTGCGGGACACCGTGAAGGGAAAGCGGTGGGCCGTCCCCTGGTCACTGCATCCCAATATGGGCAGTTCGTCGACGAAGGCTTTTCATTCTTTCAAGCGCAGACGGAGTTGAACCTGCTCGCCGCAGGCGCCGAAGCTTATCTAAAGCCACTGGGCAAATGGTGCCCCTCTGTGGGCCCGCGCCCCATGTATTAGGATCTGGAGTGCTTTCCGCGCTGAAGCAATACAAGTGGCGAGTGGTCGCCATGTTGTGGTCCGTATCTTTGTTCAACTACGCCGATCGGGCCGCATTGTTTGCCTTGTTTCCTTTGCTGGAACGCGAGATGCATCTCTCGACAGTCCAACTCGGATTGCTCGGCTCTTCGTTTGCCTGGATGTATGGGCTACTCGCTCCGCTTTCGGGTACCCTGGTGGATCGCATTCAACGCAAGAAAGCGGTCTTGTGCGGTCTTTATGCGTGGAGCCTTATAGCTTCCTGCACGTCGTTGGCGCGCGGCTTCGGTCAATTACTCGCATTCACGACTGCCGAAGGCGTCGGCGAAAGCCTCTATTATCCGGCTTCCATGTCGATGCTCAGCGACTATCATGCGCCGGAGACCAGATCGCGAGCCATGGGACTGCATCAAACCAGCGTCTATGTCGGCACAGTAGCTGGGGCATTCTTTGCGGGATTGATCGGCGAGCGCTTTGGCTGGCGATGGTCGTTCATTGCATTTGGCAGTCTGGGAATCTTGCTCGGCTTCGTTCTCCTAAAGATCTTGCGAGAGCCTCAGCGGCAGCAAAGCGCCGGGGGCGTGGGCCGATCCAAACCATCTTTAATCTCTTTTCTGGGCACGCTCGTCCATTCGCCGGCTGCGCTATTGCTACTGGCCGGCTTTTTCTGTGCAAATTTTGTGGCAATGGTGCTGCTGTCCTGGATGCCGAAGTTCGTCTATGACCGCTTCGGATTAAGCGTGGCGCTCGCGGGATTATCGGCAACTATCTTCGTGCAGTTTGCAAGCATGTGCGGCTCGCCCTTAGGCGGCTGGCTTGCGGACCATATGCAGATGAAACGTCCAGGCGGCCGGATCGCCCTGCAAGCCGCGGCGTTATTTTGCGGCGCGCCGTTTGTATTTGCCTGTAGCCGGATACATTCGGTTACGCTTCTGGCATTTGCCCTCATCGTTTGGGGGCTTTTCAAAGGCATCTATGACGCAAATATTTTCGCCTCGCTATATGACGTAATTCCCGCTGAATCTCGCGGGGCCGGCGCGGGCGTGATGAACATGGTCGGTTGGCTTGGCGGAGGTGGGTTAGCTCCGATCACTATCGGGGCGTTAGCTCAGCATATCGGACTCGCAAGCGCGTTAGGTCTGACGTCAGGCGTCTACATCTTGGGCGGATGCGTGCTGTTGGCGGCGTCGAGATTTAGCATCGCGGAATCAAAGCTGATCAAATCCAACCACACTTCGGTGCTTATCAAATAAAACGTTTTCGGTTCAGTGCCCATACCGAATTCCTTTGCCTGGAAACACGTCTTTTTGCAATTCTCCGTTTTTTACTGTCCAAACACCACCCACCATCACGTATGGAATTCCTTCCGAATATTGCGCTGGATTTTCGAATGTCGCACGATCTTTTACAGCTGCTGGATTGAAAATTGTAATATCCGCGTCAGCCCCCACTTGGAGCCGGCCCTTGTTCGATAACCGAAGCAGATTTGCTGGCATCAAGCTCATCTTGGCTAATGCGTCTATGAGTGAGAGCGCGTGCTCTTCGCGAACATATCGGCCGAGCACGCGCGCGTAGCTGCCCGCGGCTCGCGGGTGCCCTTTTCCGTGATCTAGAATGCCATCGCTCGCAATCATGACAGTTGGATCGCCCATTGCGATCTTCACGATGTCTTCGGGAATAGCGTGAATCGCTACCATGCCGCCCTGCTTGCGGTAGCGGGCAAACGATTCAGCCGTGAGCCGCTCTCCCGTTTCCGCCCATTGCAGGTCTTTATAAGTAATTCCCCCGTTGCGCTGCTGCCAGCCTTCCGAAAAAATCGCGGAACTGATGTCGGTCATTCCCGCCGTATATGGATATGCCTCCGTTGTCACATCCAGATTGTGTTTTGCAGCCGAGTGAATCATTTCAAGAGCGATCGGAGTTTCGCGCAGTTCAGTGCTTGTGATGTGAACGACGTGCAGTCCAGCGCCGCTTGCGGCAGCATCGGCCAACACCTCCTGCAATGCGTCGATTCCGCCCGGATCAACAGGGCCGGCACTGCGCAAGTGTACATAAACCGTCCTATTGCGAGAGGCAGCGAGTTGAAATACGCGAAAGATCTCTTCGCGGCTGGCGCCGGTAACATATGCAATTCCCATCCCGACTCCCAGCGCGCCTTCGTCAAGGCCGCGACGAAGCAGAGAGATGATCTCTGCAAGCTGCTGTGGAGTCGCTTGGGTTTGAATCGCAGAATCGCGAGGCAGGAACGTTCCAGAGTCGTGCATTACCGCCATCCGCGCCGGTATATGTCCGACACTGGCGCCAAAATTAATCAAAGATCTGCTGCTGCGCTGCCGATACCAGGAATCTACATCGGCCACACCCACCTCCATCTCAAGGGCGGTTGTGACGCCGTCGCGCGCTTTGAACGCATAGTTCTCAGGCGTTTGCCCATGTTGATGTAGATCAATGAAGCCCGCCGTCACAACTAGTCCGTGCGCATCAATTACCTGCCGGCCCTGCAAAGGCGATTCGGAAACGGCGGTTATTTTTCCGGCATCAACGGCGACATCGCGGACAGCATCCAGCTTTGTCTCCGGATCGATGACGCGCCCGCGCGAAATGACGATAGCGTGCTGTTGCCCCCTCGCTCCTATGGCAATTAGTAGTGCGAGTGCCAGCATCTTCAATGGCATATCAGAGTGATTATAAGAGGCCAAGCGATAATCGAGAGCATAAAGACAATTTGTGTTGAACTGGCGGAAACTCCGGCCTGCTCTATTCTTGTTAGCATTCGTGCGCGTGCTACTTGGCGAACCTCATCCCGGCGCCCAGAGTGACACTCCGACTTTCTACGAAGACGTCCTCCCGATACTTCAGCACCATTGTCAAACATGTCATCGGCCGGGCGAAATTGGCCCAATGCCGCTGCTTGACTACAAAACTGCCAAAGCCTGGGCTCCCGCCATACGCCAAATGGTCAGTTCGCGCCAGATGCCGCCATGGTTTGCCGATCCATCAATAGGCCATTTCTCTAATGACCGACGCCTTTCGCCGACCGATATACAAGCCATTGCAGCGTGGGTGGATTCGGGCGCCGCGCCGGGCGATCCGACAAAATCACCCGCTCCTATCAAATGGACACAGGGCTGGACAATCAGCCAACCAGAGATCGTGTTCGAAATGCCGTCATCTTTTAACGTTCCGGCATCCGGAGTAGTGCCCTATCAGTACGTCATCGTTCCGACCGGTTTCAAGCGCGATACCTGGGTGCGTCTCGCGGAGGTCCGGGCCGGCGATCGTGCCCACACCCATCACATCGTTGTCAGTGTTCGCGAGCCGGGATCGATGTGGTTAGCCGATAGACCTGTCGGCGTTCCATTCGCTTTGAATTCGCACGACACCGTCGGCGGCGTTCCGGGCGAATTCCTGGCGGGATACGGTCCAGGCGCGATGCCCGAAACTCTCGGGCCAGGGCAAGCCAAACTGATCAAGGCAGGCAGCGATCTCGTTTTCCAGCTTCACTACACGACAAACGGTCAAGCAGGTTGCGATCGCAGCCGCATTGGGCTGGTACTCTCGCATGTACCGCCGCGCCAGCGCGTTCTCATGCTTGCCGCTGCGAATATTCGATTCGCGATTCCGCCAGGAGATCCTGATTATGAAGTAGAAGCGCGTATTACTCTGCACGCGCCATCGACCTTAATCTCGCTGCTTCCCCACATGCACCTGCGAGGCAAATCGTTTGAGTTTCGGGTCATATTTCCCGACGGCAAAACTGAAACGTTGCTTAGAGTTCCACAGTATAGCTATAATTGGCAGCTTTCTTATTACCTCGCGAGCCCGATCTCTCTTCCGCCAGGAATCACCATCGAATGCATTGCTCACTTCGATAATTCTGCACTTAATCCGCTTAATCCTGATCCCACTCAGATTGTCCGCTTCGGGCCACAGAGTTGGGACGAAATGATGATCGGTTATTTCGAAGTTGCAACCGAATTGAAAAACGGTCTTCGTGAAATCCTTGCGCCCGGTGAGCACAATCCCGCCGCTCACACGATGTAGCGACCCCTAATCGGTCTACAGCAGGTCTGTCCAGTCACCGACTTTAGACCAGAACTTTTCGTTCGTAGTCAATGTGAAATAGCCGCTGCTTTGAAGATCGGGTGGACGGAGGGTAAGCGCCCCCTCGCCTGTAAGTCGAATCAGATCCAGTGGCAGTGTTACAAATGAGCCGCCAAGGTCCGGACCGCCAGTACAAACCAAATCCGATCCAAGCCGCCATTCGTATCGGCTGATCTCTGAACCTCGCGGCTGCCCGTTTAATGTTCCGAAGCTCTGCAGAAAGAATTCGTGCGAATTTACCCAGCAGCACCAAAGGCCTCGCGACATCGTATTTTCGTCATATGCCACCGAAAACGACTCTGGCGAGTATTCAAGAAAGAAATTTTGGAAATTGTGTCCGATTTCGGCCGGAGGCTGATCGGGCGGCCCGTGTGGACCACCGCGCTGCATTGAAAACAGTATGTGCGGCCGTTCCAACAAAATTGGTACGGCATGCTGGAATCGCTCTCCGAGTGTGGTTTGCCAAGCGGGATTCGCTTGCAGATGGTCCAGGTTCCGCCTAAGCCACGGAAAGTACAGCGTGGGCTTAAGCGCTTTATCGAAACTTCGATAAAGGCTGCGCCGCGGCACATCGCTTGGATCTGCATAATACTCTGGAATCGTAAATGAACGCCGCCACACGGTCTCTTCTTCCCCGCCCAGTTGCTGTTTGATAGTGCGAAAGAAAGGTGCCGTTAAAAGCCGGCTGTAAATTGCATCCGTTGCCGGG
>DASREJ010000276.1:0-14210 GCA_035652115.1 Bryobacteraceae bacterium
GTGCCGTACACTGGAACATTCAGCACAGACAACAGGAACGGTACGCCGCCTATATGATCTTCATGCCCGTGAGTCAGAACCAGGCCGCGCACCATCTCGGCGTGCTGCTCCAGATAGGTGAAATCAGGCGTAACAATATCGACGCCGAGTAACTCGGACTCCGGAAACATCATGCCCGCATCGACGACGATGATGTCGTCCCCATAGCGCAGCGCCATCGAGTTCATGCCGAATTCGCCGAGGCCGCCGAGGGGCACTATTTGGAGTTTGTGATCGGGCATAGTCAAAGAATTAGGCTAAACGAAGCGTAAAGAATTTCGGCAATTTCGTCATATTCATGGCGCGCCTGAAGTGACAGCAGCTTTGGCGCGATCCACCCAGGTCTCATAGACGAAGCTGTCGCGTTCGGAATCCCAAACGGCTTCGGGAACCGCGTGCAAATCGGCTCGTGGAACCGCAGGGATGTCGTTGTCGAGCGCCATGGCGCCGCCTTCGCCGTTTTCGTTTTTAAGGCTGCTTGGCGTAGTCACCCCGTTTTTGGCAGCCCAATCCATGACGTGCGTTTCGCGCATCGCCTCGATGTCTTTTTTCGTCCAATTCGGGAAGTGCAGTTGTTCTTCAAGCCATAGCGCGACCGGCTTCGTTACGAAATAAGGGCGATGCCCGCCGTCTGGGGTAAAGCCAAAATCGAAGACATTCTTTTGACTTCCCAATTGTTCAATAGTCCGCTTGCGAAGGTCGTCAAACCAAGCTTGATCGTGATGTGGAATGTCCACTGTGTGGTCCGCTGTTCCGTTCCAGACTAGCGTCGGACCCCGCTTCGCCATCAGCGCGAAGAGCACCGGACCGCGATCTCCCAGAAAGCTGAGCGACTGATAAGGGATAGCCTGGCACATCTTTTTCTTACTGCTGTCCCAATATCCGTTGGGGCCGTCCAGATCACCGCCCCCGACTAGAACACAGGCGTGCACTCTCGTGTCGATCGCGCACGCCAGCGAACTGATGAATGAACCCATGGAGTAACCCATCACAGCGATGCGCTTCGGATCGACATCTTTTCGCGTGAGCAGATAGCTTACCGCTTGCATTACATCTGTGACCATCAAGCCGCCCATTCGACGCGCCATGTCATCAGGAGCGATGTAGTCATCGTGCTGATTGGTCGAGGAGCGACGTTCGGCATTGCGTTCGTATTCGCCGATGGGATCGTATGTGAGAACGATAGCGCCCGCGCGCGCATAAAGAATTCCTGCCCAATAGGTGTACCACGATGATTTGTCTCCGCCGTGTCCGTTCACCACGACAAGGGCGGGGTGTTTGGTGATGGTTGCCCCCGCGGGATGATAGACAATCGCGGGAATGCGGAGGCTGTAATCGGTTGAATAGATAACCCGGTCTGCATCAACGCCGGCCGCTGGAGAAAACTGTCCGTAGCCTTTCGGCTGGGGGTTAAACAACGGCTGCTGGATGTGCAAGGTCCGCTCAATCCGATTGCGGAGGTTGGGCCAATTCTGCTTCTCCGCGCCCGAAGCGCCGATAGACAAACAAGCAGCAAGAACAAGGGCGGATAAGCGCATGCACTTCGATGTTATCGGAGTTAGAAATGCGCACAATTGACCTGTGGGCTCGATAAACGCGCACAGCAGACACCCAATCGCCTCTGCGCTTGACAGCAGTGCAGACTGTAGATAGAGGCGTGATCTGGATTGAGCAAACGAGTTTTGATTCCTTACCGGCATGAAAAGAAGCTCAAGAACTATAAGGATGCACTTTGCGCAGTGGATCTAGATCCTGTTCCGGTTTTGGTGTCCGCTAAGCCGCAGATAGAAGGCGCGGACGGGCTGCTGCTCATGGGCGGGACAGATGTGAATCCAAAGCTCTACGGCGCCGGCCGGGAATCGGAGACGCAAGATCCGGATGACGAACGCGATCACTTCGAATTGGAAATTCTGGCGAAAGCGCTGCAGGCCGATTTGCCGGTGCTCGCGATCTGCCGCGGGCTGCAACTGTTGAACGTGTATGCGGGCGGAACGTTGCGGCAACACCTGGCATCTCTTCGCCACGATCCTAAGCAAGATGCTTCTTTTGCTCATGACGTGGAGATTGTGCCGGGAACGCTGTTGCACTCGATTGCACGTAAGGAGCGTTGGGGCGTGAACTCATATCATCATCAGGCCGCGGATCGGATCGGAAATGAGCTGCGCGTCTCAGCGCGCGACGCGGAAGATGGAATCATCGAAGGGTTGGAGCATACCGGACATTCTTTCGTCCTCGGCGTGCAGTGGCACCCGGAGGATCTGGTGTTTGAAAACCCAGAGCAACTACGGCTATTTCAGGAATTCGCGAAGCGCGTCGTTGGTTCGTGATGATGAATTATGAGGACGCAGCCGGGTTGGGTTCGGTGCGCGGTTTGATCGAACTCAGTTTTCGCCCACAACTGCCGCTGACTCTAGAGGGGTGAACGGCGTTATCTCCGCGGGCTCAGTGTACAAGCGATCTGCAATGGCAAATCGCAGTTCCTCAATGCCTTCGCCGGTGGCGCTTGAAATCGTGTAAAACGGAAGTCCGTGCTCGGCAGCCTTGTCGCAAACGGCTTGAATTCGCGTTGGGTCCTGGCACGCATCGATCTTTGAGGCCACAACCAGCATGGGCTTGGCGGCAACTTCTTCATTGAACCGCGCGAGTTCGCGGAGAATCACCTCGAAATCACCGGCCGGATCTCTGCCGCTGAAATCGGAGACATCCACCATGTGCACCAATAGATGCGTTCGCTCGATGTGCCGCAGGAACAGCATGCCCAAGCCGTGGCCCTCATGAGCGCCCTCAATCAACCCCGGGATGTCGGCGAGCACGAAGGTTCTGTCGCCCGCTTGAACCACACCCAAATTTGGCTCCAACGTAGTAAATGGATAGTCGGCGATCTTTGGCTTCGCCGCTGACAAACGTGAAATGAGTGTGGATTTCCCAGCGTTGGGAAATCCGACGAGCGCGACATCGGCCAATAGCTTTAATTCCAGGCGCAGACGGAAAAATTCACCGGGCTTACCTTCTTCGTGTTCTGTCGGAGCCTGATGGGTGGAGGTCGCAAAGCGCGCGTTGCCGCGGCCACCACGCCCACCGTGGGCCACAGTGAACTGCTGTCCAGCGGCAGTGAAATCAAAAAGCTGCTCGCCGGTCTCGACGTTGTAAACAATGGTGCCCACGGGAACCGGCAGAGTTACATTGACACCATCGCGTCCGGTTCGTTTACTGCCTTCACCGTGCCGCCCGCGTTCAGCGGAATGCTCCGGATTAAAGCGAAAGTGAAGCAGCGTATTGTAGTGTTCGCTGGCTTCAAGAATCACGTCGCCGCCATGACCGCCGTCGCCGCCGCTGGGTCCTCCTCTGGGCACGAATTTTTCGCGCCGGAAGGCCAGGCAGCCGTTACCGCCATCGCCTGCTTTTACCGTGATGATTACTTCATCTATAAACACGTTGTCTTAAAAGCAGAAAGGAGCCGCAAACGGCTCCTTTCGTTTCGAAAAGTTTTGTAACAGCCGAAAGCTCACGCTTCGGCTGCAATTACGTTGACGAACTTGCCCATGCGCCCGCGGTCACGGAATTCAACCGTGCCCGGAACGGTGGCGAACAGCGTGTCGTCTTTGCCGACGCCTACGTTCTTTCCGGGTTTGTAGCGTGTGCCACGCTGACGAACGATGATGGAGCCGCCCGTCACCAACTCGCCAGAGAAAACCTTTACGCCCAATCGCTGCGAATTCGAATCGCGGCCATTTTTCGAGCTGCCTAAACCTTTTTTATGTGCCATTGCAAATACCTTGGGCTATTACGCCAGAATCTCCTCTACCGTTACTCGCGTATAGTTCTGCCGGTGCCCAATCGTGCGCTTGTACTGCTTTTTGCGTTTGAATTTGAACACGATGATTTTGTCGCCGCGACCGTGCGATGCAATTTTGCCGGTCACCTTCGCGGTTTTCAAGGCGTCGCCGAGAACCAATTCATTCGATTCGTTGGAGAAAGCGAGAACGCGGTTGAATTCTACAGCGCTACCGACATCTCCAGAAAGCGTATCAACGTCGATTGTTTGGCCAGGCGAGACGCGATATTGCTTGCCGCCCGTTTCGATAACAGCGTACATAAATGAACCTTTTTTTGTGGGTTTAACGCCTCAGGCCAGCGCATGAATCATGCTGCTGCCGAGCACACGAACAACTCTAGCGGAACAGTCCGAACTTTCCTATAATACCGAAACTCGAACGACATTCGCTACAGTGAAGCTTTAACTCGACAATGCGACCTATCCTACACGCCTGCTTTCTGCTCTGTTTATCAGCACTTACGCTGCCCTGCCTGGCTCAGAAGCAGCTCACCGCCGACGATTACACCCATGCCGAAAAGTTCATGAACTACAACACTACGCCGCTGGTGTTTGGAGCGTCGACGCGGCCTCAATGGACGGACGAAGACCATTTCTCTTATCGCGTTAATACCGCAGAAGGCAATGAATCCGTCACCGTGGATGCCGCGACGGGCACACGCCACGCCGAAAAGGTGAAGGGGGATGCCGAGGGTGGGCGCCGCGGGAATGCGCCTGGCGGTTTGGGTCGAAATGAGGTGGCTTCGCCGGACAAAAAGCGAGAGGCGTTTATTCGCGACTACAACCTTTGGGTTCGGGACGTTGCGACGAAGAAAGAAACGCAGCTCACCACAGACGGAGTGAAAGACTTTGGATACGCGACGGACAATGCCGGTTGGGCGCATAGCGACCGGCCCATCCTGCTGTGGTCACCCGATTCAAAGAAGATTGCGACCTATCAGCAGGATCAACGCGGAGTCGGCGACATGTATCTGGTGGACACGCAGGTTGGGCATCCACATTTGGAGGCGTGGAAATATCCGCTTCCGGGCGACAAC
The DNA here is from genome assembly GCA_035652115.1 of Bryobacteraceae bacterium. Classification (GTDB taxonomy): domain Bacteria; phylum Acidobacteriota; class Terriglobia; order Bryobacterales; family Bryobacteraceae; genus Bog-105. The sequence goes on from DASREJ010000276.1 coordinate 4,912, forward strand.
GTCGTGACGACCATCCAACGGGTCATCATCGATGTAGACAATGCGCGTGTCGTTCGTCTGCAGATGCCGCCGGATCAACATCGTTCCACTCTTTGTGACAATGTCGCGTGTCGCGGAGGTGAATGGGCGGATGTCGAATGGAGTCCGGATGCCAGTCAACTAGCGTTCGTTTCGACTTCGCGGGATCACAAGCATGAGCAGCTTCGCGTCGCGGACGCGAGCACTGGAGCCGTTCGCGATGTATTGGAAGAGACGGTCCCGACGTTTTTTGAATCCGGTAACGGCGCGGTGAACTGGCGCTATTTGCCCGGTTCAAACGAGATCATCTGGTTTTCCGAGCGCGACAACTGGGGCCATCTTTATTTATATGACCTCGCGACTGGCAAGCTGAAGAACCAGATCACCAAAGGCGACTGGAATGTCACGCAGTTGTTGCACGTTGATGAAAAGAACCGGCTCTTGTATTTCCTCGGCGTGGGCCATGAGAAAAACTGTGATCCGTACTTTGTGCATTTCTACAAAACGGGGTTCGACGGTCAGGGCTTGACACTGCTGACACCCGAAAACGCGAACCACGACATCAGCCTGTCGCCCTCGGGGCGCTACTTCGTCGACAACTATTCAACACCGGATACGCCGCCGGTTTCGGTGCTGCGGGATGCGAATGGGAAATTGATTTCTACGCTGGAAAGGGCGGATATTTCGCGCCTCAGCGCTACAGGATGGAAGCCGCCCATCCCGTTTACGGTAAAAGCACGTGACGGAGTGACGGACCTCTACGGGTTGATGTTTAAGCCAACGAATTTCGATCCCGCGAAGAAGTATCCCATCATCAATCACATCTACCCCGGACCACAGACAGGAAGCGCAGGAAGCCGAAGCTGGTCGGCAGCTCGCGGCGATGCGCAGTCGCTGGCAGAGCTTGGCTTCGTTGTTGTGGAGATTGATGGAATGGGCACGCCGTGGCGGTCAAAGAAGTTTCACGAGGCCTACTTTGGCGACCTAGGTGACAACACGTTACCCGATCAGGTAGCGGGGATGAAGCAATTGGGACAGCGCTATTCCTGGATCGATATCGACCGCGCGGGAATCTATGGGCACTCGGGCGGCGGCTACGCGACCGCGGATGCAATGTTTCGCTATCCGGACTTCTTTAAAGTCGGCATTTCGGAATCAGGCAACCACGACAACCGCGAATATGAAGACGACTGGGGCGAGAAGTGGCAAGGCCTGTTGGAGCGCAAAGGCAACACGACCAACTATGACGGCCAGGCGAATGAAAATATCGCAAAGAATCTAAAAGGCCACCTACTCTTGGCTCACGGAACGATGGACGATAACGTGCCCCCATACAACACACTGCTGGTCGTGAATGCGTTGATCAAGGCCAACAAGGATTTCGATCTCCTGCTATTGCCGAATCAGCATCATGGCTACGGCGACGCAACTTCTTACATGACGCGACGGCGTTGGGACTACTTTGTAAGATACTTACTTGGCGCGGAGCCACCGCACGAATATGAGATGCATCCCGCGCCTAACCCGCGCCAACGCACGGGCACATGATCCTAAAATAGAAGTTGAATTCAACGAAATTCGGCCTAGCGGCTCTGTTCTGTGCAGTGTGTGCATTCGCACAGAGCAGTCGCCCCATACGCATCACAGTCGATATAACTGACGCTCCGCGCAAGATGCTGCACGCGGAGATGAGTCTTCCCGTTCAGCCCGGGCCGCTCACGCTAGTGCTCCCAGCGTGGATACCGGGCGAACACGGACCAACGGGGCCTATCGACAATTTCGCCGGGCTGGCGTTTACAGCGAACGGCAAAGCAATTCCGTGGCGGCGTGACGACGTTGACATGTTCGCGTTTCATCTAACGGTCCCTGCGGGTGTGGAGACACTGGAAGCCAAAGCGGATTTTTTGGCAACGGCAGCGCCCACCGGCTTTTCCGCCGGCGCGTCGACAAGCGCCAATCTCTGTGTGCTGAGTTGGAATGAGTTACTGCTATACCCGGCGAATACGGCAGCAGCGCAAGTAACGTTCGAGCCGTCTATTAAGACGCCGGATGGCTGGGATTTTGGGACCGCACTGACTACGGCCTCGAAAAACGGTAACGTCACACATTTTCGTCCCGTTCCACTGGATGCGCTGGTGGATTCGCCCGTTTTGGCGGGCCGCTATTTCCGTGAGATTCCGTTAGCGGAAGACGTCACGCCCAAGCACTACCTGGACATGGCCGCCGATGGCCCGGAAGATCTGAAGTTGACCAGCGAGCAAATCGCCGCATTTAGTAACCTTGTTCGCGAAACCGGCGCGTTGTATCGATCGCGGCACTATAACAGCTATCACTTCCTTCTTACGTTGAGCGACAGCGTAGCTCACTTCGGCTTAGAGCATCATCAATCGAGCGACGACCGAGTGGAGGCGCGCAATTTTCTGGACGAAGACGCCAGCCTGCTTGAAGGAGATCTTCTGCCGCACGAGTTCACGCACTCGTGGAATGGGAAGTACCGGCGGCCAGCGGGTCTCGCGACGTCCAATTACCAGCAGCCGATGAAAGGCGAGTTGCTCTGGGTTTACGAAGGACTGACGCAGTACTTGGGCGATGTGCTTGCCGCGCGTAGCGGAATTTGGACGGCTAATCAATATCGTTCTTATTTAGCGGCGTCGGCGGCCGAATTGGATCATCGTCCTGGACGCACCTGGCGCGATCTGCAGGACACTGCGACATCGGCGCAGATTCTTTACTCGGCCAGCGATCAATGGGATAACTGGCGGCGCAACGTCGATTATTATCCGGAAGGTGAACTCGTCTGGCTAGACGTCGATACGACCATACGAAAACTTTCAAATGGAAAAAAGTCGCTGAACGATTTTTGTGCACGATTTTTGGGCCTGGGAGGAAACACTCCACCGGAAGTTGTGCCCTATACGTTTGAAGACGTCGCCAATACTTTGAACGGAATTCAGCCAAATGATTGGGCCGCGTTTCTGAAGGAACGGTTGACGTCGAAATCGCCGCACGCGCCGCTCGGCGGGATTGAAAACGGCGGCTACCACATTGAATACACCACGGAGCCGAACGAATTTATCCGCGCGAAAGAGAATCACGAGCATGGCGTCGACGCCTGGTATTCGCTTGGGATTAATGTCGCCGACAACATTATTAACGATGTTCTGATGGATTCCCCGGCTTTCAAGGCGGGCTTTGGGCCGGGCATGAAGATTGTTGCGATTAACGGGCGGCAGGCGAGCGACGAACTGCTCCACGCCGCCATTCGCGAAGCAAAGAACAATACGCAGCCAATCGAATTCATTGTCGAGAACACGGGATATTTTAAAGTGCTGAAAGTTGACTATCGCGGGGGCGAATTGTACCCGCACTTAGTGCGCGATGAGCACACGCCGGACCGGCTAGACGCAATCCTGAAGCCGATGACAAATCATCCCGAAGTGAAGAGCGCCGAATAGCCAATGGAATTCATTACGATCGAGAGTTGGCCGCCGGTGGAAGCCACGGATTACCGTCCGGCGTTAGAAGCAGGCAATGTCCTCTTTTTCCCGAAAACGCCGTTCCCGTTCTCCGACGGGTCTCAGCAGTTTTTGCGGCAACTCAACTTTTCGGGCGGCGCCATCCATAAGAACATCGCGTATCGGCCGGCGCTCGACAAAGTCACCGGAGTGCCGACAGAGTCAGCGAACATAGACCGTTTGCGTAGCATCATGCGCGAATATTCGCAATCGGTAATACGCTTCACCGCCGAACTGCTGCCGGAGTATGCGAAGGCTTGGAAACTCGATTACGCGAGTTTTCGGCCTGTGGAGGAGGAAAACCGCAATCTGCCGGTGAATAAGCGCAACGATCTGATTCACACGGATGCGTTTCCTTCGCGGCCGACGAACGGCGATCTCATCCTGCGCGTGTTCACAAACATTCACCCATCGAAGACGCGCAATTGGATTACGACAGACCCTTTTCGAGCCATCGCGGAAAAATACGCAGACGACGCGGGGTTGCGCCAAATAGCAGCATCATCGATTTCCGCCGGCTGCCGTATCCGGCATCAATCGGTGCGCATGCTTCATGGTTTAGGACTTCCCGTTGTGCCGCGCTCGGCCTATGACCGCTTCATGCTGCAGTTTCACGAATACCTGAAGCGCAACGAAAACTTTCAGGAGCAGTGCCCGAAGTACCGGTTCAATTTTCCTCCAGGCTCAACGTGGCTTACCTTTACGGACTTGGTTCCGCACTCGGTCCATTCCGGTCAGCACGCGTTAGAGCAGACGTTTATCATCGCGCGTAAGTCGATGGCGGATTCGGCAAATTCGCCGGTATCGATTTTAGAGGGAATTTGCGGGAAGAGCCTGCTAGAGAGAGGCTAACTAGCCAACAATTCGCGTTTTTCAAGTTGAACAAATTGAATTGCGAGCGCCATCGTAGCGGCCTGCAGAAAAAGATCCCTCAACTCACTCCGCGGCCATTGTTCCGGATCAGTATCGTCTAGCCGGATAGTGCCGATGTCGAATCGCTTGAATTTTGGTTGAGCGCCGGTATTCGGCGCTGTTCTCTCCTCAGCTCCGGCGATAACGGAAATCTCGTCGTGATCTTCCAGAGTGGTAAAGGCGACCATCAAATAACGATCCAGTGAGTTAGCGGAGACGTGAAGCGTTCTCTGCCAACTTCCATGCCGCTCACCGAAAGGGTCAAGTTCGACGAATCCATAAGGAACGGCGGCGTCATTCATCAAAGCGCGCAGCATCGTCAGCCGCGGATCGCTGCCGGAACTCACTTCAACCATAGAGTCGTCCTTTGATTACACCACGGGAAGCGGCCATCCCACCACAATAGCGGCGGCAGGAAACCCTGACGGTAAGAGGTATTCCAGCCCGCCACCGAGCATAGCCCGTCGAGGTCCGCGAATATCAGCAATTGTCGTTGGATCTAAGAACAAAACAAAATCGCGTGTTGCAGGAGTTGGAAGAGCGAGCCAAGAAAGGGCTTCACTAGGCGAATAGGGAGTTGGAGTTACAAAATGAAGCGTGGTGCTCCCCGTCGTAAACCGTGGTGCTCCCCGTCGTAAACCGACGATACAGCCCTCGTGTCAGATAGCGCAACAAATACCTGCCGCCGAGTTCAGCCTGTATGCTTAAACCAGTTCGCGAGGGCATCGCATGAAGGGGAGTATGGGACGGATAAACGATGGCCCCGTGAGCCGCCAACATTTCTTCATCCAAACGGGTTGCAATTGCGCTGCAAGTGCCCAGATAGCTCCTCCTTGGAGCATTCAGTATAGAGCAACGAGTGTCCTTTCCTTGGCTAACGGCATCAAATTAGTACCGATTGCCCTTCTCCAGCTAAACTGGAGTCAAAGCTAGAACTATGTTCGTTGAAGATGCTCTCGCCAAGGTTTTTGGCACGAAACATGACCGCGAATTGAAGCGGATCCGGCCGACCGTGGCGGCTATCAACGCCCTTGAGCCGGAATTACAGCGGTTTTCCGACGCCGAGTTGGCCGCTGAAACCGTCAAGTTCAAAGAACAAATCGCGCAAGGCGCATCGCTCGATGACGTTCTCGTCCGCGCGTTCGCTGTTTGCCGCGAGGCAGGCCGCCGTGTTTTGAACATGCGGCACTTCGATGTGCAGCTCATCGGCGGCATTGTTTTGCATCGCGGCCGTATCGCCGAAATGAAAACCGGCGAAGGCAAGACGCTCGTCGCTACTTTGCCCAGTTATTTGAATGCTCTTTCGGGCAAGGGCGTCCATATCGTTACCGTTAACGACTACCTCGCGCGCCGCGACTCGGAATGGATGGGACGCATTCACAAGTCGCTGGGTCTGACCGTAGGGACTATTGTTCACGATTTGGACGATCAGGAACGGCGGCAGGCATATGGTTCCGATATCACTTACGGCACCAACAACGAATTCGGATTCGATTATTTGCGCGATAACATGAAATTCCGGCTGGAAGATTACGTCCAGCGGGATTTCAACTTCGCCATCGTAGACGAAGTCGACTCCATCCTTATCGATGAAGCACGCACCCCGCTGATTATTGCGGGACCTAGCGAAGAATCGACAGACAAGTACCGGCGCGTCAACAACATCATTCCGTATCTCGAACGTGGAGAAGTGATCGAAGGCAAAGAGCCTGGGCAATCCTACACAACCGGCGACTTCACTGTCGACGAAAAGCACCGCACCGCGGCGCTGACCGAAGAAGGCGTGCTCAAAGTTGAAAAGTTGCTGCACAGCGGCAATCTTTATGACCCCGCGAATATTGAGTTGAACCATCACGTGCAGCAAGCCTTGCGCGCGCATGTTCTTTATCAACGCGACCGCGATTACGTCGTACAGGAAGGGCAGGTCGTTATTGTTGATGAGTTCACTGGCCGCCTGATGCCGGGCCGCCGCTGGAGCGATGGGTTGCATCAAGCTGTCGAAGCTAAAGAAGGCGTCAAAATCGAGCGTGAGACACAGACTTTAGCGTCGATCACGTTCCAGAATTACTTCCGCATGTATAAGAAGCTCGCCGGAATGACCGGCACCGCCGACACGGAAGCCGCCGAGTTCAGCAAGATCTACAACCTGGAAGTTACAGTTATTCCCACGAATAGACCGTTGATTCGGATCGAAAATCCGGACGTCGTTTATCGCACCGAAGAAGAAAAATTCCGCAACGCGGCGAAAGAGATAAAGGCTCTGAACGAAAAGGGCCAGCCAGTGCTGGTAGGCACCATCTCGGTTGAAAAGTCGGAAAGGCTGTCAGGCGTCCTTCGTAAGATGGGCGTTAAGCACGAAGTGCTGAACGCAAAGAACCACGAGCGTGAAGCGCACATTGTCGCGCAAGCCGGCCGCAAAGGCGCGGTGACCGTTTCCACCAACATGGCCGGCCGCGGTACTGACATTTTGCTCGGCGGCAACCCGGACTTCCTGCTGGAGGAGCGTCTCAAGAAATACGGGAAGAGTCCGGAATTGATGCCCGCCAGTGAACTGGAAGAAATGAAGGCGCAGATCAAGGGCGAGATTCAGAAAGAACACGATGAAGTAATCGCGCTGGGCGGTCTGCACATCCTGGGAACCGAGCGCCACGAATCGCGTCGCATCGATAATCAGTTGCGTGGGCGCGCAGGACGTCAAGGCGACCCCGGTAGTTCGCGATTTTATTTATCGCTGCGAGATGATCTGCTGCGCATCTTCGGCGGCGACCGCATGCAGAACCTGATGCTGCGGCTTGGGATGGAAGAAGATGTGCCGATTGAATCAAAGTTGATCACGCGGCGGATTGCGGCGGCACAGAAAGCCGTCGAAGCCCAGCACTTTGCTTCGCGCAAACATGTACTCGAATATGACGACGTGATGAACAAGCAGCGGCAAGCTGTGTACTCAATGCGACGTCAATTGCTGGATGGCGAGAACACAAAAGAGCGGATCCAGAATATTATTCGCGGCATTGTGGGATCGTACATCGATGAGTTCTGCCCGGAGGGCGGCCGTTATCACCAATACGATTTGAACGGTCTGCAAACCGCGGTCCTGAATGAGTTCGGCGCAAAGCTTGATCCGGAAGAGTTCACCAATCTCGGCCGTACGGAAATCGAAAACAAGGTCAACGATCTTCTACTGGAACGCTACGACGAAAAAGAGAAGATGATCGGTCCTGAAAATCTGCGCCAGGCCGAGCGCATCATCATGCTCAACGTGGTCGATAACCAGTGGAAAGATCACTTGCTGTCGATGGATCACCTGAAGGAAGGTATCGGTCTACGCGGTTACGGCCAGAAAGATCCGCTGATCGAATACAAGAAAGAATCCTTCACGATGTTCCAGGAAATGATGGACCGCATTGAAGACGAAACCATCAAATACCTGTTCTTCATGAGGATTGAAAGCGGCGATGGCGGCGCACCGCCATTGCCATATCCGGAACTTGGTCCGGATGCTGAAGAGGAAGAAGATGAAGAGGAGAACGAGCCCGAATTAGTGACTGCGAATGTGCAGGCGCAACAATCGGTGCTCGATTTGACGCGCAACATCCAACGCAAGAAGGACCGCGAATTAGCCGAGCTTCAATTTTCCGGAGGCGAAGCCGCAAGTCAACCTCAGACTGTTTCGAAGGCGGCCAAGGTTGGGCGTAATGAGTTGTGCCCTTGTGGAAGCGGGAAAAAATACAAGAAATGTCACGGAGTAAACTCCTAACCTTCGGTCTGGTTATGGCCGCCAGCTTATTGCGGGCGGCTGACGATTCTGCTCTGTGGCACGAGTACGGACTCATCCATACGCAGACGACGAACGCCGGGAAAGTGGCGATTACCACCTATGAGATGAAAGACCTCACCGGCGCTTTAGCGGCCTGGGAGTGGCTTCGTTCGCCAAACGGACACACCTGCGATCTCGCGGAGTTCTGCACGGTAGAGCCGAACAAAACGGTAGTATCGCAGGACAATTACGTCGTCGTATTCGAAGGCAAGCCGAATAAGACACAAGTTAATAACGTGCTGCAAGCGTTGCCGAATAAGAAGGGCACATCGCTCCCGGCGATCCTGACATTTCTGCCACACGAAGGATTAGTACAAGATTCTGCACGATATGTGCTTGGTCCGGTATCTCTGAAAGCGTTCGCGCCGGAATTGGAGTCAAGCAATCCGGGGTTTGATCAAGGTGCTGAGGCGCAAGTAGCTCAATATCGGGTTGGGAAGTCGGAGACGCCAATTCATTTGGCGCTTTTTTATTACCCTGCGCCGGAGATGGCGCGCTTGCACACGATTAACTTCAAGTTACTGCCCAACGCACAAGTGAAGCGTTCAGGGGTCTTAGTTGCGGTCGTGTATGGCGCGGTAACAGAGGCACAAGCTGACACTCTGTTGAGCCGCGTGGAGTACGAAGCGAAGATTACCTGGAACGAAGCACCGCCTCCCAGCCCCATTAAGCCTCTTTATCAGCTTTTGACGAATATCATTTACTTGAGCGTGATCTTGTCAGCTATTTGTCTGCTTGCAGGACTCATGTATGCGGGGATGCGAATTTACCGGCGACGCTACGGAACGCTTGACGCCCAGGAAGCAATGACAACTTTGCATCTTCGCGGTGAATAAGTCGGGTTTCTGCAACTTGCACATATAGCGGTACTTAAGTTGTGTTTATCACAGCTTTTCCACAACGTTTAGGGAAGTCCGTCCACATGCCTCAAGAAACATGTTCGACTCTAAATGGTTTGTACCGTATCACTTACACGGCAAACTTCAGGCGGGGAAAAATGCCCTTGACTTCACCCCCCGCTGGCCCTACACTCCAAT
>DASREJ010000277.1:0-12832 GCA_035652115.1 Bryobacteraceae bacterium
GCGGAATTGACGATCCTGGAGTGCCCCGCCTTTCAGAAGCAACCTCAACGGGAACAACCTTTTTTGACCACGTTGGCCGCCCCGCTGCCCTTCCCGCAAAGAGTTGCGAGGCGGTCATTATTGGCGAGCCCATTCGCGCTGAGGCGCGAATTTCTAGCAATAGAGAGTTGGTCTACTCACGTTTTTTAGTGAAGGTGGTGAATGTGTGGAAATGCAAAAAGAAATCCGGTATTCACAATGGCGCGGACCTCATCGCGGTGCAGCTCGGCGGTTCGGTTCGGTTTCCCTCAGGACATCTGACGACGTTTGTTGTTGCTTCTAGCGGTTTCGTCGGAGTGGGGAAACAATACATTCTCTTTCTTTGGAGGCCACCTCGGTCGTCGCAAACATATATGGTTGCCGAGCCTTATCTAGTCGAAGGCGGATTGGTGTTCCCGGTAAGAACGGAAGCGGATGTTTCCGCGTACGAAGGTATGCCGCTTGATAAATTCGAAGCCAGAGTGAAAGCTGCGATCGCGGCAGAGGTCGATGCGAATTGAAGCTAGGCGGTCGTTTGCGCTTGAGTTAACGCGGTTAATTATGGAGGAAGGCGTCCATCCAAACGGGTGCGTCTAATGAAGCATCCATTAACCGCTAAGTACGTCGCCATTCTACTTGGGTTACTCGTGGTCGACGTAGCGGTGGGGCAGCAATTACCGCCCCGACAAGACGTATCAAGAGAACAGCTAGAGCATGCATATGCCGAGCACGACAGTGACATGCGCCATACCTTGCCTCCATATTCAGGGCCGCCCCTATTGCTCGATTTATCCCAAGTGCCGTTCGAAAGCGGCATGTGCGATCCCACACAGCATGTAGCCTGGGAGAATCGCTTCAACGGAATTATGGGTGAGCCCGTTATCGCCGATAAGGGCGTTCACGGACCGGATTACATCACGATGACGTCGCTTACGACCATCGACACGTTCGAACCTATTTACTCCTTGCCAGCTAAGGGGGCCAGCGATATCGTAATCGCAAAAGCCGTTGCGGGCAGAGTTTGCATCCCACAGACCCACCGCTATGTATACACGAAATTCACGCTGGATGTCGTGAAGGATTTCCGGAAGAACGACGATCAGCAGAAAAACAGGCAAATCACAGCCGTGCAGTTCGGAGGGAGCATCCTGTTCCCATCAGGCTTTCTGGAGACCTACCTCCTGGACCGCGAAGGGTTTCCTGAGATTGGGAAAGAGTATGTCCTCTTTATGTGGAAACCCATTCCGGCCGACGATACGCTGGTAATTTCGCAGGCATATCTGATTCAGGACGGCTTCGTCTTTCCCATTTGTAAAGGCGGGGGCGGCTATACGGTTTACACCAAAATGCCCTTCGCGGAATTCGAGGAAAAAGTCAGAGTAGCTGCGCTAGCGAACGACAATCTGGATGTATTTTCGGATCGTTCCCGCAAAAAAGACTGGACACTAGACTCACAATCTTAGGATTCGTTCGATGCTGTGTGCTGGCGGGCTCTGCCGCAGAGCAACGACACTTAGAAAACCGGCTCGGGATGGGTTGGCAGACGATTTTGCAGAATTTCAGAACTGCGTGGACAATCAAATGTCATTGGGTCGGGTCCTGCGAGACTTGAATCTCGCTTCGGCGAATAACATCAGTGGCACGCCTACCCTGTTCATCAATGGGCAGCGGAAACAGGGCATCAAAGATGCCGCCGAACTGCGGGGGCTAATTGCTGAAGCAAAGAAGGCCGCTATTGCTTGATATGTCGCATATCCCCTTGGAAGACGGTATGTGCGATCCAGAGCAGCACGTCGCATGGGAAAGTCATTTCAACGGAATCATGGGCACGAAATCTATTGTCTCCGATCAAGGAGTTCCCAAGCCGTCTGATGCGACAGCTACGGCGTTCACGACCATAGACGTGTTCCCTGTCAAAACGGAAGCGGACGTGTCGGCCTATGAAGGCATGCCGATCAGCAAATTCGAAGCTGCCGTGAAGGCAGCGATCGCAAAGAACGTTGATACAAATTAAACGTGGGGCTGACAAAGAGACGGAGCGGAAGCGACTTGCGCCGAGAAGAGAATCTATTTCTCTTCCTTCGAAAGCAAAGCCGAAGCCAACCAAAACTACTCCGAGGTTATGGAGAACGCTCTTTGCAGCACACGCCATGATGAGAGGCCTTGCGGCTCATAAAACGCGGACACCGGTTACAGCGGTATCGTAGCCTGTGACGCTGCTCAATTCATTGCGGAATTTTGCGTGTGTGCAGGTATCGAGAAGAGCGCGGACGGCGGGGAGGTCGAGGTGAGAGCGGCGAAGGACGAGGTCATAACGCGCGGTCTCAAGCGGCACGAACGTGAGGCCGAAGGCGCGGGCCGCGGATTCGATGGCGATGCAGCAATCGGCGCTCCCGTTCTTTACTTGCAAGGCAGCGGCTAAATGCCCGGCGGCTTCGCGATTATAACCGCGAACGTCGCTTGATTTCATGTGAAGGTGCGCGAGCGCAGTATCCAGCAACAGTCTGGTTCCCGCGCCTTTTTCACGATTGATAAAACGGATGCCTTTGCGGCCGAGATCCGTAACGCTCCTGATCTGCTTGGGGTTACCGGCAGCCGTGACGAATCCTTCCTGCCAGGCTGCGAAAGAAATTACGGCGATGGACTCACGCGAAAAGCGGCTGTTGATTGCTTCGACGCCACGGAGATGGGTGCCGGCGACATGAACGTGGCTCTTCTTGAGTAACGAAAGAGCCGCAGCACTATTTTGGTGGACCAGAACGGACTGAACTCCCGCAGCTTGGAGATGCCGGGCAAGGATGGAGGTCGCTGGATCGCAGCCCGCGATGATCAAACGATTTTCAAAGTCCGAATCGGGATGATGTATGCGCAGCGAAATTTTGCCTGCGGGCGCATTGACAGAAGCGGATGCATCGCTTGCCGGCAAATACCATTCAGACGGCGCGGATTGCACCGCGACCAAGCGGCCTTCGATGCGGGCAAGTTGAACCGTCTGCAATTCCGAAGGGCTCGGGATCAGGCTCACTTTGACGGAAGGGGCAGATTGTTCTTGCGACTGGCGTTTGAGCTGGAATAACTCATCCACCATCACGCCGAGCGCTTGGGCCAACCGCAAGCTAAGCGCAGTGTTCGGCATGTATGTGCCGGACTCGATGGCGTAGATTGCCTGACGGCTCACGCCTACTTCGGCCGCGAGAGCTGCCGCAGACCAACCGCTGCGTTTGCGCAATTGCGCAAGGTTGTTCGTGATTTCGGGTTGAGGAAACTTAAAGCTCACGGTGTAATCTACAAATTACATTGTCCTGTAAACACGACAAATGAAACGATGTATTAGTATTTTCACACTTGTATGCGCCTTCGTTCCCGCGGCTTTTTGTCAGACGTCGGCGGAGTTATCGGGAACGGTGCGGGATGCGTCCGGCGGTTTGGTAGGTTCGGCCGCGGTCACGGCAAAGAATGTGGATCTGGGCGTGTCCCGCTCGACGACGACGGACGCTAACGGCCGCTACATTTTTCCATTTCTCAATGTCGGGGCATACGATGTGAGTGCCGTGAAGCAGGGCTTTCAGGAGTCGGTGCGATCAGGAATTCATTTGGCGATCGGCCAAGCGGCAATGGTCGATTTTCAGTTGCAGGTGGGAACGTCGAGTCAACAAATCACGGTGAGCGCGGACGCCCCTATCGTCAGCACATCAACGGAAGAGATTTCCGGACTGGTCAACGAACGGCAAATTGAAAACCTTCCGCTCAACGGAAGAAGTTACGACGAGTTACTGACGCTGAATCCGGGGGTGGTGAATTTCACCTGGGAGAAGACCGGTGGTGTGGGTGTTTCGAACTCGACGGTTGGAAACAATTTCGCGGTTTCAGGGCAACGGCCGCAACAAAACCTCTTTCTGCTGAACGGTGTGGAGTTCACCGGAGCTGCGGAGAACAATATGCAGCCCGGCGGCACGAGCCAGCAACTGTTAGGCGTGGATGCAGTGCGCGAGTTCAACCTGCTGCGGGACAATTACAGCGCAGCATACGGTAAGCGTCCGGGTGCGCAGGTTCTGATCGCAACGAAGAATGGCACAGACCAGGTACATGGATCGGTGTATGAGTTTCTGCGCAATAACGTATTCGATGCGCGAAATTTTTTCGATGGGTCTTCGACGCCGGGATTTCAGCGCAATCAATATGGAGCGTCGTTGGGCGGCCCGTTGTATCCGGACAGATCCTTTTTGTTCGGGAATTTCGAAGGATTGAACCAGCATCTGCACCAGACGGGAGTCGATCTGGTGCCGGACAACAATGCGCGCAGCGGGTTCCTGCCGTGCAAGCTTGTGACGCCCGCGCCGTCTTCGTGCCCGTCTTCGGGTCTCGTGTTTGTGGGCGTGTCGCCGCTGGTTGCGGCATGGCCGGCGGCGAGCCCCGGCGCGCCGGATTACGGCGGAATTTCAGAAGCGTTCAACAATCCATTGCAGACCATTCGCGATGATTTTGGGACAGCGCGATTCGACCAAGTGTTTTCGAGCCGTGACACAATGAACGCGGTTTACACGATAGACGACAGCGAAGATTTCACGCCAACCAGCACGAATTCCTACAGCAGCGATGCAGAGACGCTGCGAGAGCAAGTGGTGAGTTTGGCTGAAACGCATGTATTCTCTCCGCGATTCATTAACCATTTCACCGCCGGCTATTCGCGCGCCGGTTATTTCTTCACGGGAGAGCCGGCTCCTGGTACTTCCGCGGCGCAACTATCTGGCTTTTTGGCGGGTAAGCCGGTGGGCGCGATTGTAGTGGGCGGCAGTGCAGCGTCAAACCCGACTGCACAGCTTAGCTTGGCAGGCAGCAACAACGGCAGTAATCTGCACGTTGCCCGGAATTTGTTTACATACGAAGACCAAGTTTCGTTCAGCAGCGGCAGAAATCAATGGACAGCGGGAGCCTGGTTTCAGCGGTTGCGATCAAATGAGCTGCTGGCGCTGAGCCAGTATGGACAGGCGACGTTCACGAGTTTGCAAACGCTGCTGCAGGGCACGATCGGCACTCTTCTGTACGATCCCGCACCGACAGAGATGAACTGGCGCTCCTGGTTCGGGAGCTGGTACGTGGAAGACGCGATACGGGTGTCGCCGCAACTTACGGTTTCCTTGGGATTCCGCGATGAATGGACCACCGGCTGGAACGAAGCCCACGGCCACGCCTCCAATTACGCTTATCCGAACGGCGTCATTGCCAGCCAGCCTTATGTCGGCGACAGTGTATTTACGGTTAACAACGGCAAGTTTCTGCCGCAACCGAGAGCCGGGATTGCGTGGAGCCCCGCTGGCGGCACAAACGCCACCGTGCTGAGAGCGGGCTTCGGAATGTTCAACGATCTGCAGGACGCGCTTGGTTATCGAACGGACCAAAATGCGCCGTTCAATCCTACGTATAGTCTGCCCAATGCCTCGCTTGCACAGCTTCCGGTGCAACCGGGCGCGGCAATTCCGGCAACCGCCCGACTCGTTCCAGGCGGCGTACAGCCGGATTTGTACACGCCAACACTCATTTCCTGGTCATTTAGAATCGAGCAGCAATTTGGCAAGAACACGGTACTTAACGTGGGCTATGTCGGTTCGCACGGTTATCACGAAATTATCGGGATCGACGCCAATGAGCCGTTTCCGGTTATTTGTCCACAGGCTCCCTGCCCGGCGAAATACCCGAGCAATTTTCCGGCTCCCTACGCGAACTCCCCG
Organism: Bryobacteraceae bacterium; assembly: GCA_035652115.1. GTDB lineage: Bacteria > Acidobacteriota > Terriglobia > Bryobacterales > Bryobacteraceae > Bog-105. Next base: position 5,748 of record DASREJ010000277.1, read on the forward strand.
GTTCCGGCCGGAACATACTACGTGCCTACGGCGGTGCGCGGGAACCCGAACATCGCCAATACATGGACCTATTTTTCAGAGGGGGATAGCTCTTACCAAGCCTTACAGGTGGATTTCAATCACCGCCTGAGCAATGGATTGGCATTGCGTGGCATATACACGTGGTCGAAGACAATCGATAACGGCGATTCACTCAACGCGACGACATCCGGCGGCGAACCGGCGCTGGCGTCCAATCCTTTCGATCTTGGGGCCGATCGCGGCATTGGGAACTACGACGTGCGGAATGTCGCCGTGTTCAGCGCCGTCTATGCTCTGCCGTTCCGCCGCGCGACGAACGATTTGGCCGGAAAACTGATTAATGGATGGACGCTCAATTCGATTGTCACGCTGCAGGGTGGATTTCCGTTTACGCCGCAGCTTAGCTACAATCCATCGAACAATGGAGACACCCGAAACCCGGTGCGGCCTTTTGTGAATCCGTCGTTTACCGGTCCCGTGATTTTGGGGAAGCCGGAGCAATGGTTCAACCCAGCGGCGTTTTTGATGCCTCCGGCGAACAGCGGCTTCTACGGCAACTTAGGGCGAGACACGCTGATTGGGCCGGGCTTAGCGACGTGGGATTTTTCGGTGATAAAGAACACCTCGCTCGCGGAACGGACGAACTTGCAGTTCCGCGCGGAGTTCTTCAACATCCTGAACCGAGCAAACTTCAACACGCCTAACGCGATCGTCTTTACACCCTCGGGTGTTTCGCCGACCGCTGGTGTAATTACCAGCACGTCAACAAACTCGCGCCAGATACAGTTCGGATTGAAGCTGCTTTGGTAGCCAGATCAGGCGACTTTGGCGGCTGCGCTTTCGAGCCAAGCGCGCATTTGATCGCGTCGCACTAAGCCGGGTTGCTGAAGGACCAATGCGCCGTTCTGAAAGACGGCGAAATTCGGAATACTCTGGACGCGGTAACGATTGGCCAGATCGGGCTGAGCTTCCGTGTCCACCTTTAAAATGACGGCCCGACCGGCCATTTCACGCGCAACAGCCTGGACTTCGGGAGCGGCGGCGCGGCACGGTCCGCACCACACGGCCCAGAAGTCCACTAGGACCGGAACTCGCGATTCTTTGATGATCGCGTCGAAAGCTGGCTGATCCACCTCTAACGGCTCAGCCAGCGAAGGCAGAGAGGATTTACATGAGCCGCAGCGTCCGGTATCCGACAGGTGCCGGGCGGGGACGCGGTTCTGCGCCCCGCAGGAGGGACACAAACGAAGAACGGAGTATGCCACAGATGACCGTAGGCCAGGGCGGCGGTTATGCCGAGGCTCCGCGCGCGGTTTTCGTCGATTGCGTGCGGGCACGTTCCAGCCGCAATTGCTCTTCAGCCAGACGCCAATCTTCCTCGGGGCTGCCGTGCGGACAGCCGCGTTCATGCCAACATTGATAAGCCCGCGCCTTGATTTCTTCATCTGTAGGTCCAAGGGTATCGGTGTCCAGACTTATCGTCGGTTGCTCTTGCGAGGTGCTTTGACCACGCGGCGCATTGCCCGAACCGCGGGCGCCAGGCACGATATTGGGGGCGGGGGATTCGCCGCGTTCGCCGGGCGTGAGTTCTGTCATTCCGGCGCCAGCACCCGCTCCTGCTTCTACGCCGGAAACGTCGAAGCCGCGTGCGCCGACCGATATGCTAGGCCCGGCTGCAACGGTGTCCTTAACGCTGAGTCCCCGCCGAGGACGTCGTAGAGCAGCGCGTTGCTCGTCAGTTAAATCTTTTTCGGCGATGCTTTCGAGATCGCCAGCCGCCTCTGCCGGTAACTTGTCGAGTTTTGGATCGATCATTGGGGCAAAAAACCTCCACTTGTTCGACTGCTTTGTTGGAGCTTTTTTAACGTAAAACTGCGTTCTAAAACTACTCGTGGTTTTACGTTGTTCCAGGAATTGTCTGATCATTTGGCGGGCTGCCGGTGAATGGCTGAAAAAAGGTAGTGTTTCCGTGTAAACTGGGATGAGGCACATCATTTGAATTTCTCCTTTCCCGTGTTTCTGGCGCTGCGTCGCCCCTTCCGCTAGTCCGGCATGTATCCACCCAGAAGTCTCCCGCCGCGCCGGCCTAAAATCCGAGAAAACGTTAATGAGGCGATCCGAGCCCGTGAAGTGCGAGCTGTATTTCCCGACGGCACCGTCGAGATCATGCAGACGCCTGCCGCTGTTCGTAAGGCACAGGATTTGGGCTTGGACCTGATCCTAATTGCCCCCACCGCCGAGCCGCCTGTGGCTAAAGCCATGGACTACGGCCAGTGGCAATACGAACAGAAGAAGAAGCAGCACGACGCCAAGAAAAAGCAACACGTCATTCAGGTCAAGGAACTGAAGTTCCGACCGAATACGGATGACCACGATTACGAGTTCAAGAAGAATCACGCTATCCGGTTCTTGAAGGATGGCAATCGCGTTAAAGCCGTTGTGCAGTTCCGCGGGCGCGAAATTGCGCACGTCGACCTGGGCAAGAAGTTGCTGCTACGTTTTGCCGGGGACTTAGCTGGGGTGGGCGCGATCGAAGGGCAACCGCGACTGGAAGGCCGGAACGCGCACGTGCTCATCAGCCCGGTGAAGACCAGTCCCACGCCGAAAGAAAAACCGCCGAAGGAACAGGTGGCGGAAGGCGCACCAACTCAGTAGGCTGCGATGAGCCGCATGCTCCAAATCGGAGATGTTCAGGTTGATGAATTCGCCTTGGCCGAGATCTGCCGGCAATATCGGGTGAAAGAGCTCTCGTTTTTCGGCTCGGCTACTCGCGGGGATATGCGGCCGGATAGCGACATCGACATGTTAGTGGAGTTTCTGCCGGACGCCACCACTGATCTGGTGGATTATGCGGGGTTGATGCTGGATCTTTCACGTCTGCTCGGCAGGAAAGTAGATCTGGTGTCCAAGAAAGGGCTGAAGCCGTATATCCGCGCCTCCGTAATTAACGAGGCACGGCGTTTGTATGCGGCATGAAGGTCTTTACCTACTAGACATTGTCGAAGCCGCAGATTACATAGCAACATTTATTGCCGGCAGCGATTCTCGGACCTTTGAAGCAGCGGCACGGATCTCGGACGATCTTAAGATGCGGCATCCGGACATAGCTTAGCCGCAAATTGTCGCTTTCCGCAATATTCTTGTGCACGCCTATTTCGGTATCGATTGGGACATTGGGTGGCGCGCAGCGAAAACTCGGTGTCCTGTCCTGCGGGGGCAAATAGCCGAGATTCTTCGAGAAGAAGAACCTAGCCGCGTAGCTGAGTCTGGGTCCGGCTAATCCGAATAGAACAAGTATTTGCGCCACTGGTCGTCGCTGCGCCCTAAGAGGCGCATCAGATGACGGCTAGTGTGAAGACTGAATGGGCGTGGCGGGCGCGCCAGTTTCATGCCGGCTTCCTCCGGAGTTCGATTGCCTTTGCGATTGTTACAGGGATGGCAGCAGGCGACCAGATTTTCCCAGGTAGTTTCGCCGGCGCGGGAGCGGGGAATGACGTGATCGAGCGTCATCTCGCCAGAGGGCAATGTTCTGTGGCAATACTGGCAGGTGTACCGGTCGCGCATCAAGATGTTCTTGCGCGATAGGGCGCGCGTCTGATGCGGAATGCGGCGATATTCAAGCAGGCGAATTACCGATGGGACGCTGAGAGAACGCTTGGCTGAATGAACATGCGTGGGCGCAACTTCTTCGGCAGACGCGACGCCTTTCAAGATCAAAACAAGGGCGCGGCGAGCCGCGCAAATGTTGATCGGTTCGTAGCTAGCGTTTAAAACGAGGACCGGTCTATGTAATCGATCCGCACTCGGCATTAGCGAAGCTCCTCAGTACTCCTGTCTCCTAACAATCGCCCGGCAACACCGTCGAAGACGGCCCGTTAACTCACCCCTTTTCCGGCAACCAGTGCCCTGGTTGTGCTACTTGCCGAAAAAGCCATGTCAAATCCGAACGCACGACGGTCCACACGCGCCAAAGTCAAAGCGCAGACGTAGCTTGCACCGGCTGATTTCAAAGCTTCAGCGGCGGCACGCAAGGTTGCTCCGGTTGTAAACACATCGTCGATAACTAACACGCGCTTGCCCTTTACCTCGCCCGGACGCACGACACGGAAGCTGTTACGCAAATTCTCACGACGCTTCGCTTCGCTCAATCCAGCCTGTGACTTGGTGTAGCGGCAGCGGCGTAGGCTAGTGGCAAGCTTTACGCCGTAGCGCTTCGCAACCGGTTGCGCCAGCAATTCCGCTTGATTGAAGCCGCGTTCCCAACGCTTACGCCAGTGCATGGGCATAGCGATCACCAGGTCGAACCGGTGATCAAGCGGCAGGCTCTGGAGCAAGAAGCGGCTAAGCGGCTGCGCCAGGCTCTCTAGCTTTCCATATTTGAAGATGTGAATTAGTTTGCGGAGGGGACCTTCATAACTGCCGAAAGAGTAGGCTGCGTCAAAGTTCACCAAACTCTCGCGGCAGACCGTACAGAGGTCATGCTCATCCAGGGGATAAGCATCCACAAAGGGAGTTCGGCAGGCTCTACAGAAGAACTCTGCCTCCAACGGTTTGGGAAGTGCTAAACAGGCGGGACAAACGGGAATTCGGGAAAGATTACCCAGCGGCTTTTCGCAAATCCGGCAATCATCCGGAAAAAACGCGTTAAAAATGCGGCTGGTCGCGCTTGCGAAGAGCGACGTTAGGGCATGCGGCTGAGCGCCGTTTGGGTATATGACGGTGCGAGTCGAAAGACTAGGGAAGACACACCCCCACTAAATCGTGATTGTACAACATAGGATATACAAGAGAGGTATAGATTTCGCGACAACTTGCGCACAAAATCTAATGAAAGGCCCGAGTTTCCACGATAGAGCAGGTAGCACCAAAATGGACGCGAACGAACGCCGTCTGAACTTGTGTTAGCCGAGACCTGACGATGAATCACTTGCGAGTTCTGGTGATCGAGGACGCTCCCGAGAAGCTGGAGCGTATAAGCGCCGTTTTGCGCGAAGCACATTACGATGTACTGCCAGCCGCTTCCTTCAATGAAGCGAGTGAAGCCCTGCTGGTGCAGAGATTTGACGCCATTCTTGTAGGCTCCGCGGGCAATACTCAAGCACAAGTTGACTTTACCGCCGGACTGCGGCAAATCGAAAGATCGCGAGGATTGCTGTCGAAAACGCCGGTTCTGGTGTGCTCCGGAGCTGTACCAAGCGGGTTATGGACACCCACCCAAGAAGACTGGGTAGACGCTTACTTGGGTGAACATTTCGCCGCCGCCACTTTTACCGACGCGGTTGTGCGGCTGGCGCAGGCGCTTACGCCCGCGACAAAACCGCGAAGCGAGACCAGCGCCGCGGACCTGCCAATCTTCGAGCCGGATAAGTTTCAAGCCCAAGTCGCGTATGATCGCGATCTGCTGGTCGAAATCATCGATCTTTTTATGACCGAACGCAGGAGCCAAGTCGCCGAAATGCAAGCCGCTCTAGCATCGGCAGATTTTACGCGTCTGGCCCGCGTGGCACACACAATCAAAGGCTCTCTCGGCAGTTTACATGCCGCTCTCGCAAGGGCTCACGCGCAGGATCTTGAAGGCGCGGCAAAGGCCGCCGACGCGCAGGTTTGCAGATTTTGTTTAACCGTTTTGGAACAGGATCTGGAGACGCTGGAACCCGAATTGATCGCACTTCGCAACGCCTTCGTTCGTTAGGCTACCTCTGTTACACTGAAGCTTCTCTTCACGTAATTCAGGTTATGAGTCCCTCCCCTCCGATGGAAATTGTCTGTGCGCACAGCCCAGATTCGGACGATGCATTCATGTTCTATGGCCTGGCGACGAAAAAAATTCGCTCGCGTATCGTGAACATCCGGCACGTTCTGGAGGACATCGAGTCTCTGAATCGGAAAGCAACTGAGGGGCTTTACGAACTGACGGCTGTTTCCTATCACGCCTACCCTTACATCGCGGATAAATATGTGCTGATGTCGAGCGGCTCGAGCGTCGGTGACGGCTATGGCCCGCTTGTGGTCAGCACGCGCCGAATCACTCCGGAAGATCTGAAGGGAAAGAAGATCGCGATTCCGGGTACGATGACCACGGCCTTTCTAGCCTTGAAACTGTTTGAACCCGATTTCGAGCACGTCGTGACGCCCTTCGATCAGATCCTGGATGCGGTCAAAGACCAGAAAGCGGATGCTGGCCTGATTATTCATGAAGGGCAGCTTACTTACGGTCACGATGGACTGCACAGTGTAGTCGACCTGGGCAAATGGTTCAAAGCGAAGTATCAACTGCCGTTACCGCTGGGCGCGAACGCGATGCGGCGCAATCTGCCCCCCGAAGTGCAATCGGAGTGTTCGAGATTGCTGCGCGAGAGTATTCAATATTCTTTGGACCATCGGGATGAGGCTCTTAACTACGCGATGCAATTCGCCCGAGACATGGACCCAGCCCTTGCCGACCAGTTTGTGGGAATGTATGTCAACCATCACACTACGGATGGCGGGGAGATTGTTCCGAAGGCGGCGCAGAAGCTTCTGGATCTTGGTTATGAGGCGGGACTGATTCCCCACAAGATAACCGTTGAAGTCGTCCGCTAACGTCCGTTACCTTCACAGTATGGGCGTCTGTCGTCTGTGTGTGCCGTTGTGCGTGTTGTCGGTGGGACTTTCTCTTTACGGACAGTCTGAAGACACTTTCAACGCGAGCCAGCGCATTAACCGAATTCGCGATCTGGGGAAGAAGGACGCCAGTGCGATTCCCGCTTTGGCTGAAAACCTGTCCGATTCGAACCGCGATATTCGCGTTGAGGCGGTCAAAGCGATTGTCAAGATTGGCACCGAAGCCAGCCTGCAGCCGCTGGTCAAGGCAACTCACGATAATGATTCCGAAGTGCAGATACGCGCGACTGACGGATTAGTGAACTACTATGTTCCGGGTTATGTCGCGAAGGGCAGTTTGACAGGACCGCTAACGCGAGGTGTGCGACAAATGAAGGCCTTCTTTGGAGCGCGCAACGATCAGGTGATTGACGCGGACGTAGCTGTGCGGCCTGACATTTTGGAAGCTATAGCAAACGAGG
>DASREJ010000278.1:0-41758 GCA_035652115.1 Bryobacteraceae bacterium
TTGAGTTCGATACGCTTTTCAATTCGATCAGTCATTTTGTTACGCAACCTCCAGGTTGCATAATGACACAACGCTTAACAATATGCAACCAGCAGGTTGCCTGTAGGCTTTATTCCTGATCGCTCTCAACTAGCGCCGCTAAACGTTTGGGTGCAGTTCGCAGATAGCTGTGGGTGAGAAGTTCACGTACTTCATCCCAATCCGGCTGGCCGCGATCGAGCCTGTATCCAACCCAGCCTCGTGCTCCCACATATGCCGGCCAATAGAATTTTTCCGGCTCAGCCGCAATTAATCGAGTATTGTCCCCCGGTAGCACCTTGCAAGTCACGCCGACCACTCCATCGCCGTGATGATCGTCCAAGTAGTAGGCGAAATGCTTTTGGCGAACCAGAAAACTTGCATGTTTCCCGTGGTCTTCGCGGGTCGCCTCCGGGAATGACAGGCAAATATTCGTCACTCGTGCGAGACGCGGGTCTTCCCGATCTGCCTTTGCCACAGCCCCAGCTTAACTGAGGCGGGCGGCTTGGCTCATCAGGTAGTGTTGTTCCGGTAAGCTTGTCGTGCGCGCTGCAGCGATACGGTAGTGTTTAATTGCCCCTGCGAGGTCGCCTGCCATTTCGAGCAGATGCGCACGAACAGCATCCAGGCGATGATGGCCGGCCAACCGCCCATCTCGATCGAGCATATCCAGCAGCTCGAGTCCCACGCTCGGCCCGCGAACCATAGCTGTGGCAATGGCATGATTGAGCATCACCATCGGGTTGTCGGACATCCGTTTCAGGAGTTCGTATAACGCCAGAATTTGTGGCCAATCGGTGTCCTCGGCTCGCGCTGCTTCGGCATGAACAGCGGCAACTGCGGCCTGCAACTGATAGGCGCCCACGGATCCCTTCGGCAATGTTGTGCTGATTAGTTCAATGCCTTCGGCGATTTCCTTCTGGTCCCAGCGAGTACGATCTTGCTTCGCGAGCGGAATTAACTCCTCGTCGGAACCGGTTCGCGCCGCTCGGCGCGAATCCGTTAGCAACATCAGCGCCAGCAATCCCGCGACTTCACAGTCATCGGGAAGCAACTTGTGCATGGCGCGCGTCATCCGGATTGCTTCGCGCGATAGCTCCAGCCGCTGAAGTTGTGGACCAATGCTCGCGACATAACCTTCGTTGAATATCAAATAGAGCACATGCAGAACGGCGCGCAGCCGTTGTGCGCGCTCTTGATCGGTCGGCAATCGAAACGGAACGCCGGACGACTTGATGCTGGTCTTGGCTCGGCTAATCCGCTGCGCCATCGTTGCCTCGGGCACAAGAAAGGCATTCGCAATCTCCGCTGTAGTCAAGCCGCCTACTGCGCGCAAAGTCAGGGCAATTGCCGACGACGGCGTCAGTGCCGGATGGCAGCACATAAAAAGAAGGATGAGCGTGTCATCCTGCTCCACTTCGCTGGAGATTTGCATCGCGGGCGCAATCTGGTCAAATTCCGTAGCTACGGTAGATTCACGCCGGCGGCGAGCCGATTCGGCGCGGATATGATCGGTCATGCGCCGTTCGGACACCCTGATCAGCCACGCGCGAGGATTATCGGGAACGCCTTCGCGCGGCCACTGGAGCGCCGCCGCAAGCAAAGCTTCTTGAACGGCATCTTCGGCGGACGCGAAATCGCGAAAGCGCCGAATGACAGCTCCGAGCACCTGTGGCGCAAGCTCACGCAACAATTGCTCAGAAGCAGCATTTAATCGATCGGGCATCACAACGTTTCTTCAGGACAGCGGCTCATCACCTGCCGCACCTCGATGGGCATGTGCAGCGGAACGCCTCCGGGCCCTGGCGCCACGGAGGCCTTGGCTGCGATTTGATACGCCCGCTCGGCGCTTTCCACGTCCACGATCCAATAGCCCGCTAGAAACTCTTTGGTCTCCGGGAACATGCCATCCGTGATGGGCTCTCCGTCTTTTCCGGCTCGCACAATTTTCGCTTGGCCGGGAAGCGACAAGCCCTCGGTGGATACCAACTCACCTGATTCGACAAGCGACTTGCTCAGGTTCTTGAGAAACGCGGTGTGCGCCTGAATGTCCTTCGCCTGCCAGCCGGACACGCCCGCGTACACCGGTCCGGTGGTCATGGCGTTCATCATCAAAATGTATTTCATATGATCTGCTCTCCTTTTCTATATCGCGCCGTCTTTCTGGCGTTCATAGTGCAGTCGGAACATGCCTCGCATTCTCGACATCAGGCGAAGCGTTTTCCAAAGGAAATAGGGACAGCTCAATTGAATTGCCGCGGTGTAAACTAACGCGATATGCGTATCATGTTCGGCGGACTAGCTGTTGCCGCCGCTTCTCTGCTGTTTGCGGGAGGGTCCACCGCCCCTGAATCGGGCACGCGGCTGCTGCGTAACCCGACGGTGAGCGCAACCCAAATCGCATTCGCTTATGCCAACAATATATGGATAGTCGACCGCAAGGGCGGTTCGGCCCGGCGTCTCACCACGTTTCAAGGGCAGACTGGCAACCCGCATTTTTCGCCCGATGGAACGATGGTGGCCTTCAGCGGCGAGTATGGCGGCAACACCGACGTCTATGTTGTGCCCGCGACAGGGGGCGAGCCCAAGCGGCTGACATGGCATCCCGCCGTTGACGAAGTAGAAGGTTGGACACCAGACGGCAAATCGATTCTGTTTTCGTCAACGCGCGCGGCGGATGCGCCGGTCGCCACGCCGAAGTTCTGGTCTGTGCCGGTCGTCGGCGGGGTTCCGGAGCCGCTGTCTCTACCGCGCGGTTATCAGGGCAAAATCTCTCCGGACGGTACGCATATCGCCTATCGAATGAATAATTCGTGGGACGAAGAGCGCCGCAACTATCGAGGCGGCCAGAACCGGCCTATTTGGATCGTCGACCTGAAAACGTTTGATCTGGTATCGCCGCCGTGGACTGGTTCTAAAGATATGGATCCGGCTTGGATCGGTAACACGGTTTATTTCATTTCCGATCGCGATGGCGTCGCCAATATCTGGGCGTTCGACACGCGCAACAAGAAGCTATGGCAGGTGACCAAGTTTACCGGCTTCGATGTGAAGACGTTAGACACCGGCGCGGGGACGTTGGTCTTTGAACAAGCCGGGTATATCCACGAACTGGACGTCAAAAACGACAAGGAACACACGGTGCCAATCACAGCGGAGGGCGACTTCCCCTGGATGATGCCGCATTGGGAAGACGTGACCAGGCGCCTGACGAACATTTCGTTATCACCCACAGGCAAGCGCGTGCTGGTTGAGGCGCGCGGCGAAGTCTTTACGATTCCCGCTGAAAAAGGCGATGTGCGCAATTTGACGAATTCGAGTGCGTCCGCCGAACGCGATCCCGCGTGGTCGCCCGATGGCAAGCACGTTTCCTATTTCAGTGATCGTTCCGGCGAATACAGCCTGATGATTGCAAGTCCCGATGGCCTGACGCCGCCCAAAGAAATCAAGCTCAAGAACCCCAAACATTACTACACGCCATTATGGTCGCCCGATTCAAAGAAGCTGGTGTATACCGACACGGACTTGAAGGTTTGGGTGATCGATGTTGCATCGGGACAAGGGAAGGTGATGGGAGACGATCCATGGATGGTGCCGTCGCGCACTTTGAATCCGGTGTGGAGTCCCGATTCGAAGTGGATCGCATATTCGAGCCGCCTCAAATCGCTTTATCATGCGATCTTTGTTGCCAACGTGGAGACGGGCGAGTGCAAGCAGGTTACAGATGGATTGTCTGACGCGGTGTGGCCGGCATGGGATGCAAGCGGCAAATACCTATGGTTCTTGGCGTCGACAGACTTTGGCCTGAAGTCGCAGTGGCTCGACATGACGTCTTACGACCACGACGAGGACTTCGCTCTCTATCTGGCGGTGCTCAAGAAAAGCGATCCGAGCCCGCTGCTCCCGGAGAGCGATGAGGATAAAGGAATTGGAAGCGCTCCGAATCCATCGCCTCTAAATTCCGGCTCCCAGGATGGCGAACCGGGACAGAACAACGAGAACAATCCGCGCAGTCCGCGGCAGGAAGCCGCGGCCGATCATACGACGCACGCGCCAGTCAATGTGCAAATCGACTTTGATGGTCTAGGGCATCGCATTATTGCGGTACCCGGCATTCCCGAAAAGCAATACTCACGGCTGCTCGCGGGCGTGGGCGGCACCGTCTATTTCATGGAGCAGCCCGAAGGTCGTGCAGTGCCCGGAGGTCCAACCGCTCCGCCGCGAGGCGACGTGCTGCATCGCTATCGGTTAAGTGACCGGAAGGCTGTCGTCTTTGTGCCAAGCGCGCTTACGTATTCAGTGAGTGCCGACGGTCACAAGCTGGTTTATGAGACTGTTGCCGGAGTGCCCGCCGCGGCTGGTCCGGCAGCGGGCTTCGTTCCTTCTCTATTTCTAGTGGATGCCGATAAAGTCCCGCCGACGGCAGGACAGGGGCATCTGACTTTCGCGCTGAAGATGTATCTCGATCCGAAAGAAGAGTTCAAACAGATCTTCTACGAAGGGTGGCGAAATCAACGCGATTACCTTTACGTGAAGAATATGCATGGCTCCGATTGGCCGGCGATGAAAGAAGCTTACGGACAATTGCTGCCGTATGTAAACCATCGAGCGGATTTGAATTATCTGCTTGACATGATGGGATCCGAGATCGCGATCGGACATTCTTTCGTGCGCGGAGGCGAGATGCCCAGCGTTCCGGCATCGCCCGGCGGCCTGCTGGGAGCCGATTTCGCTATCGATAACGGCAGGTACAAAATCACTCGTATCTATGACACCGAGAATTGGAATCCGGAGCTCAAAGCGCCGCTGGCCGGCCCCGGCATAGATGTCGCGACAGGTGATTACATCCTTGCGATCAATGGTGTGGAGTTGCGGGCGCCAGACAATATTTATCGCCTGCTAGACGGAACCGCCAACCGGCAGACAGTCATCACCGTCAATAACAGACCAGTGATGGAAGGCGCACGGCAGGTGACCGTTGTGCCCGTTCCGAATGAGCAGCAGCTTCGGACGCGCGCATGGGTAGAAGATAATCGCCGGAAAGTGGAAAAGCTGTCCGGCGGCAAGCTGGCCTACGTATATCTTCCGAACACGGGCCAGCCGGGGTACACGAGCTTCAACCGTTATTACTTCGCGCAGCAGGAAAAGTTGGGCGCGATTATCGATGAACGCTTCAATGGCGGTGGGTCCGCAGCCGACTACATCATCGATGTGCTGCAGCGCGATTTTGACGGCTACTTCAATAACGTCGCAGGCGACCGTTATCCGTTTACCAGCCCCGCTGCGGGCATTTGGGGTCCGAAGGTCATGATCATTAACGAAATGTCCGGTTCGGGCGGCGATTTAATGCCCTGGATGTTTCATCATCGCCACATCGGCGAATTAGTGGGAAAGCGCACTTGGGGCGGCTTAGTGCACACCGCGGACACGCCCGCATTTATCGATGGCGGAACGATGATTGCTCCACGCGGCGGATTCTTTACGCGTGAAGGCAAGTGGGCTGTAGAAAACGAAGGCATCCCACCTGATATCGATGTGGAGAACTGGCCCAAGGACGTGATCGCTGGCCACGATCCGCAACTCGAACGCGCCGTTGCAGTGGCGATGAAGGAATTGCAGGAGAAGCCCGTGGAACGCCGTTCAACGGAGCCGCCGCCTCCCACGTGGGGTGAGCGCAAAGTTCCGTTGCGACCGTAGTCGCAACCTTCAACCTCGTTGCCCGATTCCACGCTTTTGAGATTTCGGCGTTCGATAGACTGCGAGCATGGGTCGTGCTTGCAATGTATCGCGCACCACGGGCGCCAAACGCCCGATGCGCTTACGCTATCTGCTCTTCTCCGCTTTTATCCCGCTCGCGTCCTTGGCGCAGACAAATCCGTTCGCCGGCCGCTGGGATTTCAACGTGCCCACTCGAAACGGCATCGGTGCAAATTGGTTGGGAGTATCGGAGCAGAACGGCCAGTTGGACATATGGTTTCAGCCGACTGGCGGCAATGTTTTTCAAGTCAAAGATTTCAAGCAAGAAGGCTCGCACTTAACGCTAAATCTTTCTCCGCAGAACGGCAACCGTCCCGCCCTGATATGGGAACTCCATCCGGCAAACGGAAAGCTGGTCGGCACGCAAAAACACGGCGACACTACCATCGCGCTAACTGGCGTCCCAATGCCTGCGTTGAAACGTCCGACACCCGCGTCGTGGAGCAAGCCTGAACCTCTATTCGACGGCAAAGATCTGAACGGCTGGGAACCTATCGGAGATACGGAGCAGAACCACTGGATCGCACAGGACGGAATGCTTGTGAATCCGCAACGCGGCGCGGATCTGAAAACAACTCGAAAGTTCGAAGATTTCAAAGTGCATTTCGAAGTGAACTGCCCGGACAATGCCAACAGTGGCTTCTATCTGCGCGGCCGCTATGAGCTGCAACTCGAATATGAGCCGTTGAGCAAGAACCCCCCGAAACAGCGAATTGGCGCTATTTACGGCCGAATTGCTCCTTCCGTTGATCTGCCGCGAACGCCGGGCGAATGGGAAACCTTTGATGTAACTCTCGTGGGACGAATGGTTACCGTGGTGCGGAATGGCAAAGTAACCATCGATCATCGCGAAATCGATGGAATCACCGGCGGCGCGCTGGATGCAAATGAAGGCGACCCCGGACCGTTCTACATTCAAGGCGATCATACCGGCGGTCTGAAATTCCGCAATATCACAGTTTCGGTTCCGCGATAGCTGAACCGTTCCTTCGACAAAACATGTTTTCGACCGCGGACCGAGTGCTCGCCGCGCGAATGGAAGCGGCTGAGACGGAAAACATGATTGCACTGGCGCAAGCGGTGCAGACTGCACAGCCGGATGCCGCCTTCGAACCGTTTGGCGGCGGCGTGGCAATTTTCGCCGGCGCCGGCTCACCAATGACACACGCTGTCGGTGTGGGTATGCAGCGCGCGGTGCCGAAGGCGGAACTGGAGCGCATGGAAAGCTTTTTCCGCGACAGAAATAGTGCATGCCTGATTGATCTGTGCCCTATGGCGGATCCATCTGTAGTTGCATTTATACAGAGCAAACCGTATCGAGTAATCGAATTCAATAATGTGCTGGCGCGGCGAATCACGCCTGACGAACAAATTGCGACAGACGCGCGTGTGCGCATTGTCGAACCCGACCAGTCCGACAAATTCTCGCGTCTGATCTTACGGGGATTCTCGGAGAGCATGCCTTTTTCCGAAGAGATGGTCCAGACGATGTCGGCGACACTCGGACCTAGCCGACGCTGGATGGCAGGAGATTCCGAGCCGGAAGCAGGCGCGGCCATGGGCCTGCAGAGCGGCGTCGCGTTGTTCTATGGCGACGCAACGCTGGTAGCAGGCCGTCGCAAAGGGTGGCAGCAGAAACTCATTCACAGCAGATTGGCGGCAGCGCAACGCGAAGGATGCGATTTAGCCATCGTTTCGGTGTTGCCCGGAAGCGGATCGCATCGCAACTACGAACGTGCGGGATTTCAGTTAATTTATATGCGCGTGAATCTGATGCGCGAGTTTTGAATCGTGCGTAAACGAGGATGAAGCCGGTACTAATCGCACGAGCCCAACGCTTCCTGATAGGAACCGCGTTGCTATCCGTAGTTTTAGTGCTGTTTGCGTACAAGACAAGTACCGAACACGTGGACAGTGTGGCCCAGACGCTATCGACCGCCACGTTCCTGCAACGCGTGGACGAATTATTTTCCGCCATTCAGGACGCCGAGACAGGGCAGCGTGGATATTTGCTGACTGGAAGACGCGCATACCTGGTTCCGTTTCTGAATGCGCAACAAGAGTTGCCAGGGCGATTTCGAGAGATCGATAAGCTTGCTGCGCAAAATGGAGTGCCGCAATCGCAATTGAATCAGCTTCACGCATTGGTGGAGGAGAAATTGCAGGAACTCGAAAAGACTGTTCGACTGGAGGCACAGACCGGGCATCAGGCGGCTCTAGCAGAGGTGGAAACAGATCGCGGTCACAGGCTAATGGAGCAGATTCGGACGATTGTCCGCTCGATGAAAGAGAGTCAGCAGCGGACCTTTCAGGATCGGGTACGCACGCAGCAGAGACGGCAACGGTTGCTGGATACAGTGCTGATTTGCGCAATTGGAGTTACGCTACTCTTTCTGTTTTTGGCTTCTCAGTTGAGTAGCCGGTTCGCGGATGAGCAGGCAGCAGTAGAGCGCGAGATTCGCCGATTAAACGTCGGCCTCGAAAACCGAGTGCAGGCGCGAACGGCGGAACTCGAGGCGAGTGCGGCAGAACTGAAACGGCGTTCGAGCGAACTAGAGAAATCAAATGCGGATCTTACGCAATTTGCATACGTCGCCAGCCACGACCTGCAAGAACCGTTGCGGATGGTTGGCAGCTATATGGGCCTGTTAGAGAAGCGATACGGCCCAGTCCTGGATGAGCGCGCCAAAATGTATATACAATTTGCGCTGCAAGGGGCGGCGCGAATGCAGACGCTCATCAATGATTTACTGCAGTATTCTCGCGCCGGAACTCAGCCGTTGCAAAAGCGTACCGTATCATCCGCGGAGGTAGTCCAAACAGCATTGAAAAACCTCGAATTGGCCATACGAGAAAGCTCAGCCGATATTCACTATGGATGGTTACCGGCCGTGCATGCCGACCCCACCAAGCTGACTCAGGTTTTTCAGAACTTAATCGGCAACTCGATCAAATTTCACAAGCCAGGACAAAAGCCCGAGATCGATATTCGCGCCGAGCGCGCCAACAACGAATGGATCTTCTCAATATCCGATAACGGCATCGGATTTGACACGGCATACCAGGACCGTATCTATGAAATTTTCCAGAGGCTGCACGGCGCTGGAGAGTATACGGGCAACGGCATCGGACTCGCGATTTGCAGACGCATTGTCGAACATCACGGCGGCCGTTTGTGGGCGGAATCCGCTGTGGGCGCGGGAGCGGTGTTCCATTTTTCATTGCCAGCGGATGTCACTGTACCTCCGTCGGCCAAAGTAGCCGATTCGTCGGCCTGAGTTGCGCGGACACGCTATTCTTCCCGCAACGCGGCCGTGGCTCCCGCCAGCGCGGCGCGCCGCGCTGGAAAAAATGTGGAGACGAAGCCGACTAGCAACAACAAGAGGACAGCTGCCGCGAGCGAAACTGGATCGCGCGGTTTCACTCCGAAGAGCATCTTGCCGGTTAACATCGCAACCGCCGGTAGCAGCAGCATTCCCAGCAGCAAACCGATCAGTAATATCGTTCCGCTCTCCAGAAACAACATCCGGAAGATTCTGCCTCGATCGGCGCCCAATGCAATTCGAATTCCGATCTCCGTCCGCCGGAGCGTCACGATATAAGTGATCACCCCGTAGAGGCCGACAGCGGATAAAAGCGCCGCGAGTATTGCGAATACCATGGAGAGCGCCGCCATCAGGCGTTCGCGTCCGAGCGACTCCTGAATGAGATCTTCGAAACGATAGATTTCAAAATGCGCGTTGGCGTCCGCCTCGAGAATCGCTCGCCGTAATGGCGGCAGCAGATTCTTAAGCGGCAGATTGGAACGAATTAGCAGTTGGTCGCTCAGCGACGGCGTGGGATCTTGCGAAATGGGAAAGTACACAATGGGCCCCATTGCCTCGCGCACATCGAGGTACTTCGTATTCGTTACCACGCCGACAATCTCAAACACGGTTTCGGGCGTAGAGGGCGTTGCCTCCATTCGGACCGTGAGCCCTATGGGGTCCGAAGTCAGTGTCACCTGCTTTGCAAATGCTTCATTCACAATAGCGATCTTCCTGGTAGCGGGACCGTCATGGTCGGTAAAATCCCTTCCCGCCAGCACGCCAACGCCGAGAGTGCGGAAGTAACCTGGGCTGATCCTGCTCCAATGCACATCCTTCGCCGCGCGAGGATCATGGCCGTCGATCCACATCCGGTTGCTTGATGAAGTTCCCGCGAGCGGCACGGTGTTCGCATCCGCAACTGCCAGCACGCCCGGAACACTTCCTACTTGGTTCAAAAGCGCCTTCTGCCACGCATGAACTTGGAGGTCCTGCGGATTCGAGCGGGGAAAGCCAAGATCGGCAACAAAAAGATTGTGTGTGCGGAAGCCCGGTTCCGTGTGCGTCAGGTTTCGCAAAGTCTTGACAAATAGCAGCGACTCGGCCAATAAGACAAGCGACAGCGCAACCTGCGCGGTAATTAGCGCCCGGCGCAATCCTAAAGTCGCTTTTCCGGCGGTTAGTGAACGGCTGCCCGATTTCAGCGCTTCGACAGGCTGGCTTTGGGCCGCGCGCAATGCGGGGGTCAAACCGAAGATGATGCAGGTGATGCTCGCAATGACAAACGTGAAAACCAGTACGCGCCAGTCTGGATGAAGGTCCACGTGCACACCGCCTTCGTTTGCGGCTAAAAGGGCCAGCAATCCGCGGCTCATCCAATGCGCGGCGAATAATGCTGCTATTGCCCCGCCGGCGGCGATCAGCACGCTTTCGAGTAGCAACTGCTGAATGATGCGCTTAGTAGATCCGCCGATCGCAAGACGCACGGCAATCTCCCGTTCTCGCGTTCCGGCGCGCGCGAGAATCAGGTTTGCAAGATTGGCGCATGCGTTCAACAGCACCGCTCCCGCTATCCCCAGCAGAACCCACAGCAAGTACGAATAGCGCTCGCGCAGGTCCGACAGGCCGGTCGCAAATGAGTGCGCGGTTAGCTTCATGTGCAAGTAGCCTGGAACGCTTACGGGCGGATAGTTGGCCGGCAGTGTGGTTCGAAAGATCCCCGGCGAGAGCGAAGCGAGTTGCGAGGAGGCTTGCTCCACCGTAATTCCAGGCTTCAGCCGTCCAATAACGGAAAGCCACCAAAACGTGCCCGAGTCCAGCGCATTAAACGCGCTAAGCCGAGTAATCGAACAGATGGGGAGCGCGACGTGAAACTGATGTCCGACATCCACACCGAAAAATCCTGGCGGCGTCACGCCGAGCACGCTCACCTGCTGATCGCTGATGGTCAGCTTCTTTCCGATAACAGAGGCGCTACCGCCGAATTCACTTTGCCAAAAGGAATAACTGATCACTGCCCCAGGCACCCCGCACCCCCGGTGATCATCTCCGGCCGTGAAAAGCCGCCCCATAAAGGGTCGTATGCCAAGGACATCGAAAAACCTGCCACTGACCCATAGTCCGCGAACGGATCGCACTTCGCCCTGTGGCGATAGATTGAATTCGGCGTCCGCCCACGCGAACGCTCCTGAAAAAACGTCTTGCCGCTTTCCTATCTGCTCCCACAAAGGGTAGGTAAGCCCGTAATGTCTTTGCTGAGCACCTCTTGCGTCCGTCATGTCGGCAATTCGAATTTCCGCCAGATTCTGCGGATCGTTCACCGGCAGCGTGCGCAGGCGAATCGCATTGATCAATTGAAAAATCGCCGTGTTGGCGCCTACACCAAGCGCGAGCGAAAGCACGGCAACGGTGGTAAATCCGGGACTCTTACGTAGAATGCGTGCGGCATACCGGAGATCGTTCACCGCGGTCTCCAAAAACCAAACCCCGCGCGCGTCCCGGCTCTCCTCTTTCATCTGCTCCAGGCCGCCTAAATCCAGGTTTGCCCGGCGCGTGGCCTCACTCTCTGACAGGCCGCGGCTCAGGTTCTTGGCGATTTCCTGCTCCAGGTGAAATCGTAATTCCTGCTCCAGTTCGCGCTCCACCGCGCTGCGACGGAAAAGCGATTTAAGACGTAAGAAAAGATCTCGTAGCATTGCCTTGTTTAAACCGCGTCCAACACCTGCCCGACCGCCGCTACGAGTTTGCGCCAGAGTTCGGTCTCTTTTTCAAGCTGCTTTCTTCCGGCAGCCGTAAGCCGGTAATATTTGGCCTTCCGATTGTTGTCGGAGACATCCCACGAACTGCGAATCCAGTCCTTGCGCTCCAGCCGATGAAGTGCCGGATACAGAGAGCCTTGCGGCACTTGCAACGCCTCGGAGGAAATCTGTTGAAGCCGTTGCGAAATTGCCCAGCCGTGCTGAGGGCCGAGCGCGAGAGTTCTCAAGATAAGAAGATCGAGCGTCCCCTGAGGAAGCTCGATGCGAGAGGAAGAAGACATGCAGTGGATTCCCTTTGCACTTCTACAAGTGCAATTGTATTAAATCTCTTGTAGAAGTGCAAAGGGTAAGCTCCAATACCAGTCTGCAACTGCATCCTGACATAGAGCGCTCTCATCGCTGGCCGTGATCTTGCAGAATCCGATACAGCGACGAACACGCCAGTCGCGCTGGTCAGTTAAGAATTTGTTGCGAGTGTATTTTCTTGCGTACGCCTTCGGCGAAAAAGAACACGTAAAATGCCAAGAACCCCACGATGGCGGGCATCGCAGCCAGGCAGAACGTATCAGTGACTTCAAACTGCTTCTGAACCAGTTGGTTATTTGATACAAGGGTTGGCAATAGCAGCATAAATAAAATTTCCACACCGCGGAACAGAAGCGCGCAGTTACAGAAACGCCAGAATACCTGCGAGTTACAGGGGAAGAGCTGCCAAGTCACTATAGTTGCCAGGATCACGCCGATGACCCAGGCGTGCAGGCCTTCGCGCGTAAGACCGCCGCTCGACATTCCCCAATAGACAAGAAAAATGGTAAACGGAACCACGAAGATGCCCAAAACATACACCGCTTTTTTTGCCAAACCAAACCAGAGCGAACGCAGTAGGTAAGTTAAAAAAAATCCTATGCTAACGCCGAACGGCAGTGTGTTCCAGTATTGAAAGAAAAAGCGGATGAGAGGCGGAGAGGATTCATAGATGGAAGTGGTTTCCTGGCTGTCACGATGAAAGAGAAACAGATTCATCGGAATCAGCGTGTTGAGCGCCGAATCCATCCGGGAATGGAGCCAGTTCGACCACGTGAGCTTCGTGCCGACGGTCATAGTAATGTAGCTCAGGAAATAATCTTGCGCAAAATGGCCTTGATTGAGCAAGCGCCAAAGGAGGATCCAAACAACCGTTCCCAAGGCTAGAAGTGCGATGCGCCGCACCGATACCCACACGGTTCGCGGACTTCCAAACAGGAAGGCAATGGCGGTCAGCGCAGGCAGCCCAAACAGTGCAGACGGATGCACCAGATAACCCAAGCCCACCAGGAATCCAGCCCAGAAATAAAAGCAGCGCAGCGCCAGGTAAGCGGCGATCAGCACGAAAGCGGCCGAAAGGAGTTTCGGCCAAGTAAAATACACCTCGTGAACTATAAAGGGAGCACTGACCGTCGCCAGAAAGGCCAGGAACGCCCAGTGGCTGGGAAGAACGTAAGCAGCTAGGCCGAACACACTGATCAGCGCACAGGATGCTAGTACGGCCATCGAGATGCGATATGCTGCGAAGCCTTGTGGATCGAAGAGTTGCCAGGGCGCATCCGGCATCAAGCTATCTACTTGCACCGGGCTGGAAAGGACGATAGGCGCAACAGCGAGACTTGGTATTGGACCGCGGCTGGAATAGTCCCAAGGAAAGTAAAATGCACCGGCAAGATGCCCGTGCGGCGAGGCGCGGAGTGCGACCAGTTGCACTCCATGAAATGAGATGCGGCTGTCAGCTCTTCCACCAGGCTCCAGCGTCCGCGAAATGCGGCCAGCGTAGAGTTCGCCGGCGGGCCCGAGCGAGTAGGTCGATTTGACGATTGCAAGAAGGCCGATGACTACAGCGATAGCCAGGGCTCGCCGTTCCAGTGCCGACGTGAATGTCGCGAGCGGCGCGCCTGCGAGGCCGTAACAAGCGAAGAGCAAAAGAATGGCAAGCCCGGCGCGGCAAATCCAGCGCGGCCTAATGGCTTCGGGCCCGAACCACGCGAGCAGGCCAAGAAGCGCTAGGATCACGACTCCCGGTAAGGGAATCCACGCGAAGGACAAGGTTCGATACCTTTGGCGGAGCAATATCCCTGGCGATAAAAATGAGACAAATGCGCCAGCCGTAACCAGGAGAATCATTAAGATCTGCTTGGCTGTTTGTAAGTTGTCGATGTTCTGAATAACGAAAGGATCGGAAAACCCGAGCCATCCCTGTGTAGCGCTAGAACCGTCGATGGCGTGAATGACAAACCGGAGTGGCTTTTCCGTTTTCGGCAGTTCGATTTCTCTAACCCACCAGGCTTCGCCCGGCGCCAACTCAGGCGGGATTCGCAGACTTTTGAACCCGGAGTTGGCAGTGACATACTCGATGAACAAGCGATTGCCGGGAGTATTGAGATAACCAGAGATGTAGATGGCAAAACGCGGCACGGCGGGATACCAGCGGCTATAAACGGAACCGGTAGACCGACCGGATTCAATCCAGGATCCGTAAAAAGAGACGTTGCCATGGTGTGGAGGAACCGGGCTCGAAGGGTAAACGGCGTTCGGCGCAAAACCCATTCCCTGAAGTGTTGGTTCGTTTGCATCGAGCGGTTTCAAAGATGAGATCCCCAACGTGGGCCGCCTGATCTGAACGAGGCCGCCAGCTACAAGAAAGAGTAGTGCGGCAACGCAGAAGCCAAGTGCGATGCGATCGAATGTTGTATATCGCTTTACGCTACCTGCGTCTGCCATTCCTAGTCATTCTAAGTAGCGCATAGATAGCAGGAGCGCTCCATATCGGATGTCGATCTATATCGACCGCTAAGCAGATACCTGTCGATATGCATTATAAGGTAGCTGTGTTGATACTATAGTCGGAATCCGATATAGTATGGAATCAGCAATGAAGCCTCTGACAAGTCAATTTCTCCCACTCTCACCGGCAGCTCTGCACATTCTCATGACGCTTGCGGGCGAAGATCGACACGGTTACGGAATCATGCGGGAGGTGGCGCGGCAATCCGACGGACAGTACCGTCTGGGACCTGGGACGCTCTACGACAATCTACAGCGTTTGTTGGATAAAGGACTGGTCGCGGAAAGCACAAATCCAACCGATCAAGACGATCCGAGGCGCCGCTATTATCGGCTCACGAATTTGGGACGGCAAGTACTGGCGGCTGACATATCACGATTGGAAGAAATGTTCCGCACGGCAAAGCTTGGGCTGGCTGGAACGAAGCCCAGGAGGGCGTGACACATGCGCAGGATGTATCGCTGGATTCTGGATGCACATCCACGAGCATTCCGCGAGCGTTTCGCGAATGAGATGCTCTGCGTCTTTGATGAGGCGTTGGCTACGGAAGGCGCGTTCTATCTAATGGTGGACGGAATGATATCTCTACTGCGGCAGCGTCTGTTCGGACGGACGCCGGCCCGAAATGTGGCGCAGACCGCGGTCGAAGGCGCGCACCTCTTTAGTTCCGTTCTGGCTGCACAGCAGCGGACTTCCCTAAAGATGTCGCACTTAGTACTCGGCGCCGCAATTTCCTTCGACCTTTTCGTGATGACTTGTGCACTGATCGGGCGCGGGCACGCACTACGACGCGGAACTAATCTTCCAAGCAGCGGGGGATCACTTCAGATCTTCAGATCTAGCATGCGGAGCGGCAACACTCTCTCCTTGCGAGGTCGAAGTGCCGCGTTCCCCTTCGTGCTGTTTTCTCAGACCAGCGCAGAGGCAGATGTCTACGAGGTAGAACTGGGCAAAGATTCGACGATGTGGGTGAATATACCTTTCGAGTCGCTGAACGGGACTGAGGTTATCTATGTGCGCATGACGCGGATGCAGTTTGCGCGTTTCGAGAACGCCGGCACCGCGGCGGTGGAACTGATGTCTGCGAGCGGCGAAATGCAGCGCGTTTACCTTCAGATGGCGGACACAACCGGTTCAAAGCTCAAAAGTGGTCCGCTGGAGCCGTCAATGCAAAGTAACCGCAACGAGAATCGCGGTACGGGGCAAGCAACCGATGAGATGGGTCCACTTATCGCAATGCCGATTGCGGCAGTGCTAGTGGAGACGGAAACGCAGGATGCGGCAGAAAAGCCGCCCAGCGTCCAATTCGTGCAGGTTGCACCGAACGTAAAGCTGGAAGTGCTCGACTGGGGAGGCACGGGACGGCCGGTCGTGTTACTTACTGGGCTGGGCGGCACGGCCCACGACTTTGACAAGTTTGCGCGCAAGCTCACCGGCAACTATCACGTGTACGGCATCACACGCCGTGGCTTCGGTGCATCCAGCAAGCCGCCAGCTACGCCGGAGAACTACTCCGCCGACCGACTCGGTAAAGATGTGCTTGCCGTCTGCGACTCTCTGCATCTGAATAAACCCGTCCTCATCGGGCACTCGATAGCCGGTGAAGAATTGAGCGATATCGGGTCCAGACATCCTGAAAAGGTAGCAGGATTGGTTTATTTGGATGCAATCTCGGGTTACTCTTTTTACGATCCGGCTCATGGCGACTTCTTCATGGACCTGGTCGATTTGGAGAAAAAACTCGCTCAACTAGACCCGCGAACTGCGGCAGGCGACCTGCCACGGATAGTCGAAGAACTGGAGCGAGTGAGTGTCCCCCGGTTTGAGAAAGACCTACATTGGATGGACGTGCATTTCAAAACGACTTCTGCGCCGCCACCACCCCCGCCTGTCCCGGGTAAGCCGCGTGTGCTTTTACCGGGAAACGCGATTCTGACCGGCGCAGAGAAATTCACGACCATTTATGCGCCAGTTCTTGCCATTTGTGCGCTTCCTCATGCTCCCGTCAGAGTGCCCAACACGGAAGCAGGCCGCGCCCAAGCGAAGCTCGAAGCGCAGTTTGAACAGGAGTATATCGGCGGAGAAATCAAGGCGTTCCAAGCCGCAGTACCTTCGGCACGAGTGATTCTGATCCCAAACGCGAGCCATGCAATCTACCGGTCGAACGAAGCGGAGGTTGTCCGCGAAATAAAATCGTTCACAGCTACGCTACCGCAGTAAAGAGCCAATCGCCGGCCTGATTACGGGTGTCGCGGTATGCAGCCGTCCAGATCGTTGAGACGGACGTGACCGTTCATCTCGCAAACGGCGGCTCTTCCCCGAAGTTTGATTCTTGACGACCCCAGCATTCTATCCCCCATACTGAACGTTTATGGCCATTGACCCCTCGGCGTATGTCGCGCCGACTGCCCATGTCGGTTCTGCCGCCGTCATTGGTCCGCGTGTGCGCGTCGGCGAGTTCTGTGTCGTTGAATCCGATGTAGTAATCGGTCGTGGCTGTGTGCTGGAACCTTATGTCTACATCAAACGATGGACGACGCTAGGCGAGGAGAATGAAGTTTCCGCCGGCACGGTACTCGGGACGGACCCGCTCGATAAGGCATTCGCTAGAGAGCGAAGCTATCTTGTTCTGGGCGACCGGAACAAAATTCGCGAACACTATACGATTTCGCGCGGGACGAAGCCGGAATCGGTGACGCGCATCGGCAGTGACAACTACATCATGACCTCGGGCCATATCGCGCACAATTGCGTTTTGGGCGACAACATCGTGATCGCTAGTTGTGCCTTAGTCGCGGGCTATGTGGAAATCGAGGATCAGGCGTTTGTTTCGGGCGGAGTAGTGATTCACCAGTTTTCGAGGATTGGGCGGTTAGCGATGATCGGCGGCAATTCGCGTGTCAATCTCGATGTGCCTCCGTTCTTTCTTTATTCCGGCTTTAATGTGGAACCGGAAGGGCTCAATATTGTGGGCCTCAAGCGCGCGGGGTTTACCTTGGATCAGGTTCGCGCGTTGAAAAACGCGTATCGCGTGTTGTACCGTTCGGGCTTGAAGCAGGAGGCGGCGCTTACCAAGATCGAGACTGAATCAGCAACTCCCGAAACCCTACATCTGGTGAAGTTTATTCGCAACAGCGAGCGCGGGATTTGCCGGCCGCGCATTACAGCATCGAACTCGTAGCAGTTTCCCCGTTCACAACTTTCCTGTATTTGCGGCGGGAGGTCCGACGCTGCGAATTGCAATTTCTTTGATGATGACAGGTGTAGTTGGCCTATCGTCTGAGTCGCGCGGCACTTTCGAAATAGCGTCGGCAACATCCTGGCCTGAGACCACTTCTCCGAAGATTGTGTATCCTCCGTTCAAGTGTTCCGCGGGAGCAACTGTGATGAAAAACTGCGATCCGTTGGTATTCGGGCCGTGGTTTGCCATTGCGAGAATGCCGGGATGGTCAAACTTGCGGCCGGGGTTGATCTCGTCGGCAAATTCATAGCCCGGCGAGCCGGTGCCATCGCCGGCCGGGTCGCCGCCTTGAATCATGAAATCGGGGATAACGCGGTGAAATGCAGTTCCCGAATAGAGCGGCGTGTGCTTCATTTTGCCCGTCTTTGGGTCCTTCCACGGCTTCGTTCCGGTGGCTAGGCCGCGGAAATTCGCGACAGCGTTAGGCGCTTCCTTATCGAAGAGACGGCAGACAATGTTGCCCATGGTTGTGTAGATGACGGCGTACAATCCGGGCTCGCTCGGCAGTGGAACGTCCGGCAATTGGGGAGCGAGGGACTTTGGGGCGGGACGTTTCGCGGGTGCAGCCGTATGGCCGGTTTGAATGGAAGGCGCCCACGCCAGCCATGCCGCGATCAGGCTAAGACTAAAAAAGTATTGCATTTAGGCCGATTATAGTTCGAGAAGGGGGTCGCGTGATTGGTACCTTATTAACTGGGAGTGTAGGTGTATTTTGCCTGTAACATTAACAAACTGCAAGGCTGAGCATGCTGCCGGCGGTTTGGCGCGAGTTGAGTTTTCCCCTACAATTTGAATAAGTAGATGACTATGAAGTATGTTGCCGCGTCGGCGCTGGTAGGCGCTTTCTTGCTCTCGTCCGCATGTACGCAGAGCCCACAGAAGCTTGTCGAGGCCGGTAATCGGTATCACGACAGCAAGAAATACAAAGAAGCTTCTATCCTTTACCAGAAGGCGCTGACCAAGGACAAGACATATGCGGAGGCCTACTATCGGGAGGGTCTGAATCTTCTTGATTCGGGGAATCCGACCGGTGCTGCCAACTTTTTGCGCCGGGCCATTGACTTGCAACCGGCGAATACCGACGCCGACGCTAAGTTGGCCGAAATCTATCTGGTCGCTTACGCGGGAAATCCCACCCGGTTTAAACAACTGTTACCGGAGATCAAGGATCTTGTCGCCAAGATCGACAAGTATCAGCCGAATTCTTTCACTGGATTCCGGCTGCAGGGGCTGCTAGATCTGGCACAGAACGACTCTCAGGGCGCGTTGGAATCATTTGCGAAGGCTAATCAACTTAAGCCTTATTCGCCGGATGTCGTCACCTGGTATGCGGAGACGCTCTACAACGCCAAACGCGTAGACGAGGCGGAAACATTAGAGCGGAATATGCTGGCCCACGATAAAAAATGGGGGCCTGGATACGATTTTCTGTTCCTGTTGTATTCACGCGCAGGGAACAAAGACAAGGCCAAAGCAATTCTCGAAGAACGCGTGCAGAATGATCCGGCCAGTGCATTGGCGATTCAAAACCTAGCTAACTATCAAGCGGTTTCAGGCGATTATGCCGATGCGGAAACCACCGCCAAACGCGTGCTGGCCGATCCGAAAGCCTTTCCGAATCGCTACCAGCTTCTCGGCGACTTCTACTTCCGCAATAAGAAGTTCGATCAGGCCATGCAACAGTACCAGACCGGAGTCAACGATGACTCCAAAAATGCCTTGCTCTACAAGGAACGGATGGTCGCCGTATATCAAGCGACAAATCGCCGTCAAGACGCATTGAACCTGGCGCGCGGCATTGCGAAGGACAATCCCAAGAACCTAGAGGCGAACGAGGCATACGCCGCATTGCTTTTGCAGAATGGGTCGCGCGATTCAGTTTCAAGCTCCTTGAGTGAGCTCAAAGATCTCGCAAAGAACAACCCTACCGACCCGCTGCTGCACCTCTATTTGGCGAGGGCCTATTACTCCACGGACAAAGACAAAAGCTTAAGCGAAGCGCAAGAAGCAATGCAGGATGAGGTTAAGCAAGCGCAAGCAGCAGTTCCAGTGCGCTCCCCGCGCCCTCAACTGATTACCGGCGCTCGAATCGTGATAGGCGGAATATATGAGGACCGCGCGCAGCACGCAAAGGCAATGGAACAGGCGAACCTGGTCTTGCAGGCCGATCCGAAGAATGCCGAAGCGCAACTAATTAAAGCGAAGGCACAAGTCGGCCTAGGTCAAAGCGATCAGGCGCTCCCTGACCTGGTGGCCCTTGTTCAACAGAATCCCGCAATGGCCGGCGCTCAGTTAGAACTGGCCAATCTTTATTTAGCTCGACGCGAATTCGACAAGGCAACCGCTCAATATCAGCAGTTTTCGAAACAATATCCCTCAGACTTGCGCGGCCCGGTGGGACTGCAAAATGTAAAGTTAGCCGAAGGGAAGGGAGACGAAGCAATTAGCGGCGTTCAGGCGCTGGTCGATCAAAATCCCAATAACCTGCAGCTTCGTTATCAGTTAGCCAACATGCAGGCGGCTGCGGGCATCCAAGTTGCCGCCAAGAATCCCGATCACGCGAAGCAACTTTACGAGGCCGCAGCAAACAACTACAAGGAGTTTTTGAAAACGACCGCTAATTCGAGCGACGTTTGGCTTCGTTTGGGTGTTTTGCAGCGTGAACTCAAGCAATATGACGCCGCTTTGGCATCGTTTGAGCAAGCCAGCAACGCCGATCCGCATAGTGCAGCTCCGGTCTTGAACTCGGCCATGCTTTTGGAGTTCCTGGGCAAGAAGAAAGAGGCTTTGGCGGCGTATAACCGAGTGATTGGTATTGATCCGGAAAACCCGCTGGCGATGAATAATCTGGCATTCATCAGCGCCGAAGAAGGAGTCAATCTAGACCAGGCAATGACATTCGCCGAAAAGGCCAAGCAGAGGTTTCCGAATAGCCCCGACGTTTCCGATACTCTCGGTTACGTCTATTATCAGAAGCATTTGAACGCGCAGGCCTTGCAAATATTTAAAGACCTCGTAGCAGCCCATCAGGATAATCCGACGTTCCGCCTCCATTTGGCAATGGCTTTAGAAAAGAGCGGCGACAAGGGTGCGGCGCGTGACCAAGCCCGGAAGGCACTCCAATTCGCAACCCAGCCCGAACAGCAGAATGAGATCAAATCATTCCTGGGCCAAATCGGATAAAGCGATTGGAGGCGGCCACTCAGTCGAGATCCTGGCTCGATAACTATCAGGGCGCCAAATACGTCGCACCCTTTTTAATTTTTATTGCGTTTCTAGCGATCTCGTCCGAACTCGGTTTGGATGCGCGCTGGGACGCTCCGTTGCGCGTCATTGTTCTGGCCGTTGTTTGTCTTATCTGCTGGCCCCGCGAACTTCCGATACTTCCTGTCAAGCCGGTAATGAGCATCGCAGTGGGAACTGCCGTGTTCGTACTTTGGATTGCGCCGGATTTCCTGTTCCCCGGCTACCGGCAAAGTGTGCTGCTGTCCAATAGCTTTACTGGGCATTTGCACTCTTCCTTGCGCCCATCGGAGCTTCAAAGTACCTGGGTTTTGGTTTGGCGCAGCATTCGGGCGGTAGTGATTGTGCCCATTGTCGAAGAACTTTTTTGGCGCGGATGGATGATGCGATGGATCATCAACATCGATTTTCAAAAAGTGCCACTGGGCGCATACACTCCGCTGGCATTCTGGATCACCGCGATCTTATTCGCCGCTGAGCACGGGCCGTATTGGGATGTCGGCCTGGTTACCGGCATCATTTATAACTTGTGGATGATCCGCACCAAGTCTGTCTCCGATTGTATTTTGATGCATGCGGTAACCAACGCAATTCTTAGCGCCTACGTTATTGGGGCTGCCCAATGGCAGTACTGGCAGTAACATCGAAATAAACCAAACTGAAACCGCGGCAACTTGCTAGAGTCAACAGTCAGGAGATCTGTAGACTGTAACCTATGCCTTGCTTATTAGCATTATTGGCAGTAGCGTTTCCTAGGGTGGCCATCGTTCTTTTGTGGTTATTCACCAACTTTTTTACTGGCGTTTACCACAACCTCATCATCCCGATACTTGGCTTTTTATTCCTTCCCTTGACGCTTATCGTCTACACGTATCTGGAAAAAAGCCACCCCGGCGCGTTGGGAACGCAAGGACTGATCTTCATCTTCATAGCAGTGATCATCGACTTAGGGCTTTTGGGCGGTGGGAGTTTGAGCAGGCGGCGTTAGTCACACGCTAACTGCGATTGTGGCATCACCTCCTATTGGCCGGCTATTCCGAAAAGGGAAGAAACGCATTGGCGACTGCTACCGTTGGCTGATAGATGTGAAGTTCGACTTATTGAATGGAGTCGATACATCCGGCTATATCGTCGCTGAAAAACTAGGCCTCGATCGATCAGCGCATGAATACATCGCCTGTGCTGAGCATACGATCCTTTCCGCGTTTGCTCTTTTACCAATCGACTTCGGTGAATTTGCCTTAATCGACTTAGGCTGCGGCAAAGGCAGAGTGCTGATTGTCGCCGCCAAGAGATTTTCGTTCCGGCAGATCATCGGGGTCGAAATCTCTGAGCAATTAGTGCAGATAGCCCGCCACAACGTAAGAAACTTTGGCAATGTTTCAGTCGTGACCTGCGATGCCGCGCATTACGATGTCCCTGGCGAGCCATGCGTTGTCTTTCTGGCTAACCCCTTTGAAGCAGACATCCTATCGGCCGTCATAAGCAAATTAGAGCAGCGCTCGAAGTACAGTTCATGCCCTTTTTACGTTCTGTATGTCGTTCCGCAGTTTCAGGAGCTGTTGGACAAGGCCCCTTTCCTTCAGAGGTTACCGTCGCCTGCGTTCTGCGCAGTATATGCAAGCGTGCTGTTCGGAGAGTCGGCGGTCGGCACTTCCATGTGAGAATCGAAGCCTCTGGCCGCTACTAGCCCTCTATGGCACTATTCCGTACTCTCAGTGCGGCCATACAAGGGATTGATGCGCATCTGATTGACGTCGAAGTAGATATGTACCCATCCGGCAGCAGCCGTGACTTTGTGACGGTGGGAATGCCGGATGCTGCAGTAAAAGAGAGCCGTGAACGGATCAAATCGGCGCTGCTTAATTCAGGATTTGGCTATCCGAGTAAGTCAGTCACTATCAATCTCGCGCCCGCCAATGTGCGTAAGGAAGGCGCCGGGTTCGATCTTCCGATGGCGACGGCCATTCTTGGCGCGATGGGAGCGGTGGGTCAGATCGACAATCATTTGCTGGTTGGAGAGCTTTCGCTCGATGGAAGTCTGAGGCCCATTCGCGGTGCGCTTTCTATTGCCGTCTGCGCCGCGCGAAAGGGTATCCAAAACTTGCTTGTGCCGTTCGACAATGCCGCTGAAGCGGCGGTGGCGGAGGGGATTCGCGTCTTTGGGCTTAGGCACCTGGCGGAGGTTGTGCAGTTTTTAAATGAGCCGGCGGCTTTTAGTCCGGCGGCGGCTAACATCCCCGAGTTCGATCCAGCCAACAGCGATACTCCCGATTTTTGCGATGTGCGAGGACAGTTGATGGCGAAGCGTGCGCTGGAAGTAGCGGCTGCGGGAAACCACAATGTCCTGATGATAGGGCCGCCTGGCTCGGGCAAGACTATGCTTGCGAAGCGCTTTGCGGGCATTCTGCCGAAGTTAACTTTTCGTGAAGCGCTGGAGGCCACCCAGATTCACGGAGTAGCCGGAGTGCTGCCTCCCGGCATTGGAGTTTTGCGCAGCCGGCCATTTCGCGCGCCGCATCACACTATCTCCGATGCCGGTCTAATTGGCGGCGGCAGCGGCAGTCCGCGGCCGGGAGAAGTGAGCCTCGCCCATCAGGGAGTGCTTTTCTTAGATGAGCTGCCCGAATTCCCGCGCGGCGTTCTCGAACAATTGCGTCAGCCGCTCGAAGAAGGGTCGGTTACATTGGCGCGCAGCAACGGCACGCTTACGTTCCCCGCGCGCATTATGTTAGTGGCGGCGATGAATCCATGCCCGTGCGGATTCTATGGAGATAACACGCGCGAATGCCGCTGCACGCCGGGCATCATTCAACGCTATCTGGCGAAGGTTAGTGGACCGCTGCTAGACCGAATCGATCTGCACATCGAGGTGCCCGCTGTACCGTACAAAGAGCTACGCAGCAAGACGGACGGCCAAAGCTCTGCCGCCATTCGCGAACGAGTAGAAGAAGCACGGGAGCGCCAACGGAAACGCGGTTTTTATAACGCGCAGATTCCTCCCTCGCAATTGCGAACTCTCTGCGCACTGGATGAAAGCAGCGAACGAACACTCGAAATGGCGGTTCGCCGCATGAATTTGTCGGCGCGTGCCCATGACCGGATGTTGCGCGTTGCACGGACTATCGCAGATTTGGATCAGGCCGATAGCGTATTGGCCAAGCATCTGGCCGAAGCGGTGCAGTGCCGAAATCTGGATCGCAATTATTGGAATTGATCGGAGCGGATTGCTCGCGGCTCCAGAAAAGATCAGTTAGTCGCGGCGGCTGGCCGTTCGGTCACGTTAATAGGCCTGCCGGTTTTGATACTTTCTTTTGCCAGATCGATTATCCGAATAACATTCACATTGATATCGATTCCCGTCAAGCCCTCGATGGACTTTTCGGCCTGAATGCGCGACGCCATATATGCAACAGGCTCGCTCTCATCGGGCGGCAACGGATCTATTTTCAAATCATGCTTGTCACGCCCTACCTGCACTTGCACACCTGAGTGTGTCATGTACAGGCTGCCTGGAGGAGTTGAGCCGCCGGATTTCCCGAATACCTCCAGATCCTGAAAACTGCGCGGCAGATCCCAACTTCCCTCGAAGATACCTACCGCATTCGGATAGTTCAGCACCAAGGTCGCGGCATCTTCGACCTTGGGAAAACGTTCCGGACGAAGGTGCAGCGCCGTTGCATAGACAGTCTGCGGCATGCCCAAATACCAGATACTCCAAAGCGCGTTATAGCAACCGAAGTCCATTAGCGCGCCAGCCCCGTTTTTTACCGGGTCTGTAAGCCATTCGAAAAAGAATTTGTTGCGCGCACCGTCAGAGCCTGGGCCTCCATGCCCTACTACCCCGTGCAGCCTATATATCGTCCCCAAGTCGCCATGGTCGGCCGCTGCCTTAGCTGCGTAGTTCGTCGGCCACCACGCCATCTGGTAATTCGTCATCACGCGCACGTTGTATTTCTGTGCCAGTGCTTGGATTTGTTTTGCCTCGGGGTAAGTGCTCGCGAGAGGTTTCTCAAAGATGAGGTTGATATGACGAGGGGCACATTCTTTCGCAATCTCCAAATGCCGGTTGTTTTCCACAAATGCCCAGACAATATCCGGTTTCACTTGATCCAGCATTTTGCGGTAATCGCCAAAAAATAGATTGTCCGGAACGCCCGCCTTCTTGGCCTCCGAGACAAGCTCCTGGTTTGGTTCAGCGACCCCGACGAGCGTTGCCGCATCACCTTTAAGCATGGTCGCTAGATGACCCCAAACGTGTGAATGCACGAGTCCGACGACCGCAATTTTGTACTTGGCCGGTTCGTGAGCAGCGAGCGGCAGGCAGAGAGAACCGGCCATCAGTAATAGGAGTAATTTTTTGAGCATCCGCTATGCATCATATAGAACGATGCATCCAGCGCATAGACTCACTGCGCTTTACGCAGACAAGCAGCGACACCACAGCACTCGTCTGCTGGTGGACGTGCTATTACTCTTTCGTGGAGAACACTACAGACCCAAAGACACCAGGACAGTGGGTGCGATATGTGATTGTGGCCGTGATCGCGATTTTCCTGGTGTATTTAATGCTGCGCGTGTATGTACTCTGACTTCAAATCCGATTCTAAATTAAAGACGCTCGCCGTTACTCTTCCGATTTTCCAGCTAGTGGAAATTCAAAGTACATGATTTCTTCACCGGAACGGGCATCCTTGATTCCGGTCACGTAAAGCTTGTCGCCCGGTTCTGGCCGCGCTTCGAAAAAGAAAAACCCGTTTGTTGAGTCCTTCGGCGGTAGCATCTTTGCCGAAAACGCTCGGTCGGCAACTTCAGGAGACGCGAGTGGATTGCCCTTCTTCGGCAGTGGGACCTTGGGCAAGGGATTAACGGTGGGATGCTTTTTCTTTCCGCCCATGTACTGAATGTCGTCGGGATTCATGGCGTCGACATGACGCCCGTCTGCCGCTACCAGGCTCACTTTAATGTCTTGTAGATCGAGCGATTTGTCACGTTGATTTTCAATAACAACCAGAACAGGCACAATTCCGTATTTCAGTAAGTCGGCCTTTTTGCCGAACGCCTCGGCCGTGAGGTCCTCGGTGTCAAACGATTTCGCACCAAGAGTTACATGGTCAGAGACTTGATGCGCGTAGTCGGTTGCGCGTCCCGCTTGAAAGGCTTTATCGGCCGCCGCCGCGGTGACTACCAAAAGCGCCGCGGACGTTATACTCAGAATCACGAGACGAGTTCCCGGAATCACACGCACCGTCCTTTCTTACCGGCTGCTTCAGGTCGCATTTTTTCCCCTCCTGTTTTTTTATTTTCTGATTCGTGTGACTGTCCGCCGCGGTTATGCAAGCCGATTCGGCGAGCGCCTTGGATTCGTGCCTCGTTCCTTTCATCGGACGAAGCCCAATTCCATCTGGTTGCACGCTGTGTCGGTGGGCGAGGTGATTTCCGCAGTTCCCCTCATCAAGCATATTCGAAGAGAGGAGCCGAATCGTCCCATCTATTTGTCGGTATCCACCGTTGCCGGCCGGCGTACTGCGGAACGTGAGGCCGAATCGCTGGTTGACGGCGTCTTCTACGCGCCCATTGATTATGTCTCTTGTGTACGCCGAACCATCCGCTCCGTACGGCCTGCTTTGCTTATCGTTTTTGAAACAGAAATCTGGCCAAATCTTTATCGCGAAGTAAAGCGCGCAGGCGCCTCGTTGGCGATCATCAATGCGCGCATTTCCAATCGCACCTGGAAACGTTATCGGAAGCTGAAGTTCTTTTTCTGTCCGGTCCTGTGTTTGGCGGACGCGGTTTACGTGCAAAGCATGCTCGACTATGAGCGATATCGTGAACTGGGTGTCGTCGAAGAGAAGCTGCACATCGAAGCGAACCTAAAATATGATTCCGCCACTCCTGGCCTAAAAACGGTGATCCCGACGTTCGACGCTGAGCAGGTCTGGATTGCCGCCAGTACAGTGGGGCCAAACGAGCGGGGCAGCCTGGAAAAGCACGCTATCGACGAAGATGACATCGTCATTCGTGCTTTCGAAAAACTGGCGGAGGAATTCCCGAAGTTGCTGCTTATCCTCGCACCGCGGCAACCGGCACGGTTCGATCTTGTCGCGCAAAAGTTAGAGCGTATCTCATTCCCGTTCGTACGGCGCAGCGATATGAAGGCGGGGGCGACGTTGCCGCTGCCATTGCCAGGAGTACTGCTGCTTGATACGCTTGGCGAACTGTCAAGTACCTATGCTGAAGCCCATTGCGTTTTCGTGGGCGGCTCAATTGCGCCGCGCGGCGGCCACAACATCATCGAACCGGCAGCGGCAGGCGTGCCTATTGTAGTCGGGCCGCATATGCAGAATTTCAATGCCATTGCTTGTGATTTTCGAAACGCTCACGCGCTGGTCCAAATAGCTTCAGAGTCGGAGTTACTTCCGGCTGTACGTTCGCTGCTTTCGGATACGGAACGTGCGCGTGAATTAGGAGAATTCGCTCATCGAGTTGTTGAGATGCGCCGCGGCGTAGCTCAACGGTTGGCGCCTATCCTGCTTGACCTGTACTTCCGCGGCCAATATAAACGTCCGCAAAATTTGATCGTTCGCGTTTGTTTAGGCTTTCTGTCGTTTCTTTGGCGCAAGGGAGGCGAGCGGAAGCGGCGACGGGGAGAAGGATATACTTCGTCGGTTCGACCGTTACCGGTACCGGTCGTGAGTATCGGGGGCATCACCGTTGGCGGCTCCGGGAAAACTCCATTTACGATATATCTCGCTTCGCAATTGCGCCAGCGCGGTTACGCGCCCGCGATTTTGACGCGCGGCTACCGCCGGCGCTCTCCTGCTGAAAACGTTGTGCTAATGCCTGGCGTAAAAGTTCCCTCGTCGCTGACAGGAGACGAAGCGCAGATTTTTCTTCGCACCGGAATCGCTCCCATCGGCATTGGAAAAAGCCGTTATGAAACCGCGCAAGTTTTGCTGGAGCAATTCCCCTCCACCGATATTCTTCTGCTGGATGATGGATTTCAGCATGCCCGTTTGAGGCGCGATTTCGATATCGTAGTGATCGATGGCCTCGATCCTCTCGGAGGCCGCGAGATTGTTCCGCTGGGACGCTTGCGCGAACCGCTTTCGTCATTGAACCGCGCAGATGTGTTCGTTGTGACAAGATCCGGATCGGACCCACGCTTCCTGGCTATCTGCGAGCAATTGCGCAAGTACAACGAGCGAGCCCCGGTTTTCCGCACGCGGCTGATTGCGCGAAACTGGCGCGATTACCGAACCGGCCAAAGCGTCGATCTCGCACAGCAGCGTGTGGCTGCGTTTTGCGGACTGGGCAATCCGCAAAATTTTTGGGACACGCTGGAGTCGCTCGGGGTAGAAGTGGTTTTCCGTTGGTCTTTCGAAGACCATCACGCCTATGGGCCGCGGGAGCTGCAATACGTTGCACAGCAGGCGGTCCTACATGGCGCTCAGGTGCTGGTAACAACTGAGAAGGATCGCATAAATTGTCCCGCACGGTTGAGTTCCGCCATCGCTCCACTTACACTCGCGTGGCTTGAAATTGAAGTGGAACTACAAGACAGCACTACGTTTTTTGCACTCCTCGAAAACGCTTTGCGCCGCCGTTCGGCGGCATAGCTAACTGCCCGGTTTCTGCCAGATAGAAGGGGCTCTCGCCACTATTTGCTATCGTGTCGATGCAAGCCGGAATGAAATTCTCGACCCTTGAAATCCCCTGCGAATCTTTTGTTCTGGACAACGGTCTGACCGTCATTGTCCACGAAGACCACAAGACGCCCATTGTGGCTGTGAACATTTGGTATCACGTCGGTTCTAAAAACGAAAAGCCGGGAAAAACGGGCTTCGCGCACCTCTTTGAGCATCTGATGTTCGGAGGCAGCGAGCATCTGGAGGGCAGCTACATCGAGGCAATGGAGCGCATCGGCGCTACCGATCTGAACGGTACAACCAGCGAAGACCGCACTAACTATTTCGAAAACGTTCCCACATCGGCGCTTGACTATGCGTTATTTGCCGAATCCGATCGCATGGGCTACTTCTACAACACAATCGGTCAAGAAGTACTTGATCTGCAGCGGGGCGTGGTGCAGAACGAAAAGCGGCAGGGGGACAATCAACCGTACGCAATTGTCGAAGATCTGGTTGTCAAATCGACGTACCCGGCCGGCCATCCTTACGCTCACACCGTGATCGGATCGATGGAAGATCTGGATTCGGCCTCATTGGAAGACGTTCGCGACTGGTTTAAGACGTACTACACGCCTTCGAATGCCGTGCTCGTTTTAGCAGGTGATGTGACAACGGAGCAAGCGCGCGAGAAGGCCACACGCTATTTCGGCGCAATTCCGCCCGGTACGCCTGTTGCGCATCAACGGGCATGGGTTGCCCGGATGGAAGACGAACATCGCGAAGTGGTACAGGACCGTGTGCCGCAGGCGCGTCTCTACAAAATTTGGAACGTGCCGGGATATGGGACAAAGGCGGCAGATCACTTGAGAATCGGCGCCGGGATTTTGTCGTCTGGCAAGAATTCGCGCTTATACAAGCGACTCGTCTACGACGATCAAATTGCTACTCAGGTGGGCGCCTACCTGGATGAGCGCGAAATTGGAAGCCAATTTGTTGTGGTTGCCACAGCACGTCAGGGTGAAGACCTGCACAAAGTGGAGAAAGCCGTTGACGAAGAGCTCGACCGGTTCTTGAACGATGGCCCGACCCCGCGAGAACTGGACCGTATTCGCACTCAAACATATGGAAGTTTTGTCAGAGGTGTGGAACGAATCGGAGGTTTCGGAGGCAAGTCGGACATTCTGGCGTCGAACCAGACGTATCTCGAGGATCCGCATGGATACAAGCAGCGGCTGCGCCATTTGGAAGAAGTAACTCCGGAGCAATTGCGCGAAAGCGCGCGCGCGTGGCTGAGCAACGGCGTATATGCGTTGGAAGTTGTGCCGTTCATTGAAGCTAAGCAGTCCGCGGAAGGTACGCCTGAACGTAATTCGCTTCCCGGCTTGGGATCGCCGCATGACCTTCGCTTACCGCCGGTACATGAGGCGACACTGCCAAATGGCCTGAAGCTGCTGGTGGCCGAGCGGCACGAGGTTCCCGCGGTAAATTTCTGGCTGGATGTCGACGCTGGATTTGCGGCGGATCAGTTTGCAACGTCCGGCACTGCGCGTTTAACATCCAGCCTGCTGACCGGCGGAACGAAACGGCGGACGGCGCTTGAAATCAGCGACGAAGTTCAAATGCTCGGGGCTCAGGTCAGCAGTGGCTGCAATCTGGATCTTTCGACCGTATATTTATCTGCGCTGCGTGCGACGCTCGATGAATCCCTTGATCTGTTCACCGATATCATCCTGAATCCGGAATTTCCAGCCGAAGACTTTGAGCGTCAGCGCACGCTACAACTCGCAGCCATAGCCAATGAGAAAGTAACGCCCTTGCAAATGGCGTTGCGGGCATTGCCGCCGCTTCTGTTCGGGCCAAAACACGCATATGGCACACCACTGACCGGTTCAGGCACCCCAGAAACACTGGCCGCGATGAAACGCGAGGATATCGTTCGTTTTCATTCGACGTGGTTCAAGCCAAACAATTCGACATTAATTGTCGTGGGCGACACCACTGTTGAAGAGATCAAGCCCAAGCTGGAAAAGTTGTTCGGGAGCTGGGGATCGGCGTCTGTTCCGGTGAAAGACCTTCGTCATGTAGCTCGCCCAAGCAAACCGAAAATCTATCTGATCGACAAGCCGGGAGCGCAGCATTCCGTGGTCATCGCAGGAACCATTGCCCCGCCGGCGAATGCGAAGAATGAGGTTGCGCTCGAAACGATGAACAACATCTTTGGCGGAACCTTTGGCGCACGTTTGAACATGAATTTGCGGGAGGAAAAGCATTGGTCCTACGGCGCCGCTTCGGTGCTGTACGCCGCACGCGCACAGAGACCGTTGTTGGCTTACGCTTCGGTGCAAGGCGACAAGACGGCCGACTCGATTTCGGAAATGCTTGCCGAACTTTCGGGCATGAACGGTTTGAAGCCAATCACCGCGGAAGAACTGGAAAAAGTGAAGCAACAGCAAATTTTCGAACTGCCCGGAGCGCACGAAACGATGAACGCGATAGGCGGCCTTTTCGGTGATCTGTTGCAGCTTGGGTTACCGCTCAATTTTTACGATGACTATGTTAGCCGTGTCTCGGCT
Organism: Bryobacteraceae bacterium; assembly: GCA_035652115.1. Taxonomy (GTDB): domain Bacteria; phylum Acidobacteriota; class Terriglobia; order Bryobacterales; family Bryobacteraceae; genus Bog-105. The sequence continues at coordinate 31,343 of DASREJ010000278.1, forward strand.
TTGACGACTCCGGAATTGGAGGCGTGCGCAAAAATGCTTCTGAATCCGGGCGAGATGATCTGGCTCGTCGTTGGAGACCGCGCGCAATTAGAGGGGCCACTGCAGGCGCTCCACATCGGCGAAATTGTGCCGACGGCGGCCTGAGGCGAAGGAGACACGACGCTGGCTGCGCGGCGCTGCTAGTTATCGAGCGGTTCCGGCTCGATCGCAGCTTGCTCGCCAGCAGCCTTCTTTTCCCAATATTTCCGAACCCATGCTTCCCAACTCTTACCCGCAGCGGGATCGCGATTGCTGAAAACAAGCGCCGCAATGTCGGAATAAGGAATGCTCACGCGCGGCTTGCCGTTTACCGGCAACAGGCGCACTAGCGAATTTGCGAGCGTCGTGCCGGCTTTCCGGTCATAAAGGTAGCCTTCCACAACGGTGCCGTCTTTGCGGGTGAGGGTCACGTCACCGCGATAGTCGAATGCTTTTTCTAGCGCGTCGCGAATCTCTTCGTCCGAAGCTAACCGCGGAATCCAACCCTGCAAGCTCTCATGCGTAAACCCGGGCGAAACTTCCAGTTCGTCCGGATTTAGTATTTTCTCACTCATGCTTGCGTCTCTTGTGCCGTGTTGATCTGAACCAAAGGATTGTAGGAATGCACCGGTTTGTGCGGCTCATTCAACAGCGCCTTCGCATAAGAATCTTCGTAACGGTTGAAGAGCGCAGCTTTCGCCATCGCAAAGAAGCCTTTTAGCGATCCAAAGCCGTAGTTGACTGCCGATGCTTCATATCCGCTGTGAACCATGCAGTTTGCACACTTCGGATTACCCGATTCGGTGCCGTAGCTGGCCCATTCCGTTTCGGTAATGAGTTCGGCGAAGGTATCCGCATAACCGTCCTGTAGCAGATAGCACGGCTTTTGCCAGCCAAAAACGTTGTACGTTGGCATGCCCCAGGGTGTGCAGGCAAAGTTACGATGACCCATCAGGAACTCGCCGAATAGAGGCGACATGTTGAATTTCCAACTCGGCTTTCGGTTCGAAAGAATTGCGCGGAATAAACGCCGGGTGCGTGCGCGTCCTAGAAAATGCTGCTGATCCGGCGCTTTGTCGTAAGAGTAGCCGGGCGAAAGCATCATGCTCTCGACACCCAGTTCCATCATTTCGTCGAAGAAGGCGCGAACGCTGTTTGGGTCGGCACCATCGAATAAAGTCGTATTCGTCGTAACGCGGAAGCCCCGCGACAGTGCCGCTTTGATGCCGCGGACAGCCAGATCGTAGCCGCCTTCCCGGCAAACCGAGAAATCGTGATGCTCGCGTTGACCGTCGACATGCACAGAAAAACTGAGGTACTTGCTTGGAGTAAACAAGTGAAGCTTTTCTTCCAGCAGAAGGGCGTTGGTGCAGAGATAGATATATTTCTTGCGCGCTACCAAACCGGCCACTATTTCGCCGATTTGAGGATGCATTAAAGGCTCGCCGCCAGGGATTGACACCATAGGCGCGCCGCACTCATCCACCGCCTTAAAGCACTCTTCAGGCGTCAATTGCCGCTTCAACACATGTGCGGGATATTGGATCTTCCCGCAGCCGGCGCACGCCAAATTGCAGCGGAACAACGGCTCCAGCATTAGAACAAAGGGGTACCGTTTGCGCCCGGCCATTCTTTGCCGAATCACATAGGTGGCGGTTGTCCACATCTGGGAGGCGGGAACACTCATAGTTTTAGCGGAAGTTGGAAGCTGCCTTGCACAAAGAACCGCAACGCACTAACCTTCTCCATTCTAATGGGTTATGAATCTGTCTGTCGAAGTTCCTCGAAACCAGTTGACACAGGATTTGTGCCCAGTCGTTATCGAAGCCGCTAAACGCCTGAAAAGCCGCAGCTTATGTTTTTGTATTCGGCTAAAAGCCAATTAATTGTTATACTTAAGCTGTTTCCCTATGCCATCATCCGGCCTTGCATACGATGTCGCCATTCCTGCTGGGCCAAACCCCGCGGATGGGGTCGAAAAGAAGATCATCTTATTGAAACCACGTGGCTTTTGCGCTGGAGTGGTACGCGCTATAGATGTGGTCAAAATCGCGCTCGACCTGTATGGCGCTCCCATTTACGTCCGTAAGGAAATCGTCCATAACCGGCATGTCGTGGATGAATTACGCACTGCGGGAGCCATTTTCGTGGAGGAATTGGCTGAGGTTCCCGAAGGCGCGCGAGTCATCTTTAGCGCCCATGGAGTTTCTCCAGCGGTCCGCGCGGAAGCGAAAGAACGGCATTTGCAAGTAATCGATGCCACCTGCCCGCTGGTCACCAAGGTTCATCTGGAAGCAGTCCGCTTTGCTAAGCAGGGCTACGCGATTATCCTCATCGGCCATCGCGATCACGACGAAGTAATCGGCACGTTAGGGGAGGCTCCGGAAAGCACGATTCTGGTCTCCGACGTTGAAGATGTAGATCGGCTTCAAATTCGGGACCCGGAGAAGATGGTGTACTTGACTCAAACCACGCTTTCGCTCGACGAAACTCGTGATATTGTGACGCGTTTGCGAGAGCGTTTTCCGAAGATCACCGGTCCTAAGACACAAGACATCTGCTATGCAACCGAGAACCGGCAACTCGCCGTCAAAGCCGTAGCTCCGCTTTGCGAAGCGCTATTAGTGGTTGGTTCTCAAAACAGTTCCAATTCGCGGCGGCTGGTAGAAGTTTGCGAAAAAGCCGGTGTCCCCGCGTATCTGCTCGACGACTGTAGTGAAGTTCGGCCTGAGATGCTGAACGGTGCAAAGACTGTAGCGGTTACCGCTGGAGCTTCCGCGCCCGAACATTTGGTGCAGGAACTGATCAATCATTTGCGAAACCAAGGTTACACAGATTTGGAAGAGGCCGAAATCAAAGAAGAGGATGTGCGGTTTACGCTGCCGTCCGATTTGGAGAATTTTACGCCCCGGCTGCATACTGTGCGCACGTGAGTACATCACCTAAACGATGAAGTACGGTCTACAAACCACAAACCCCTTGAATACCGCAACGGCTGAGGCGATCCGCCGAGCTTCGGCATCGCTGCTGCAGCGGCAGTCTTCGGAGGGCTACTGGTGGGCCGACTTGCGCGCCGACACTACGCTCGAATCGGACTACATCCTGATGCAGTTGTGGCTGCATCCTCCGGTGAATGGCAGTTGGGAACCCCCTACTCGTCCGCTCGTTGATAAGGCGGTCCATTCGATTCTGGCGCGCCAATTGGAAGACGGTGGATTCAACATCTACCTGCACGGGCCTTCTGAAATCAACGCGTCCATCAAGGCTTATTTCGCGCTGAAGGTGGCGGGAGTACCGCCGGAAGATGCGCGTATGCAGCGCCTGCGCACACGGGTGCTGGAACTCGGCGGCTTGCAAGCTGCAAACAGCTACGTTCGAACGAATCTGAGCTTATTTGATCTGTTCCCGCGCAATGCGGGGCCATCCATTCCGCCCGAAATTATTTTGCTGCCGTTCCGCTTCATCTATCAGATGTCGTCATGGACGCGTGCAATAGTCATCCCGCTTTCTATACTTCACGCGGCCAATCCGCATCGCCCGGTGCCCGCCGGCTTCCATGTCGACGAACTATTTCTGCCTGGCGCTCCTGTCCTGCCATCGCCCGACTCCAAAAGCCTGAGTTGGCGAAATTGCTTCCTGGCGTTGGATAAGTTCCTAAAGCTTTGGGAGCGTACGGGCCATCACTTTATTCGTAATCACGCCATCAAGAAATGCGCTCAATGGATGATCGAGCGTTTTGAAGGATCGGATGGCTTAGGCGCCATTTACCCATCAATGCAGTACGCGGTCATGGCGCTCGACGTACTTGGTTATGGTGCCGATCATCCGCTGCGGGTAGAAGCTCAAAAGCAATTCGATCACTTGATGGTTGACGACCGTCGCGGCTTCTTTTATCAGCCTTGCTTCTCGCCGATCTGGGACACTGCCATCGCAGCGTTTGCGCTGGAGGAAGCGGGCACCGCGCCTGTCTCCGCATTGCGTCGAACGATGGATTGGATGTTGTCGAAAGAAGTGCGGCGCAGGGGCGATTGGTCTGTGAAGCGTCCGAATGTCGAACCCTCGGGATGGGCTTTCGAATTCAACAACGAATTTTATCCGGATGTCGATGACACAGCCATGGTTTTGATGGCCTTGCGGCGTGCGCACGGTTCGGATCAAGTCAAGCAACGTGCGTGCGAGAAGCGCGCGGTCGATTGGCTGCTCGCCATGCAGGGCAAAGACGGCGGCTGGGCCGCGTTCGACGTCGACAATAACTGGAAGATATTGAGTCATGTGCCGTTCGCGGATCACAACGCGATGCTGGACCCCTCGTGCCCCGATATTACGGGCCGTGTTCTTGAAGCGTTGATTGCTTGTGGTCTCAAGCCGAATCATCCGGCGATTCGCAGAGGCGTACAATTCTTACTCGGTTGCCAGGAGCATGACGGCAGTTGGTATGGCCGTTGGGGCGTGAACTATATCTACGGCACTTTCCTGGCGTTGCGCGGCTTGCGTGCCGCGGGAATTGATGAGAACGAACCGAGCGTTCAGCGGGCTATTGAATTCATTCGCGCTTATCAAAATCGCGACGGCGGCTGGGGAGAAAGCTGCTCCAGTTATGACGAAGGCCGCTATATGCCCAATCCCAGCACTCCTTCGCAGACGGCTTGGGCGGTGCTTGCGCTGCTTGCCGGCGGCGACCTGCGCAGCGAGAGCCTTTACAACGGCATTGACTATCTAGTGCGCACGCAGCGCCGCGATGGAACGTGGGCCGAAGACTTCTGCACCGGCACCGGGTTCCCGCGAGTCTTCTATCTTTCCTACACCGAATACCGGAATACATTTCCGCTTCTCGCGCTCGCGAGTTTCTTGAACATAATTTCCAGCCGTGACGAAAGTGTCGCGAGCTTCGATTTTGTTCACACGGCCGCAAGAGCTGCAACGGCCTCGTAAAGAAAGCTCGCGAAAACCGATGTTCACTGCGGACGCTCCGAACTGTTGGACGATGCTGTCGTGCCACCTTTCACGTGCTTTCCGCTCGTCCCGTGGCCCGACTATTGTTAGTGAGCCGCAATACGTGATGCCGCGCTTGGCATCGTTTGCGGTCCCTTTTGATTAGTCTTACTGAATTACTTAAACCTTAACGTTCGGTATGGCAAGTTGAGATAGCTGGTCCGTAAAACCCGCAATCGTGGATTAAAACCGCCAGTACCGTACCAGGGTTTGTGCTTAGCAATTGGATTGTGGTACGGCTGATCTAACGGAAAAGATTGGGGATACTAAGTGCAAAAAGACCGCCGCGGACTAGGGAGTCCAGCCTGAACCGCAGTTATAGCGTGCGCGATTGCAAACCGTTCGAATTGGCTCATGTCCAGATTGGTGGCTGGGCCGAGATCTACGTTGGTGAAGTAGCGCCGGATGGAGCTAACTTCGACTCCGAAAGGAGCGTTTTCGGCTACGTCGAAGATATCGCGAATACAACGATCTATTTTCGAATCGCGGACCAGGTGTTCTCGCCCGCGAAAACCGGGTTCGCCCGCGGCGAACTTGTCGAGCTGGAACTAGCTGACCTCACAGCGTCCGAGTTTTCGCCCGGTGCCGATGCGACGCCTCATCTCTCGGGGCGCCGCGAACGAATTCAGTAGTAGTTCGCCTCGACTGTAAAGATCTCTAGGCTTGTTTCTGAGCCTGCTCCAACAAGAATTGCAATGTTTTCTCGCTCTGAATTGCGCCGGCAATTCGCGACAACCCGCCTTCTTTTTCGAGGCGCGCACGCGTAACCGGAACTGTCTCACGCTCCTGGCGCGCTATCCGTTGCACTTCGCGGTCAACCTCGTCCTTGGTCGCGCCGATACCTTCCTTTTCCGCAATTTTTTCGAGCAGAAGGGCCGCCCTTACGTTGCGCAAGGCCTTATCGCGTTGAGTCTCCTTGAGTTTGTTCCAATCCAGCTTAATGCTGTTCGGATCTACTCCACGGCCAGCCAGATTACTGAGTTGCATCCGCACCTGGTTTTCGATTTGGCGGTCAACATATGCCTCCGGAACGGGAAATTCGTGGGAAGCAACCAACTGATCCACCAATTCTTCTTTAGCGGCCTGCTGAGCTACATACTGCTTTTCATGAAAAATCGACTTGCGCACCGCGTCTTTCAGCTCGCTTAAAGACTGGTAGTCGCCCAAATCACGAGCGAACTCATCATCAAGCGCGGGTAGTTCCTTCTTGCGGATGAATTTAGGCGTTAACTGAAAGCGCACAGTCTTGCCGGACAAGCGCTCCTGCGCATAATTCTCCGGATAGGTGACGTCGAATTCTTTTGTTTCCTCGGGCGAAGCGCCGACGAGATGTTCGTTAAATTCGGGCAATGTGTCTTCGGCACCGACCTGCACTTGAACATCCTGATCGATGGGTTCGGCCAAGCCAGAAAGCGACTTTAGATGGACCAGCACGTAGTCTCCCGATTCGATAGGCCGGGGATCCTGGTTAGGATATTCGGCCTTATTCTCACGCATGGATTCCAGGCGTTTATCGATATCTTCGTCGGTGACGGTAGGTTCTTCGTACTTGACCGGAAGACCGTGGTACGTGCCTAGTTCAACTTCAGGCGCTACCTCAAAGTCCGCCTTGAATCGGATAGGCTGACCGGCTTCGAAATGCAAGTCCGAAACGTCGGGTGTTCCGACGACCTTGATTTCTTCTTTTTGGACGCGGTCACGAAACGCCTGAGGCAGCAGTAGTTCGAGAACTTCGTTGCGAATCTCGCTTTCAAAGCGAGACTGAATCATGGTGACGGGCGCCTTGCCCGGCCGAAAGCCCGGCAGACGAACACGCTGTTTTATGGAGTTTGTGACGCGTTCTTTCGCCCGTTCTACTTCTTCGAGCGGAATCTCGATTTCAAGCGAACGCTTACAATCTGCTGACAATTTTCTTCCTTGTACTGGGCGCGCCGCGCTACCTTTTGATAGCTAGGCGGCCGTTGTGGCGAGTTGAGCGGACTCTCGAAGCGCCTCGATTTTGTCCGTCGCTTCCCATGTAAAGCTCTCTTCAGTGCGACCAAAGTGGCCGAAAGCTGCAGTGGCGCGATAAATGGGACGTCGCAGATTAAGACTCTTGATCATGCCGGCAGGGGTCAGAGAGAAGTGCTCGCGCACCAACTCGGCCAGTCGCTGATCTTCTACTTTGCCAGTCCCAAAAGTATTTACCATCACTGAAACCGGTTCGGCTACACCGATGGCGTAGGCAAGCTGGACTTCAGCTCGTGATGCTAATCCCGACGCCACAAGATTCTTCGCCACGTATCGAGCCATGTAGCAGGCCGAGCGGTCCACCTTCGTGGGATCCTTACCGGAAAACGCGCCACCGCCATGACGGCCCATGCCGCCGTAGCTATCAACGATAATTTTGCGGCCCGTCAAACCAGTGTCTCCATGAGGTCCGCCGATAACGAAGCGGCCAGTCGGATTGATGTGAAACTTGGTTTGCGAATCGCACATGTTCTCCGGAACAACCGCACCGATGACAAACTTCTTCACCTCCGCGCGGAGTTGCTCAGTTGAAACGTCACTGTCGTGCTGGGTCGAGATGACAACAGCGTCAATGCGTTTCGGCTTACCGTCTACATACTCTACGCTGACCTGGCTCTTACCATCGGGCCGAAGATATGGCAATTGACCTTCCCGGCGAGATTCGCTCAGACGCCGTACGAGCTTGTGAGCCATCATGATCGGCAACGGCATCATCTCAGGAGTTTCATCGCAGGCATAGCCGAACATTAACCCTTGGTCGCCTGCACCACCCGTATCTACCCCCATTGCGATATCGGGAGACTGGGCTTGAATCATATTCACGACCGCACAGGTCTTGCAGTCAAAGCCCATAGCCGAATCCGTGTAGCCAATGTGGTTAATGACACCGCGAACCAATTTCGGAACATCGACGTAGGTAGTCGTCGTAATTTCGCCGGCGACTACGCAGATTCCGGTTGTGACAAGCGTCTCACATGCAACGCGACCATTGGGATCGTCGGCCAGCACCGCGTCCAAGATCGAATCGGATACCTGATCGGCGATCTTGTCGGGGTGACCTTCCGTCACAGACTCGGACGTAAAAATGTATTTCATTGAAACTGCAAGACTCCTTCGTGAGATTTCGGGCGCCGAGGGGCATTCTTGGCGGCTGTCACAGGCGACGGCCTTAGCCACAGCGATGCCTCCGAACGGAAACGAACGGCTAGTAATTCAGTGTAGCAATTGCCGGAAGTTTGCCCCAGGGCACAATTGAAGGTAAAACTGCCTTTACCGGCCGAACGCACTTTGAAACGTTCGGTCTTTCGAGAGCGTTTTACGTTCAAGGACTGAGATGGAAGGGACTAAGACGATCCGGTTAGTATCGGTGTTCGTCGTCGGCGTAGTGTTGGCGATGGGCGGCGCACTCATCTATGCGCTCGCTACGCGGACGCCTCAAGAACGTGCCTTACTCAGTCAAGTGTCCGCATTTAGCCGGCCGAAACCTGTTCCGCAATCCACAAACACGGCCGCCGCGCGCCAATCTGTTACGAGCACGGCGGCCGCGGACAAACAACATCTAGAAGCAACCAACTCAACGCCTCAGCCAATGACGCAAACGGACGAAACAACACCGCCCGGCGAAATTTTAGACGCGTTCGTGGCAAAGCCTAAAACTTCTAGAGCGCCGCCGCCAATGCCGCGGCCCGATTCGACTGCGCCGACCGGGCGAACAAACGAATCGCCGCCTGCTCCGGCCAAAACAGTAGAACCAAAGCCGGTGACTCAAACGGCCAGTTTGCCTTCCGCTCAAAACTCTGTTGTGCAGCCGTGGCCGACGGGATCGTCTAAGCCGCCAAGCGTCAACAGCAATGAAACAACTCGTGCAACAGATACGCCACGGTCACTGCCGCACACGGTGACATTGTGGAGCGGTACACCATTATCGGTAAAGATCACCGATACGCTCTCGACATCTCAGGCGAAAGAGGGACAACTTTTTCGTGCAACTCTACAGTCGCCGCTCATTTCCGATGGTTTCGTGATCGCTGACGCAGGCTCCAGTGTCATAGGGCAAGTCGTTGAATCGAAACGGGCGGGCAAGTTGGGCGGTGCTGCTGACTTACGCCTTGTTCTAGTCGAGATTCACACGACCGACGACCAGTCCGTACGCATTGAGACGGTTTCCTGGGAAGATCGAGGGCGATCGCATAACCCGGTTACGGGATCCATTCGAACCGCCATTGGAGCCGTGTCCGGTGCCGTTACGAGCGCGGCGCACGCCAGCGGAATTGCTTCGGACCAGGATGCTGACACGGACGCCAAGAACCACCGCAATCTTGTTCTGCCCGCGAATACGGTTTTGCAGTTTCGGCTCGCCGCGCCAGTCTCGCTGACTGAACACACTCGTTGATTGCGCTGAAAGCTATTTCTTAATTGGGGGATTTGTGTCCTTCTTCGCTTCGTTTACCGAAGACGGAGCGGAAGAATTATCGGAGATCGTGAGGATGCGAACGACTTTGGCCGTGTGGTCATACTGACTAAGCTTACGAACATCCGTCACAGAGTTCTTATAGCGTGCCTTGAGCTCATAGTCGATCGAAAAGCTCAGGTCATCAAAGCTATAGCGGCCATCTTCTTTTGTAACCATCTCACGCCGCTCGTGCGTGGAAAGATCAGTCAGAGTTACGATGGCGCCTTTTAGTGGCGTGCCGCCCGCGTCGTCGACAACTCTGCCAGATACGGTACGCGATGTCGGCGCTTTTTCCTTCTTGGAGATCAAAGGCCGGTTGTTCCCGATATTTGCATCGGGCACATGCGCTGGATTCGGGTCTGTAATTTGTTGCGCAAACGCGGGTACGACGATGATCGCAGAAATTGCAAATAGAACTAGCAGACCGCACTTCATTCCGGTATTTCCCTGATGCTATCGATTGACTCTTTGTATGGTATCAGGAGCAACAAGTAGGCTAAATTCTGAGAATGTCCTTCAACGGGGCTAAAATTCTGGCTTTCGAAAGCCGCCGAGCGAAAGAGATCGGTGAACTGATCCGGATAAACGGCGGTGAACCCATTGTCGCGCCAGCGTTAATCGAGGTTCCGATTGAAGAAAACGAGGAAGCGCTGGCGTTTGCGGACCGGCTTTATGCCGGCGGCTTCGACATGGTGATCTTTCTGACTGGTGTTGGCGCGCGGTATCTGCATCGTGTGATTGTGATTCGCGATGGAGAGCCACGATTCTTAGCAGCTTTGCGTAAGATTGCCGTGGTAGTGCGCGGGCCAAAACCTACGGCCGTCTTGCGCGAATGGAATGTGCCGATTGCTGTGACTGTTCCAGAGCCCAACACGTGGCGGGAATTGTTGGCGGCGGTCGTCGACCGGCCAGAGAAGTCGGTAGCGCTGCAGGAGTACGGGCGA
>DASREJ010000279.1:0-8933 GCA_035652115.1 Bryobacteraceae bacterium
GTCGTTGACGCGATCGGGGTATGATCGACTTTTACGTAACCGACGCCCGACGAGCCCCGAAAACTCAAAACCGGCGACAAGGACGTATCGATCCCCACCATGTCGCGCAGGATCGTGATGTTCGTATTGAAAGAATTGTTATAGTTCAGTCGTTCGACTTCCGAGTAGGCGGTGAGCGCCGTATTGGATGTCAGACGGTGCCGCCAGGTTCCGACGACTGAACTATCGCCAAATGCGGTTCCTCCGCTGGAAGGGTCGTAGTTCGTATAGGTGAATCGTGCGGAAAGCGTAGCGGAGTCAATTGGCGTGAGATTGCGTTCGACGCCGGCACGCAGGGTAGACACGTCGATGAATCCTTGTGCCGCCGTCGCAACGCCCAGGCTGTTCAAAATGGCAAGGGACGTGCTCGACTCTCTGAAACTTGTTTCGGCATAGCTCAGATCGGTCGGATCCTTTCCTCTTATTTCATAGCGCGCTTTTACGCCGTCTTGCCTGAATTCGCTTGGTAATCCTTCGACTCCCGGCCCCCAATACTTCTGATAATTTATATCCCCATCAAAAATGAAACGCGACGTTGGAGTCTTTGCTTCGGCGTTGGCGGTGATTGTACTGTAGGAACCGAGTGTCCCCCCTGCCAACATGGTGCGCAGAAACTGATTGCTGTTGAGTTCAACAGTTTCGATTAATGAGGAATTGAGGGACCAGTCGACGGCGTGCGCGCTGTTGGATGACATGCCAAGGCACACCACAATGCTGCAGCACAACCAAAACCGAGGGATTGCGCGTTTCACAGCCGATCGCCTTTGCTCCGACTTCTATTCGAAGAGACCTCGCTCGGGGACGATGATGACATCTCCCGCATGAAGGGTAACATTACCCTCAAGATCGTACCCACGCTCGTAGGCTCGATAGTCGAAAGCAAAAATTGTCTCGTCGCCGTTGTGGTCGCGCCGCCTAACCTGTACACGGCGCTTTGCCGCAAAAGGACCAAGGCCTCCCGCCAACGCGATGGCCTGCATGAGCGTGGTTCGTTGCCTTACCACGTAAGAACCCGGCCGAATGACTTCGCCCGTAATAAACACCTTGGGCTTGAGGTCTTCGTCAGGGACGTCCGGTTTAGCCACCCCCACCAAAGCCACCGTGACGTCGAGGTTGTCATCCTTGTAGTTGGGTTTAAGCTTGTCCTTTATGATGCTCTCGACGGCTTGGGGGGTTAGGCCCCGGGCCCTAATATGTCCGGCCATCGGAAAAGCAATCTGGCCGCTGGGATCAACAATGACCTGGCGGTCCAGTTTTGGATCCTGCAGCACTGAAATGCTTAGGCTGTCGCCCGATTTAATCGTTTGGGCAATCGCGCTGGTTGCATACGCGCTCAAGAACAGGAGCGCTGCCAATAGTACCCGCATAACCGCACCTCTTGGTCCTGTTAGTTCGTCGCGCGCGTCATCGCCTGCGGCGAAGCAGCAAATATGCTTAGAACAGAAGCGGTAATCAAACAAACACTTAGCAGCTCTGGAGGGTGCTTCGGACAGGAAAGATGCTGAACTGTTGCTTGTCTGCAATAACTTCCTGCACGAGTGGCAAGGAAATGGTCTTTTGGTCGCTTGCAAAGCCGTAAACCAAGGCCGTGTCGCAGATGATATTTATGGTGCGGGGAATTCCGCCACTGGCCCGAGCTATTTCGGAGCAGGCCTGGGGGCTAAACAGCGGCTGCACAGATCCTACGGCTTTTAACCGGAAATCGATGTATTTGGCCACTTCATGCTCGTCCAATGGTTTTAAGTGAAAATCGGACGATATGCGCTGAGCGAACTGATGCAACTTAGGATCGAGTAGAAGGTCTCGCAACTGCGGTTGTCCGATCAGAATTACCTGCAAAAACTGATGTTTATCTGCATTTATGTTGGACAACATTCTAAGATGTTCGAGCGCCTCGGATCCCAAGTTCTGGGCCTCATCGACGATCAGGATGGTGCGGCGGCCTGCGGCGTACTGACTGTAGAGAAAGTCTTCTAACTGTTTGAAAAGGCGAGGATAAGTCCCCTCAAATGGTTGCCCCAGGGCCATCAAAATCCACTGCAGCAGTTCGTCGCGTCCTTGCGGGGTATTTGAGATCAGACCAACCGAGATATTGGGATTTAGCATCTTCAAGAGATGCCGCAGCAATGTGGTCTTCCCGCAGCCAATTTCCCCGGTAATGACTGTGAAGCCGGCATTGTTCATGACTCCAAACTCGAGCATCGTGAACGCCATGCTGTGCATGCGGCCCCAATAAATGAGGTCGGGATCCGGCAGGATGGAAAAGGGCTTTTCCCTGAGACCGAAGAAGGCTTCGTACATATCGCTTTCTCACAAGCCGCGTACCATCGCAGGTAGGGGCTACCTTTCCAAGAGGACGGAAGGTTCCGAGTTCCGGCCGAGATCCGGGTCTCGGGATTGAGATAAAACCACATTTGGGACTTGTTCAACTTTAACGAAACATTAATGTTACTTCGGCTCGGATTAGCGTCGCGAGGAGATTTCAGCTAGGGTGCACCAAAGGTAAATTCTAATCTGTAATTGACCTATCCACGTTTCACCGCGGCTGCACATGCTACAAAAACTCGACGATAGCCTTGATGTCCAAGATGCTGACGCAGATTACAGCTATCTGCTTCAACCGGCTTACTATTTGGGCGTCCTTAAGCGCCGCTGGCCCTTTTTCCTTGTTCCCCTCGCTTTGGTAGCACTCGTTGGCGCAGCTATTATTTATCTCTGGCCTCCCACCTATTACTCGGAAGGAAAAATATTGGTCGAATCTCAGTTAATTCCGACTGAGCTGGTAAGGCCGACCGTAACAAGCGCTGCTCAGGAACGTATACAAGTCATCCAGCAGAGAACCGTGACGCGAGACAACCTCCTCGCGATAGCCGACAAGTTCAAGCTGTTTCCCGACCGTCGATCGTTGATGTCGCCGACTCAACTCGTCGAACTGATGAAAAAAAGCATCAAGATAGAGCCGGTGGTTCAGCAACTTGCCTTTGCTAACGGAACTTTATCGCAACATCCGACCGTTATTTTTACCGTGGGGTTTCAGTACGACGATCCTCAGAACGCTGCTAGGGTTGCAAATGAACTTGTCACTCGCATCCTGGATCTGGATCTTCGAGATCGCACGAGCCGCGCCACAGACACCACTAAATTTTTGGCGCGTGAGGTGCAGCGCCTTCAAGGGGAAAGCAGCGCGATCGACGCGAAATTGGCTCAAGTCAAAGTTTCATCATTGAAACCGTCGTCGCGCGACCCCGTCAACCCGACTGCTTCACAGTTGGCACAACTTCGGGCCGAGCTGGCGCAAAAGAGCGCAGTCTACTCTGATCGAAATTTTCAAATTCAGTCTCTCAAGCGTCAGATAGAGGCGCTCGAGAAAGCTGGCAGTCAGCCTGCCGGATCAGCGACGACAACTTCGGATGCGAGCCCATCTGTAGACGTCGATGCTCTTTTGACGCAACAGAAGAGTATCCAGGTTAACCTGGAAGCGGCAACGCAAAAGCTGGCGGCAGCGCGCCTCGGAGAAACTCTCGAGCGAGATCAACAATCAGAAAAGCTGGAGGTTATCGAGCAACCCACTCAGCCGCTTGAGCCGATTAGTCCCAATCGCCCGAAGATCGCTGGCGTCGTGGCAGTTCTGGCGGTCATGCTCGGTGCTGCCATAGCGATTGCGGCTGAGCTGCTAGATAAAGCCATAAGGCGCAGTTCTGATCTATTCGGCATCGTTGATCGAGAACTAGTCGTTTCGATGCCGTATCTATTTACTCAATCGGAATTGCGGCACCGCAAGAGGAAACTTTGGTTGATGCTGGCGGCGGTTTTGATCGTCGGGGCGACCATCGCAGCTGCCGCTTATTGGCTGCTACCACCGATTGACCTGATCATAGCAAAAGCGCGCGTCGGGCTGTTCAGATGAAACGCCTCCGCAAATCAACGGAGATCAAGAATGGACCAGTTCAAGCAGGCAGTTGAGTTGGCACGTAGTGCGGCTCCGCTCGCACCCAGCGCCCCTTCGGAGGGGCGCCGGCACGATCCGCTCGACACCTCAGTGCAACCGGCCAAGTTTAGAAGAATCTCACTTGATCCTAAATATCTCGAAGCCAAAAGGATCATTGCATTCAACGTGGATGATCCGCGCGCCCGATCATTCGAACTGCTTCGAACGCAAATCCTTCAATCGATGGACAGAGGCGGTTGGCAGCTTTTGGCTGTCACATCGCCCACGGGCGGATGCGGAAAAACCGTCACCGCATGCAACTTGGCCCTCAGCATTGCACGTCTCGCTGACCGCCAGGTGCTTCTAGTCGATCTCGATATGCGTAAACCCAAAGTAGCTGACTACCTTGGAATTAAAAGAACTCCGGGCTTGCTGAGCGTTCTGCAGGGCCACCAAAGTTTACCAGAAGCGGTCGTTGAGACAGAAGTGGAGGGTGATCGGCTGCTGGTCCTGCCTGGGGAAGCGACCAAGGTCTCGTCCGAGTGGATGGGATCGCCAGCAATGGCCACCTTGCTCGAGACCTTAAAGCGCGAATTTAGGTCCCGGACTGTCATCGTGGATCTCCCACCAACGCTGGCCGGAGGTGATGTGCTTTCAATTTTGCCCCAGCTTCAATCGATACTCTTGGTCGCCGAAGCAGGTGGCAGCTCTTTGGTGCAGATTAAGGAATGTATGAAACACTTGAAATCAAAGCCGATCGTGCGGGTAGTCGTGAATAAGATTACTGAACGCGAATCTGCAGTTCCCTATTATGAATATTATTGACAATCATCTCTTGCCTTAGCTCGGTCGGCAAGAAATCCATGATTGTCGCGGCTGGCACGAAGTATTTCGCGATATCGTGCTGTTGGCCTTGGCCGGGGCCTTTGTTCCCGGGAACCGATATTTTGCGGCTCATAATGCCAAGCAGGCATTTCTTGTCGGCATCAAATACACCTGATCCGGAATTTCCCGTTCGCGCAACGTCGCTAATAACGGTGCTGAATTTTTGCACAGAGAGCGGAAGCCTTTGAGGGGACAGAATCCGCGACCGGACCGTTTCTTCCGGCACGACGGTTATGACAGACTCCCCGGGCCAGGGCGGCTCCGCGCAAAGAGGATTGCGTCGGAGCGCCAAGCGAGTTGGAAGGAGCGCTTCGTCGACGGACAATAGGGTGAGGTCGATGGTCTCGTAGGCTCCAGCCTTGACGACCCTGGTAGGATACTCAGTGCCAGCAATCGCAACCTTCGGTCTGGTGAACCAAGTGTGGCCGGCAACATGAGCGGCGGTAACAAACAATCCATTGCCGAGGTAAATGCCGTATCCAGGTCCCCAGGATTGCATCGGTGTCTGATGGATGTTGACCGCATAGACCAAAAGCGAGTCGTCCGCGTTTTCCGCTTTAGCCGCGCAGCATAATACAGCAGAGAGAAGCAACGATAGGCAACAGCGAGACAACTTTCTCATCGCTTGATGGCGCATGCAGTTGGCCGCACTAATGGGTCTTTTCAGGTCCCTGTAAAAAACTTGCGATCTTGAGGAGCGACCGCCTTTAAGAAATCGCGGATAAACTGATCTTGAACTTTAAATGATGTCTCTTCCGATAGTCCGATAGTGGAAACTCGAATCAAAGCGCCATCGGGAATGATCCCGCGCAGCCCATATTTCAATCTGATGATTTGGCGGTCCACGATGCCCGTTGCTATATCGTTCCCCACACGCATCCAATAGCTAATCGGTTCGTAGCGGGCTTCTCGCTGTGCAACTAATCTAGTGACAGCAATGTTTTGACCGCTGTCGATAGCAAGTTGTTCACCATGTTTATCGGAGATGCGGAAGCCGGCGGCAGTGTAACACATCTCAGGTCGGTGGGCTTTTAACCGATAATTCTGGACTGGCCCGTAAGCCACAAGGAACATGACAATGTGACCTTGAGGATCCGTATAACCCCGCGAGACCTCCTGACTATAGACCATGTCCTTTTCGGTTTGAGGATCGAGAACCCCCTCTGGATCCGCAGGAATTATCGGCTTGATTTCGGGCACGAGTTTCCACGTCCCGAACTGCTGTGGGACAGCTTTTTCCAAATCTAAACCAGCTGTCCGTGCCATGAGCTGGCGTGGCTCGAGCACTTGTGCCGCTAAAGCAGAGCCGAGAAGTGCTGCTGCCACAAGCCCAACCTGAAACCGATTTATTGCCATGGGTCCCGCCTACAAAAACCACTAGTATCATAGCATTTTCCGCGACCCAAGGATACGATCTTGGAAATTAAGATAAACTTGCAGTACTCGACGATAGCCGGAGGTATCGCTCGACCGAAACAGCTTTTGGCGTTAATGCCCACCTTGGACGTCTTGGAACCGGAGCCGCCGTGATGCTCATCGTGAATAAACAGATTGCCCGCCACGTGTTGGGAGCGGCGATGTTGTTGTGCGCCTTTTTGCTCTCTGCGTGCGGGAGAGGAGCTGACAATCAGGCGGCGGCGCCCAACGGGCAAATCGTGGCCCATGTCGGCCAGGATGCAATCACGAGGCAGGAGTTGGATAACGAGTTTCGGGTGGACAATATTCCCGGTGACAAACAGAAGGACCCGGCAACGCTCAAGCGTGTCATGAGCAATCTCGTCTTGCGAAAATATCTGGCGCGGCAGGCTCTCGATTCGAAGTTGGACCGTGAACCCGGAGTCCTTCTTGAAATACTTCGCTCAAGGGAATTGGTGCTCGCCAACGCAGCTATTTCGCGAGGCGTGGCCACCAAAGTGTCAGGTATAAGCCAAGCGGATATTGAAAAGTACATTGCCAACAACCCAGCAAAATTCGCAAATCGGAAATTGTTGTCGGTCGAACAGATCACGTTGCAAGTTGGAGCCGTCTCTCAAGACGTGCTAGATGCCACGCGGGATGCCAAATCGCTCGACGAGGTTGATCAAAAGCTCACGTCGATGAACATTCCGCATAGCCGATCGATGGGCGCAATCAATGGCGCCGATTTACCGGAAAATATCTTGCATCAAATCGAAGCAAAAAAGCCCGATGATGTGTTTTTTCTTAGAGCAGGCCCAAACGGAGTCTTTTTTGTCGTCAAAAGCGAAGAGACCAGACCCCTTACGGGAGATGCAGCAATCAGTGTCGCCCGTCAGGCGATGAATGCAGACCTGCTTAAGTCCGAGGTAGGAATGGCGACCGTTTCAGCTAATCTCGAAGCCAAATATGAGGGCGAGTACGCCAAATTAATGGCCTCCTCAAACCCGGGCCAACCTCAGAAATAAGACGGGTAGTTTGAGTGGGCACTCTGTTCGACTTTCTGACGGTGGCTAGCTTTTTTGGTCTTGTCATTGCGTTTTTGGTTTGGACCGAACGCGATCGCCGGACGCTCTTGCACTTTACGATCTCAGGCGTTGTGTTGGCGGTTGCAAATCAAACGGGAAACGCAGGATATTCGGCGCTCGCGTTCATCTTGATCGCAGCAGCGGTCGCCTATGCAGCGGTTGTGGTCTTGCGACCGGAATCTTAGGGAATTGTCCTCGTTTAACGAGGATGATAATGGTTAGACCTCCTTAATAGCATACCCTATTGAATCATTATGACTTACCTGCAAGCGCTTCAACAAACAAAGTCATCGGCTCTCTCAAAGGTGGGCGGACTGTTATTAATCGCAGTGTGCTTTCTGGTCGCGTATTCTCCGACTTTAAAGAGCCTGCTGGATGGGCCTTGGCGGACCGAGCAAGAAGGTCACGGGCCGCTGATCATTGCTGCAGCTCTTTGGCTCGTGTGGCAAGCGCGTCAGAAAGTAAGATCAATCCCAATGTCGCCCGCGCCCGTGGCGGGTTGGCTTACTTTGCTTTCTGGACTTGCATTGATGTTTCTTGCCCGCACCCAGGGCGTGTTAACCGTCGAAGTATTTTCGATAATTCCGGTCCTTGCTGGCTGCACGCTTTTGTTGGCGGGTTGGCAAGTTTTTTGGGCCCTGTCATTCCCGATCATGTTTCTGTTCTTTGCGGTGCCGATGCCCGACTGGCTGATCGATGCCGCGACCGTTCCGCTGAAGGTCATGATCTCTGATGTCGTCACGCAATCTTTGTATGGGTTGGGGTACCCGATCGCCCAAAATGGCGTGATGATTATGATTGGGCCGTACCAGTTGTTGGTGAAAGATGCATGCTCGGGAATGAACTCAATCTTCGCGCTATCGGCGATCGGCCTTTTTTACGTCTACGCGTTTCGTTCAGACGCGAAAATCCGCGGCCTGCTGCTATTGGTGGCGATTGTACCAATTACCATTGTCGCCAATTTCATTCGTGTTCTCGCACTCGTGCTTATTGCTTACTATGGGGGAATTGATGCGGTTGAAGGTACTCTCCACGACCTGACAGGGATCGGATTATTTCTCGTCGCGGTATTTTTGATGTTTTTGTTCGACGGAGTCCTGGGCCTGCTTTCTCCGCTTTCCAAGGCCTGTGCCGACCTTGTTCGGCGCGGACGTCGGCGACTGCCAACGCAACGCGGCACACCTTAGCAACTAATTAGCAACTAACGCTGCAGCGTCGACCGCCAGTGTTTTTGTAAATTGAACCCAACTTTCGAACGGGTAAATATCTTTAGCTTTGGGCGAAACGCCCTTCCTCGCCCTCTCAAATCCTTAATTTTCGATACTTCGGATCCACTCCGCCGCGTTCAAGGAATCTACAGACCAGAGCATTTTTAGTTGGGCGTCCGGTGCCGACGTGGATTGAGTGTCGTGGACTAGTCTCAGGAGGGACTTCCGCGCTCCCAACTGAGGGAAATTGTGCCGTGCAGGCTCCGCGCGCTGGTCGGCGCGGCCAGTCTCTGAGAAACTTGTCCCGAGGACAAGCTCTGCAATAATGGGGTGCCATCTTTATCATCTCTCTGAATTCGCAGCCCTTTTTCGGGGAATCGTTTAATTCCG
>DASREJ010000280.1:0-9023 GCA_035652115.1 Bryobacteraceae bacterium
AGCGAAAAGAGATATCTGCCGCTGCTGGCAAACAAAGGGTCGGTGTCTCGTAAGGAGCGATATCCGCTAAAGGAGGCTTTCAGCACCATCACCATTACGACGAAAAACAAGATGAAGCCGGGGATGCCAGTTTCACTAGAGATCTGAGTATAAGTATTATGCGTCACCTGCGCAATGCCGCCGATACCGCTAGTCGCTTTCCGTTCGTCCCAACTGGCATAGGAGAAAACACCAGGCCCCACTCCAAAAATCGGGTTCTTAAATGTCATCTCAATGCTTTGCGTAAGGAGCGCTTTTCTTTCCTCGCTCGAAGCGATGTCGCTATTTAGGTGGCGTGCATCCCCGGCGCTAAGCGAGGCGACATCGGCAGGCGAGAAGATGGTCTGATAGCGAGCCTTGATGTAATCCGGCAGCAGAAAGATAGAGGCGAGCACGAGTACCGCGGCGCCCGCGGCAATTAGCATCTTGCGGCTGATAGACGCCAGTATGAAGGTTACAAACACAAGCATCAGTAACGTGAAAAGGCCCGATCGCGAACCCGTTTTCATGAAACTGACGAAGATTGGGATGGTGCACAAAAGACAATATACTTTTCGCGCGCCCGTAGCCAAGTTTGCCTTGTCCCACCAGAAAGGAAGGCCGACGACGAGTGCCAAGGCGAACTCGTTCGGGTCTCCTAGCGTGCCTCCCGCGAGGGCCAACCGGCCATTTTCCACCGAACGCCCAAGGTAGAAGCTCATCAGGCTTGCGACTAAGATGGCGTAGGCATAAGCGCCGGTGATTTTGCGATATGCAGCGGGCGTTCTAATCGCCTGGACGATGATCACAAAAATAAGTAAGGCCTGAAGCTGCGATTGCAGGGGCCCCATGCTGGCAAAGCGCCATTTGCTGAAGGGCACTGAAAGCACAACCCACGCGGTAAATAGCGCGAATGTGATGGAAATCTTCGACTCAAATGTGATCCGGAAGTTTCCTTTTGCCACCGTGAGCAGAACAAGAACAATGAGCAGCACCATGGGGATGTGCAGCCAATAGATGGGCGACAGATCGAGGACGCGGCTTTCGAGAAGGAATACGTAGATAGCCACGAGAGTGGCAATGAAATCCGGCTCAGAAGAAGCTGAACGGAGCGACTTGGCCAATGACGACGGAGAAGAGAACGCAGTGAGTGCTCTTTGCGTGCGGCGCTGCAGTTCGATGTTTTTCGTCATGGGCGCGTTAAACCGCGGCGAAAATGTCCTCAGCGCTTGGCATCGAAAACAGCTTTGGCCTAATCAATTGTTGCACGTTAGATGGAGCATTTCCCGCACCAGCCGCTCATGTCCTTGGCGTATTTTTCGCAAACGATGAGCATACCGACGGTGCCCACCCACTCTTAAGTATCGGCCATGGTTAGGGTTCTCTTTATATTGGGCACGCGCCCCGAGGCGATCAAGCTGGCCCCGCTGATCTTGCACCAGAAGTCTCTACCCGATCACTTTCGCGTTAGCATCTGTGTAACCGGGCAGCATCGTCATTTGCTGGATAACGTTCTGAAAATTTTCAACATTTCGCCCAATTTCGCGGTCGAAGCGATGTTGCCGGGCCAAACACTGTGCCAATCGAGCGCGCGAATACTGGCAGGAATCGAAAAGGCGATAGTATCCGACAAGCCGGACCTGGTGGTAGTCCAGGGGGACACCACAACGACAATATGCGGCGCACTGGCAAGCTTTTACCAGAAAATTCCGGTGGCGCATGTGGAAGCTGGTCTTCGAACGGGAGATGTAGGGCAACCGTTCCCGGAGGAAATGAATCGTCTCCTCACCACACGGCTTTCTACATTACATTTCGCTCCGACGGAATCCGCGCGGGACAACCTACTCCGCGAGGGTTGTGATCCGTCATCCTTATTCCTTACGGGTAACTCTGGGATAGACGCTGTTATGTTCATTCGCGACCGCTTGGCTGCCGGCGAACTTACAGGTTACGATGTGCTGGTCTCTGACCCGACCAAAAAGTTGGTCCTGGTCACGACACATCGCCGCGAAAACTATGGCAGCGGCTTTAAAAACGTTTGCGCGGCACTGTCTAAAATTGCCGACCGGCCCGATGTGCAGCTTGTATTTCCGGTGCATCCCAATCCGCAAGTGAGGGATGTGGTGCAGCCGTTATTGCGCAATCGGAAGAACGTGAAGTTAGTGGAATCGCTAGGATACGTAGAATTTGTGGATTTGATGCGCAAGGCCTATCTCATCCTCACTGATTCGGGCGGAATACAGGAAGAGGGCCCAGCACTGGGCAAGCCCATTTTGCTGCTTAGGAACACAACAGAGCGGATGGAGGGCGTGCTGGCGGGGACAGTTCGGATGGTTGGAACTTGTCCGGAAACGATTTTCTCAAACGCAACCGAGCTGTTAGACAGTCCCCATGCATACCGGGCGATGGCGTGGGCGCACAGTCCCTACGGCGACGGCACTGCGAGTGCGCGAATCTCCGATGCCATTTTGGCGCACTTTGAACGTGAGCATTCGGAGTTGACCACAACCAGTCTTCACCAAATGAGCCTTGCCGTGGGAGCGGGGATGCCGGAATTGACCGCGGCTAACGCGTCTTGAATGAACCCATTGGCTGTTCGACGGCGCAATTCACGCGGTAGTAGTAGGTGGTTCCTGTGGACAGGCCCGATAGACGCACCTCTCTTGACCGCTCGGAACCGCCGTCCTTCACGCGAACGAAGTTGTTGATCAAAGACGGATCGGAATTGCCGTAATCTACCGGACAGGATTGTTTGTCGGGAGCTGTAAATACGACGGTGGCGGAAGTGGAGGTCACGGCTGAGACATCGACGCCTTTAACCCGCCCTTGTGCCTTGTCGAGAGTATCGACATCCACGCCTACATATTTCCATTCCTCCGCTGGGCTGCCGCAATTAGCGCAGAACGCGGGGTTTGGGCGAAATTCATCAAAACCGCTGTATGGATCGTGGACCACGCTGCCCAGCGCTGATAAGTCCGACGGTTTTGCAGGCACATAGTTGTTCAAACCGGGCCACCAGGAGCGGATTTCGTTGCGGTCGCCGGTCCCGGTGAAAATGTTGTGCTGGAAAATGTAGCTTTCGAGGGCGCAATCGGCCGCAGCTTTGCCGAATAAGAGTTTGCAATTGCGATTCTTGTTCCCATTCACGTCAGCCGAGAGGCCCTCACCGGCTCCAGGACTAAGGTAAAGGATATTATTCGTAACCTTCAGCCCTTCAACACGTGTCTCTGTCAGCCATAGGAGGCTCGGCTCGGAACCTGTGTTGCCGACAATCGTGTTGTGGTCGACGATCCAATCTTCCGCGCCTTGTGAGCCAGCGAGGATGGCCCCAAACCCGCCTTCCTCCCGGCAGAACCCTTGGCCGTGAGCACAATATTTAGGGCCGGAAATATCCCAAACTAAGTTGTTCTCGAAACGAAAGCGTACCGGCGGGGCAGGCTTGGGAAGACCGCCGGTAATGGAGCTGGGAGAAAACATCACTGCAGCGCCATGCTGGAAAGTATTGTTCTTAATATCTACGTCGCGGATTCCGCCGCCCGTAACGGAGCTGAAATCGATGAATTCACCGTAAGGCGTGGCTTCAACCCAGGCTCCGTCGAAGACGTTCCCTTCGAGAAGGATTCGCTGGCCGGCTTTCCATTCCAGTAAGTGTCGATGGCCGTAAAGTAATCCCTCCGATTCGGGTCCTCCGAACATCTCAGATAACGGTGCATGAAACCGATTCCGAACGTAATAATAGTCGGAGCGCGATGCCCAGTTATGCCCGCTGTCATCGTGGTGCCAAACATTACCCGATCCTTCGAGATAGTTATTGATGAAAGCATATGGGCCAGGTCCGACGCCGCCAATCATACATTGGCAGCCTTCAGTATCGTATGGATTGCTGTAGGCGTCCGCGTTCTTAGTACTTACGACCTCACCGTTTTGTAGCGTGACACAACCAATCTGCGCGGCGGCATTATTGCCGACAAAGTCTTTCGGCCATGCGTCCGAATAGTTGCAAGTGTTGTTTGTGTTTGCATAATGTGCGATGGCTTGTAAGTGTTCGGAAGTTGGCGCGGCATTTTGGAAGAAACTAGCGGACGTGAACACGCCATTGTTAATATTCATCCCGGCAACGTATTTCTGGCCTGCCGAGATCGCCACTGGAGCAGGGAACTTGGCTACTTGCCAACCGGAAGAAGTCTCGGTTGAAAAAGGCGCACGGCCAAGCGATTTGCCATCCGGGCTCGACAAGACCGCAGCATGCGCCCCTCTTTCCGAAGAATGTTTGTAATAACGAATAGCGCAGATGTACCCGTTCAAATCGGAAGTGAATAGCACGCCGATATTGTGGGCGCCAGCGGGGTCAAAAGCCGCGGGCGGAGTTTTGAAGGAATCAAACAGCGAACTCTCTTCCTTGCACGAGGAGGACGCAGAAAACACCGGGTCGATCCAGTAGTTGTGGCCAGTGGCTTTCTCAGGAAATCGTCCTGGTTCCCCATAGAGACCGTTGCCTGGATTGTCGGACCCAGCAAACACGTGGCATGGACCCGGGAAACAACTACCGCTCACGCCAGGCGGCAAGGCAACTTGCAGTTCACCGGGAATGGAGTAATAGACGAATGCTTCTTTAGGTGCGGAGCCGGAACTGCCCTTCAGTTCCACCGTTACCTTTTGCTTCAGTCTTGCGGAACCAGATCCCCAACTGTAGGAACCAGGATCAATAGTAAATGATTTCTGGGATGTCTTAGTGATTCGGAGACCAACATACGCGGGATGGTAGAACTCAAGTCCATCGATATATGAATCAACAATGGCCTCATTCATGCCGTCCCACCAGAAAGCGCGGGCAGTGCGATCAGGCTTTGTCAGCGCATGAAAGTAACATCGATCAAATATGATGTCTTGGTTGAATGCATTGATCCGGACCAGTTCGAAGTGCGGCACCGGATTGCTGGTGAATGCAGCTTCGGGGCTTGGCGAATAAGTGAATTCAATGCCTACGAAGCGAATATTTGCGTTCATTGACATCAGTCCACCATCTTGATCACCCATGTTGAATAAGACATTAGAGTTATTTATGCCCTGATAGCTGACGGGCGCGCGAAGCACCGCCATTTTGGGAAGCCATTTCGGATTTACTCGAACATGTTCGGGATCAAATTGGGCATCGGAAGTCGCCGTGCGGATGATGATCCAGTGCAGCGGTCGAGGCCACTTGACGATTAAGTTTGTGCCGTTACCCGGCGTTGTAAACGTGCAGAGTTTTCCGGCAGCGGACTTAGGAGCGCCACTATAGACCTGAATAGTATTTGAATCGATGATGTGTGCGAAATAGAGCTGCCCAGGTACCAGCGGACCCGCCCCCTCGCGGCCACAGTTCAATGCGCCATTGGACCCAGGCAAGCAGCCGTATCTGGTGCCGAAAATTATTCCCTGTCCTTCCGAATATTCGTGGTGCGGCAACGTGATGGTGCTATTGCCGGCGTGCACGGATGTATTCGTGAAGCGGATGACGTCAGCCGCGTCCTCAGAAAGCGAATAATTTCCCGAACACACCGTTTGCGCGGGGATATTAATAACGGTGCCACGGTCCATTTGCTGATGGAGAGCAGTTCCCAGCCGCGCCCTGAAATCGTGGCAGTCGGCAGCCACCGTAACGGATTCGTAGTTCGAGGTGTCGGGGTAATCGGTATCGAAACGCTTCGGCGAAATGGGAATAGCCGGATGAGGCGAAGGCAACGCCAGCGTAGTGACTTTTGCGGTAGCTCCTAAATACCATTTCTTCTGATCGGGAGATAACTCGGGACAAACCTCATATGTAGTTTCGGGATTCAAACCACCTATGGGCTGAGTCATGTCGGAGTGGAGATGTAGCTGTCCGCTGTAGCCCGTAAGCTCTAGCTGACCCCCAGTGCCTGAGGCGCATGAACCGGGCGCTGCTACATAGCGAATGCGGAGAAAGCTCCAATTCCCAACGGAATCAAAGTGAACCAACGCCACGGAATGACTTACGTCCGTAAACCAGACCTTGGTCGCCGTGGGCAGTTGGGGTTGCGGTGTTATCGCGAGCAGGAATATCGCAGAAAAAACTGCAGCATTCATAAAGTTTTAGGGGAGTGGGTCTTTCTATTTATCGGCTGACTTATGCGCTGTACATTATGATGGAAAATGTTCACAAGATGTAGGCAGGTGTTTCGTTAGCATGCAGAAGAGTTTTGTGGCTGCACGTTTTTTTAAAACGGTGCAAAACCTGAATCGACTGCCTGAAATCTTGCGCTGCCAGCGCCATACGAAACAATGGCTCGAACTGACATCCGCCTACGTGGGGCTAAAAGTTCATTTACCCTTCAAGGTTAATCTCCGTTCCGGCGAGTTTCAGTTCTGCGAGCTCAGCGATGTAGCTACTTTCTGGCAGATCTTCTACCGTAAAGTTTATCCTGTAAGAGCTTCAGATTATCTGATCATCGATGCTGGAGCGAACATCGGGGCGTTCACCCTATTTGCTTTGCAATCCGCTCCCAGAGCAAAGGTCATCGCTATCGAGCCGGCTCCGGATAGCTGCAGCAGGGTACGATCGATGCTGAGGGACCATAATCTGGAATCGCGCTGTACGTTACATGAGGTTGCGCTTACGAAATCGATTGAACAAACGACAATTAATCTCGGCGTTGGAAGCCAATTTCGTCGGATCGGAACTCCTGGCCACATTGTGCCAAGTTTGACACTCGATAGCTTGATTCCGCCCGGCGCAACGGTGGACCTGTTGAAGGCTGATATAAAAGGTGCCGAGTTATGAAATTCTGAATTCCGTGCCGCCGGAAACAACGCGACGAATTCGGAGAATTGTTCTGAAGTTTCATCCTGACGCTTCTTACAAAGTGGCAATCGACCCGCTAACGGCGAATGGCGTCACAGTGACGCGCTATGAAGACCACGGTGAGGGTTACGGCATTGTGTGGTTGGAACAGGACCTGCGGGCAAGAACGTCCGCTTAGTTGATGACCTTGAGCGAAGGGCGGCGTCAACCACCTCGGTATTGGTAAATCAAATACTCCGAGTTCGAAAAAACCAACTTGTAGTGTTCGGATAAAAGCCGCGATACAAAAACAGCCAAATCTGTATCGGCCTGTAGATCGGCTTGATAGCCTGGTCCCATAACTATGAACTTCGGAGTTTTGTGGCTGTTGTAAGTGAATGAACTATCGTCCACGATATTCCGACCAAAACCTAGCGGAAAACCAAACTCAGAGCTCGCAAGGATCAAATCGCTAGGTTGGGCTGAGTGTTTCAAGAAATCGGCGGCCGGAAGGAATTCTCGACGATAATCGTCTTTCACTAGGCCCACATACAGAAGTCCTAAGATACCGATGGCAATGAGAGACAAGGTTGCAAAACCGGAAGCAACGTGAGCTATGCCTCGGCGTTGCCATAAGTAAGCAAGACACACGGCTGTCAAAGAACAATAGATGCCAATCGTATTGATGGCGTACTTGACCTCCTTAGTGTTTTCGTAAAAAGTCATGCAAAGCAGATAGACAGCCAAAAGCCACAGCAAGGCACGAATGCCAGGCTGCTTTCGTGTAGCCGGAAGCGAGAGGAGGGCGACAACGGCTCCCAGCCTGATCAGAACAGGAATTGCCTTGATCTTCGTTAACGCTGAATGCCCTTCATTGAAACCGGCCATCGTAAGATAACGCCCAACTTCTCCTGCAATCGCTTTTAGCGGATGTGTAAATCCGCCTAGCCGGTCAATATCGACGACATTTCCGAAGAATTGCGCGCGGAACATTGAAGGTGCCGGGCTGATGTACCACCACCAAAAGGCCGCGCCCAGAACATAGGGAATGATCGCAACCAGCACGTGTGACAGACGAATACGGCGGAAGTCCAGATAAAGGGTCAAGAACACGACTGCACAAAAAGCGGGTACACCGATGCTAGGATGTGTCAAGCCAGAGGCGACTACTCCGCATTGGGAAAGCGCTATTGCCCAAGTTAAGTGACGCTCTCTCAACACGACATAAAGCAATATGCCGAGGGCAGCGGTGGCGACAGCCATTGCGTCCATGCGCGCCAGCGACGTTTGCGTAACGAATTGATAGTCGCACGCAATTAGTGCCAGAGTAAGTAGCGACATCACAGCATTGGACGTCAGTCGATAGACGATCGCCCCCCAGCAAAGCATCGCTACTAATCCCCAACCGACGGCAAACAGCCGAGCGCTAGTCAAACTGAATCCAAATAGATCGAACCACGGCACCTGCACAAAGAGGTAAAGAGGCATCACCCAGTACGTCCTCTGATTGATGCCTTGCCAGAATTTGCCCGCCGTCTCGAGTATGGGAGTACCGGTGTTACCGTGGGTTATCAAACTGAGCGAAGGCGATGTGTACCAGGCCTCATCATTCCAGGGGACTGCTGTCTGGATACACAAGAAGGCGAGGCTCAGATACACAAAGACAATCGCCAAGGCGATAAGAAGATGGCGTTTTGCGGGCCGCAACCGGGAAGTCGATAAGTGTCTGTCTTCGATAGTTAGCAAGCGCGTTCATCTCAGTTTACGAGAGATGATTTGGCTGCGAGTTCGATTTAGTGCGTCTTGAACTGCCCCAATGGTTGATTGACGGCGCAGTTGATCCGAAAATAGTAGATTTGACTCGATGACAATCCCGTAATCGTTACGTTCCGAGTCCGCCCTGTTCCTGTATCCGGAACACGGATCAACGAATTATCCGTTACTGTCGAATCCGTCAGGCTGTAGTCTATTGGGCACGATTGGGAATCTGGCGCAACAAAATTGATCTGAGCGCTCGATGAGGTGATATTAGAGACGCCGCCCATGGTTACATAACCCTGATCAGCTTGCAATTGGTCGTAATCTACGCCTATGCTGAGTCTGTCAGTCGCGGGATTTGTTCCACCTGAAATATAGGATGATGTGCTCTTCAAGTTGTAGTTACCTACGACTGATGGAGAAGTATAGTTGAACCATCCTATTCCATTGAGATTCGATGGGTTCG
>DASREJ010000281.1:0-8212 GCA_035652115.1 Bryobacteraceae bacterium
TTATATGAAGACGAAGTCGAGTCTGAATTTACCCGATAACCAACGAGCGAGACCGGGCTTCGCGAGCCACTCGCCGGATAGTAACCCGGAACCGCGCTGTAGAACGTTATCCGATCGTTTCCAGGCATCGCACCGCCGAACGAGTTTGGCGCGACCGTTCCCTTGGCAAGGAAGTCAAGGTCGCTTCGTTTCACCCACTGTGCGAAATCGACGGCCATTCGATCAAGGATCTGTCGGGCTTGTGAATCGGCGTCCATTTGTTTGTGCCCAAGAGCAGTAATGGTTGCGGCACTGTTAAGAAGCTGCGTGGCTAGCAGAACCAACAATACGAGGACGCCGACGCTAACCACTAACTCTGCAAGGGTAAATGCGGCCTCGTGGTGTCGCACCTCTTTTAGCTGTAGCCTCATAGTTCTGTAATCCACCATGATTCAGTTCCTATCGAACGCAGCAAACGTTTCCGTTGAGCCGCTAGCATTAGCCGCGGTAGCTGCAGCAGGCCATGTGACTTGAAGGTCAGCATAGCGCAAACCATTCGGCGCTGAATTCCACGTTACATTTAGCCGATAACGGGAGTTAGCGTCTCCTACTATCGTAAACTGCCCTGTGCCATCAAAGAACAACGTTTTGTTTGTTCCAAAGGTTATTGCGAACTGCGAGGAAGTGTTGATCGCTCTCGGAGTCGCTCGCAGGTCGGCGACTACCGCAGCCATGATGTTCGTCGCCGCGGTTTGAGACGTCGCGTTGCGATTTGTCTGTACGCCGATTGGCATCAAACCGAATACTGCAATCAAGCAAAACGCAGCGATTCCCAATGCCAGAGTGACTTCGACAAGGGAGAACGCAGGGTCATAGTGCAAACAACGCTTCATCGCCGATAAATTGTTACGTTGCCGCCGATCCCGGTAAACTGAACAGCGGCAACGTTGGCAGGAATGGAACCAGGGGCACTGGCTCCGTGCGTGGGTTCAAGTCCTATCTCAGCCACCATTTGGAGAGGAAAGATCTCCGTACCACTGGCGTTAACTGTGCTATTATTAATCCGAGCCTCACCGCGCGGACTGAATTGGACCCCCTTTACGAACGTGTACTGAGCAGCAGGCGCTGGGTTCCCCACAGGATACCGGAACGGTGTGGTCGAATCTGAGGGACTTGCATCTCCGATGCAGGACGTCAACGGAACGTTCGGGCGGGTGTCAAAGTTTGACCCCATCCCCGAAGGAGCGTCTGTGTGTGTCCATAGGTGTATGTTGTCGATCTTAGCTAGCTTACCCACCTGAGTGACACTGGTCGTTAAATCCTGTTGCCCTAGGTTGCGAGGATCGTATATAATGGTCCCATTTTTGGACGCTACAATCGACATGATAACCCTGCCCACTGCCGGCGTATCCGCATTCGGTGACGAAGGGTTTGCGACATTCTCTTCGTAAAAGCCAACCCAAGTATAAGTATTGTTCGCCTTGGCGTAGGTTCGGGCGGTGTCGAGCACGCCTTTGACCGTGTAAGCGGCGCTGGTAACGTCGCCAGCGCTTTTAAGATTTGTGAACGCCGGAGCGATTAACACCATCAGAACAGCAATGATGCTGATTACGATCAGCAGTTCGAGCAACGTAAAAGCGCTGGTACGCTCACGTTGCGAGAGTGAACGGAGATTAATGATCCGTGATTGGTGAGCAAGTCGGCGGCTGACACAGCCGCCGCTACAGCGCCACTCGCTGGCCTCGTGGGGAAACATGGGAGTGAAGGAGGAACGGGCATTATAGCAGAGCCCCACCCTTGCGCAAGACAGCGCTACTGTGGAGGACGGGACGCCGAGCCAAGGGGTACGGCGTGGCAAGCTCGGTGTTCCGAATTATCAACGTAATCAGCGAAAGTCGCAGTCGAATCTTCCGCGCCTTCCGAGTCGTTCCTGACGTTGGCTCAGACGTTATCGGACCGTTCCCCGTAACA
This sequence comes from Bryobacteraceae bacterium, assembly GCA_035652115.1. GTDB lineage: Bacteria > Acidobacteriota > Terriglobia > Bryobacterales > Bryobacteraceae > Bog-105. The sequence continues at coordinate 1,951 of DASREJ010000281.1, forward strand.
AATGGATTTTGCACAAGAGCAACGATGGCGACGTTCTAGATAGACAGTTGCCAGCCGCCAGGGATTCTTCATAAACCACTTATGCCCAGATTCTAAGATCACCCAAACCTTCCTGCTGCCGGTTAAAAAATCTGGGCAAAAAAGTCCTTGACGACATGTGTCGAGTCTTAGTAAAAACGTTCGTAAATGAAAGCGAAGAAGAACGTCCAATTTCTGGTGAGCGTATCAGTTGCGAGTGCGGCTCTCATTGCCGGTGTGCCTGCAAAAGCAGAGTTCCGGCCGTCAGAGACAAAGATCACTCAACGGGTCACCTTACCGGAGAATGCGATCCTCAAGCCCGCTGCTCAAAGTCCGGAGGCTGCAACACTTCAGCACGTTTCTCACTCTTCGCATGATTCGCATTCCTCGCACGACTCACATTCGTCTCATTCCTCAGGAATGTAAGCAGACATGAACGGAGTTGTTCGTGACGGAGACAAGTTCGTTCTCTCTGTCGACACCAGGGTGTACAGCTTGGAAGCGGTGAAGAAGACCGCATACAAGTTCGCCGCGGCAACATCGATAATTCTTCAGCCTAGAAAGGATGAGATCGTTAGAGTTCTTTTCAATTTCGCCGGGGTTCACGGCAGAAGCGATCCTGAAGGAGTCATCTCTGATTTTTGCAACGAACTTCTCGATCAGGACCTGCGAGAGATCATAAAGCGCGAAACGGCTCCCATCAGGAATTTGATCTTAGCGCATGCGTTCTCACGCAGCTCATTAGTTGAAAACAACGAAGTTTAATGGCTTCCGTTTTTAAAGACGAAGCATTTTTTTTACCGGCGGAACATACCTATTCCCTCCTCCCGTTCCGATTTATCCGTCTCGATTCTGACCGGTACGTGGCCGTTAATGAAGTTGGCGAATCCCGGGTTCTCCTGCGCCACGAGTTGGAGCTATTTGTTAAGAAACGCCTTCCTCAGACTAGTTCTTTGTATTTCGCCCTCAAAGCTTCCCATTTTGTTGAGGATAACGACTCCGATATTGCGCCTGACCTATTGACGTTGAAAGTTCGCTCAAAGCGAGCGCGCATCGCACGCTTCACAAGCTTGCACATGTTCGTCGTTACACTGCGATGCAATCACTCGTGCCGGTACTGCCAGGTCTCCCGCCAGAGCGAAGATCGCTCAGCCTACGACATGACCGAGGCGACGGCTGACAAAGCTCTTGACTTTACTTTTAGGAGTCCCGCGCCCGCCATCAAAATTGAATTCCAAGGCGGAGAACCCCTTCTTAACTTTGACCTTATTAAGTATATCGTATTGGCCGCGGAGGGGCGGAACACGGTCGAGAAACGTGACTTAGTGTTCGTGATCGCAACGAATTTGTCGTTTCTAACGGATGAAATTCTGAACTTCTGTCGAGACCATGCCATTTTGATTTCTACGTCGTTGGATGGTCCGGAGGACCTGCACAATGCAAATCGGCCAAAGCCAGGTAACGACAGCTATCAGGTCACGATTGATGGTATCAGAAGGGCCCGCGAAGCATTAGGTGTAGATCAGGTCAGCGCCCTAATGACCACCACAAAAGCCAGTCTCCTGCGAGTAACCGAAATTGTCGACGAGTATGTGAAGCAGGGTTTTAAAGGAATCTTTTTGCGGAACCTGAGCCCTTATGGCTTCGCGATCAAAACTAGGTATTTCAACGCCTACGATTCTGACAACTGGCTTAATTTTTATCGTCGCGGGTTAGATTATATTTTGGAGCTGAACCAGCAGGGGTGCGCGTTTACGGAATTTTACACCGCCACAATCTTACAAAAAATGCTGACGCCTTATGAGACAGGATTTGTGAACCTGCGTTCTCCAGCCGGAATCGGTATCGCTGGAATCATCTTCAACTACAACGGTGAAGTATATCCATCTGACGAGGCCAGGATGAAAGCAGAGATGGGAGACAAGATCTTCTGCATGGGCAACCTAACGACGGAAAGCTATGAACAAATGATGCTCTCGTCTGCATTACTGACGCCGTTGGAGGATTCTGTTGCGGAATCCGTGCCGATGTGTGAGGAATGCGCCTTTCTGCCCTATTGCGGGTCTGACCCAGATTACCATTACGCAACACAGCAGGATTTTGTCGGCCATAAGGCTCTCAGCGGCTTCTGTAAGAAAAAGATGGGGATTTTTCGCTACATTATTCACAAACTCGAAGACAACCCTGAAGCGCGTCAAATTCTGGAAAGCTGGGTGAACTGGTAACTATGCTCAAGCTTTCCTCGAGTAGGCTAGTCTCTTTAGGTTGCCTGGGAGAGAACGGCGTGGTTGTGCGGAGAGTTTCAGAGAATCCCGCTTACGCGCAGGTATGCCGGCGCCAGGAATATTTTTTGGTACGGGACCACCTTAGTGAAGTTCCAGAGGGCTTTGCTGGATATTTGTTTTTTGAAAAGCCTTCGCACAGCGTTCCCGCGGTTTCATATCTTCTAGAGCCAAGCCTTTCGTATTTGTCCAACGGTGACATCGTAAAGATAAACGCGTCGCAAGGAAGCCTGCGAACGCTTTACAGACGGAATTCGCGCCATAATTCTGTTCTCGTTACAGAGCGCTGCAACAACTATTGCCTGATGTGTTCTCAGCCGCCAAGAGACATCAACGACTGCCATCTTGTGGATGAGCTATTACAGGCTATTCCTTTGATGTCTCGTGAAACTGTGTCTGTAGTGATTACGGGCGGCGAACCAACGTTGCTTGGAGACCGATTATTGGAGCTCCTTAATGCCTTTCGCTGTTATCTCCCTGACACTGCAGTTCATGTGCTTTCAAATGGCCGCAACTTCCGAAACTTCGATTACGCGGAGGCCATCGGTCGGGTGCAGCATCCCGACTTAATGATTGGGATACCTTTGTACTCAGATATTTCCTCCAAGCATGACTACGTTGTCCAGGCAGATGGCGCCTTTGATGACACAATCCGCGGAATCATCAATCTAAAGACAGCAGGCGTTAAGGTAGAGATCAGAGTAGTTTTGCACAATCTAACTTATGCTCGCTTATCGGAACTTGCTCGCTTTATTCGGCGAAACCTAACCTTTTGTGACCATGTTGCTTTGATGGGTTTGGAAATAACGGGATTTACTCGCAGTAATCTGGAGAAGCTTTGGATCGACCCGAAAGATTATCAACCGCAACTAAGAGATGCGGTTGCGATCCTAGACGGGGCTAAAATGGACGTTTCGATTTATAACCACCAGCTCTGCGTTTTGGATCATTCTTTACACCGTTTCAGTCGAAACAGCATCTCAGATTGGAAGAATGAGTTCATCGGGGAATGTAACGGTTGCACACGAAAAAGGGAATGCGGTGGCTTTTTCAGTTCGGCAAAGGTGCGGTACAGCGCACATATTACCCCGTTCCACGATGAGTGAATCCAAGTGATCACGCCCCCGAAACAGGCGACCCAACGCCGATCATTTGTGAGATTAGGCCTCGGACAGAACGAGCCATCTACCGCGACAACGCACGCATTCAATCGCTAGCTGAATCTTTGCGACTACAGAATGCGAGCTACCGGGTCACAGGGCACGCAGCGAGGAAAAGCCCGCGTGACCGGTTATCTATTATGGGACGACGACCCAACGGAAGCGCAGACGTAAGTTTGACTATCGAATGTTTGAACGGCACTGGTTTTCATCATCCTTGGCGCTCGACCGCGTGGGAAATCCACCCAGTTATAAAGATTGCAGCGATTGAATGAAATATTGGGAAATCATCGCCGAGGATCTGAGCAAAGCCGGATGGACTTGGGGCTGTGTGGCAAGTCTGGATCGCGAGGGGCGGACGACGTGGATTGTTGACGCCCATCGCGGCGATGGAAAGCGGTTCGTTGTACACGCCGATGAAAGGCGGACTGCGTTTTTGGAATTGGAAAGGGCGATTTGTCTCCACTTATTAAACGTCCTTCCCTGAACTGTGAACGGATAAGGAGTGTTTGCCGATGTCGAGATTCGATCGTCATCGTGCACGGTAGCTCGGCTTTCAAAGTCCGTTCCATCATTTTGCGGTACGCCGGTGTCGCCAATATGAATATTATTCAAGGTAATCATCTTGCCGACCTGTGTAGGTTTATCAGCAGGCAGCGAGTCGTTGGCGCTCCAAAGATTTGTTCCATCCTTGGAAGCGACGACCACTAGTTAAACCTGCCCCGTAATAGGTCGCTCCAATCGAGCGGGCAAACCCAACCAGGTATATGTATTATTTGCTTTCGCATAGGTGCGGGCGGTATCGAGCACCCCTTTTATGGTGTACGCAGCGCTGGTGACGTCTCCCGCGCTTTTAAGATTAGTAAACGCTGGAGCGATTAAAACCATCAAGAGCGCAATGATGCTGATGACGATGAGTAGCTCGAGGAGCGTAAAGCCGCCACTGCGGACACGCTCCATAGCGTGCGGGAGTCGGGAAGTAGATGGGAGCGCGCGGCTGACACAGCCGCGGCTACAGCGCCGCCAACTGGCTTGCTGGGGAAACATGAGAGTAGAGGAGGAACCCGCATTGTAGCAGAGCCCTGGTGAATGACAAGCAGGAGCTCTGGCCAATCCCGCTGGCATCGAGGAATGAAGCGAGACTTGCCGGGCCGTTACTCAGATCGGAGAGAAAATAAAGCGCCTCAGTAACGGCTGCGCTTGTAGTGACAAGTCTTTTTCCAGCCGCGCAAACCCTCATGACGTTTTGCACTCGTTCGTGGTCGCGTTCCGATCGATCCAGCAACGCAACCAACGGCCCCGATGTCGAAAAGACAGATGTTCATCAACGCCAGTTGCGCTCGCGGATACGGTTCCGCCAGGACTCCCGAGCCCAACGTTCGATCGGCTGGCAGCGGCGCGACGTCTTAGCGCATTGCGTTGTTTTCTTGGAAGCCGAATTGTCAGAGTCGTTTCCATAATGCCGAACGTAAGTTTAAGACGAAAAGGAAGACAACCTTCTTCCAGACGCTTTCTACGATTCCAGATCACATATGTGACCAAAATTTGGCCGCCTGGGCTGCGTTGTTGAAATTACTCCACCTACCGACGACTCCACCGGGTTGCAGGGCTGAGTTCTGTTGCGGCTGAGGACAGCCGCCTCTACAGTTTGCCCCTTATGCCGTACAAAGATGTCGCTCCGCCTGCAGGTGAAAAGATTACAAGAACCGATAAACTGAATGTGCCGGATCAACCGGTCATTCCATTTATCCGTGGAGACGGAACCGGGCCGGACATCTGGGCTGCCAGCGTGCGCGTGTTCGATGCTGCGGTCGAAAAAGCATTTGGCGGGAAGAAAAAGATCGCGTGGTTCGAGGTGTACGCCGGCCAGACGGCAAAGGATAAATTCGGTGAATGGCTCCCGGAGGACACCGTGGAAGCGTTCCGCGAGTATCACGTGGGAATCAAAGGCCCGCTGACCACGCCGGTTGGCGGCGGCATTCGTTCGCTCAACGTCGCGCTGCGACAACTTCTCGATCTTTTCGTGTGCCTGAGGCCGGTGCAGTACTTCAATGGCGTCCCCTCTCCCCTTAAGCACCCGGAAAAAGTTAACATGGTGATCTTCCGCGAAAACACGGAAGATATCTATGCGGGAATCGAATTCGCCGCCGGCACACCGGACGCGCAAAAGGTTCTCGATTTTCTAAAAGAAGAGTTTCCGCAGCAATTCGAGAAAATCCGTTTCGGGACAAAACAAAAAGCGGCGGACTTTTGGAAAAAAGTTGGCGCACCGGAAAAAGAGGACGTTTGCGTTGGAATCGGAATCAAACCGGTCAGCCGGTCCGGCACCGTCCGCCTGGTGCACAGTGCGATCTCTTACGCAATCGCGAACCGCCGCAAGAGCGTGACGCTGGTCCACAAGGGCAACATCATGAAATTTACGGAGGGGGCGTTCCGCGACTGGGGTTATGAAGTGGCGAAGCAATATTTCGGAGCCAAGGAAATCGATGGCGGTCCCTGGTGTGAGATTCCCATGGGTAAACCGGGCGCGGGCATCGTGATCAAGGATGCCATCGCCGACAACGCGCTTCAGCAATTCCTGTTGCGCCCGGCAGAATATGACGTGATCGCCACGCTCAACTTGAATGGCGACTACCTGAGCGATGCGCTGGCTGCACAGGTGGGTGGAATTGGAATCGCGCCTGGAGGAAACATCAATTACATCACCGGCCACGCGGTATTCGAAGCGACCCATGGCACTGCGCCGAAATATACAAACCAGGACAAGGTCAATCCCGGCTCAGTGATTCTTTCAGGCGAAAT
>DASREJ010000282.1:0-9254 GCA_035652115.1 Bryobacteraceae bacterium
TCGGGCAGGGAAGCGTGCCCTGGAAAAATGTGTTTGCCGCCGCGGAATCAAAGGGCGGTGTCGAGTATTACTTAATCGAGCAGGAAGGCAGCGATTTTCCGGAGATGGAAACCGCGGATCGTTGCCTGATCTCTTATCGCACAATTCACGGCTAACGGTTACTTGCCGGACCAGCAAGGAACACGCTTTTCAAGAAATGCCGAGATGCCTTCCTGCGCATCTTGTGCGAGTGCATTTGTTGTCATCACTTCCTTGGCGTATGCATAGGCGCGGCGTTGATCCAAATCAATCTGCTCGTAGTAAGCTTGCTTGCCGATGTTCACCGTCAACGGGCTTGCTTCACCGATGCGGCGGGCTAGTGCGCGAGTAGCGGCGGACAGTTCACCGTGCGATACGACCGCGTTAATCAGGCCCCAATCGGCAGCGACCCGGGCAGCGATGGGCTCGCCGGTAAGCAGCATTTGGAGAGCGCGTTTGCGGCCAATTGCACGGCTCAGGGCAACCATCGGTGTGGTGCAAAAGAGTCCGATGCGAACGCCAGGAGTCGCGAAATTGGCTTGGTCGGAGGCGATGGCTAAATCGCAGGTGGCTACCAGTTGGCAACCGGCGGCAGTGGCCGTGCCTTGCACTTCTGCGATGACGGGCTGCGAGATCGATTGGATGCGCAGCATTAACTGCGAGCACACGTCAAATGTTTCTCGATAAGCGGACACGTCGCGATTGGTCATTTCGCTGAGATCGTGGCCGGAGCTAAAAACCTTGCCAGCGGCCGCGAGGATAACGGCTTTGGCCGTGCGCTCCCTATCGATATGGTCCAAGCAGCAAATCAGTTCGCGCATCAATTGAAGCGACAGCGCGTTGCGCCGGGCCGGACGATTAAGCGTGATGACCGCAATTCCGTCTTCACGATGGAGCAGAAGGTTGTCGTAAGTCATTGCAAGCTTCCGGAGAAGGTACTTCTATTTACGCAAAGAAAATGTAGCGATGGCCGACAATAGCATGATGGCAGCAGCAAAGCATCGCATCCGCGTTCTAATAACGGGCGGAACGTTTGACAAGGAATACGACGAGATTAACGGCAGACTCTACTTCAAGGATTCTCATGTGCCGGAGATGCTGGAGCTGGGACGATGCAATCTGGAGCTGGAGATTCGGACGTTGATGATGGTGGATAGCCTCGAAATGAGCGACGCCGACAGAAACATCGTCGTAGAACAGTGCCGTGCGACGCCGGAACAGCACATCGTGATCACTCATGGAACCGACACTATGGATCTGACGGCAAGGGCAATCGCAGCAACAGTACGAGATAAAACGATTGTGTTAACGGGCGCCATGGTGCCGTACAAATTTGGGAGTTCGGACGGCATGTTCAATCTTGGCAGTGCACTCGCATTTGTCCAAACACTGCCACACGGAGTTTATGTGGCAATGAACGGACGTTGCTTTCCTGCCGATGCTGTGCGTAAAAACCGTCAGACCGGCACTTTCGAAGCCGTAGAAGATGGGGAGCAACCGAGGTGAGCGAGAAGGACGTCGATGTAGTCATTGTGGGCGCGGGCACCGCAGGGCTCGCGGCGCTGCGCGATTTAGATCGCGGCGGCAAACGCGTCTTGTGCCTGGAGGCGCGCAGCCGAATCGGCGGGCGCATTAGGACGATTCACGACAGAATGTCGCCGATTCCAATAGAGCTTGGCGCGGAGTTTGTACACGGAAAGCCCCCTGAGATTTTGAAGATCGCCGAATCCGCGCCGCTTACTCTATATGACTGCACCGAACGCGCTATGCATATTCGCGACGGGAAGCCGGTGAAGAACAAAGATGCGTGGCTGCAGGTAGATCAGGTGATGGAGGGCCTTAAAGCGGCGGTCAAGAAGGGACGAGACGAGACATTTTCAGAGTTTTTGGAGCAATCGAGTTATTCGAAAGATGCGAAGGAACTGGCGACCTCATATGTCGAGGGATTCAACGCGGCGCGTGCCGAGCTAATCAGTATCGCATCACTGGTTCAGGACGCCGAGGCCGCGGACGAGATCGATGGCGACAAAAGCTTCCGGTTGATGAACGGTTATGAAGCAATCCCGCGTTGGCTGACCCAGGGCATGGACGATTTAGGGACCAAGTTGAAACTAAATTGCGCAGTACAGGCGATCCGCTGGAAGCGGGGGACGGCCACGGTCGAGTTTCTATCGCGAGATAGCAGCAATGTGCAGACAATCACTGCAAAGCAAGCCGTCATTACAGTCCCACTAGGCGTTTTGCAAGCGGCACCCGGCTTATTAGGAGCTATTGAATTCGATCCGGAGCCAACAGACATTCTGGCCGCAGCGAGACAGCTCTGCTTTGGCCATGTTGTGCGTCTGATTCTCCGATTTCGTCAGGTGGTTTGGGAAGAGAAAGGCGAATTTGCCAATGTGGGCTTTCTGTTATCCACGGAAAAGCACTTTCCGACCTGGTGGACACCGCTGCCGGTAAGAGCGCGATCCATTACAGGATGGAGTGCGGGACCGCATGCGGACGAGCTTCTGGGGCTTGGGAAGTCTGAAATTGTCTTGCGCGCGTTGCACGACCTGAGCCGTATATTGAGCACGAGCGCCAAAAAGCTGAGCGAGCAACTAGAATCCTCATACTTCCATGACTGGCACGGTGATCCTTTCGCCCGCGGCGCCTACAGCTATGTGCCCGCTCATGCGATGAACGCGCGTGGAAAATTGGCCCGCGCTGTAGACGGGACGCTCTATTTTGCCGGCGAAGCAACTGAGATAAACGGGCATAGCGCCACAGTGCATGGCGCCATTGCCTCAGGCTGCAGGGCTGCCCGGCAGATTTTGAACGATTGAAGGCTCGAAGCGAGTTACTGACTTCGTTTCGCGATCGACTGCAAAAGCTTCCACGGCGTCGGCTGCGGTGTCGTACAACACGAACGTTGCTGCCGCATCTTCCCATTTGCCGCTACTAAACTTAGCGCCCATGATCGGACCGGGATTAATTAGCAGCGTTGTATGCTGCCGCGAAATTTCAAATTCGTGGTTGTGGCCGAAGCAAACGACATCGTAATCGCCGGATTTGGACATCGGCCGTGCAAGGTAATCGAAATGATTCATTGCGATGCGCTTGCCATCGAGAGTTGCCTGATAGAGCTCACCATGAACCTGACAATTGGGCTTTTTCAGCGCTTTCGCCGTGATTCGATAGAGATCGGCGTCGTTGTTGCCGAAAACAATGTTGATAGAGCCGTTAAATTTCCCAAGTTCGTCGACAACAAACGGCGAACATAGATCGCCGCAGCAAAGCAGGACGTCGGCTGTTCGCATCACCGGCATGACCGCGGCCAAGTTCCACAGATTATCGTGAATGTCAGACAGTATGGCGATTTTCATCTATTGATAGAAATTGCGGTCCCACGTGTGACGCTTCAAAATCGCGAGCGTGCGCGCGTCCAGCATGCCGGCCGCAGCGGCGCGGCAGTTATCTTCGACCGTTTGAATACGCCGCATTCCAGGAATGACGGTTGTCACCGCTTTGTTCGAAAGGCAGAAACGCAATGCGATTTGCGGAAGAGTGCCGGGGACATCTTTCAAATCCCGTTGTAGCGCGTCCACGTGCTCGCGAACTTGGCGTTTGCGATCCTCCCGGAAATAGGCGTCCCGAAACTCACCCGGTTCAAACTTTGTGTTTTCGTTGATGGCGCCAGTGAGGCCGCCTTCATCTAAGGGGACACGAGCGAGCACGCCCACTCGCATTTGTTGACAGAGCGGAAACAGATTTTTTTCGGCACTTTGATCGAAAATGTTATAGATCACTTGGACAGCGGTTATGGCGCCTGTTCTGATGGCCTGCAAAGCTGAATCCGGTTCATGTTCTGAGATGGAGATGCCGAAGTACCGAACTTTCCCGCTGCGCTTCAGCACTTCAATTGCGCGCTGCCATTCTTCGGTTTGCGTCCAAGCGTCAGTCCAGACATGGAATTGCTGAAGATAAATTTGTTCCAGTTTCAGATTTCGCAGACTTTCTTCGGTGCACTGGATGATGTAGTCGTAGGGAAAGACTTCCGAAATGGGAGTCGATGAAGAAGCCGGCCAGATTCGATTTTTCGGCGGTATTTTTGTTGCTACGTAGACGTTGTGATAGCTTGCGCGCAGGGCCTGGCCGACTAACTGCTCACTATGCCCATCGCCATAGGCGAGCGCGGTATCGACAAAATTTACACCCAATTCGAACGAGCGTTTGAGCGCCCGAAGCGACTCGTCATCTCTTCCGCCCTGCCACTGTTTACCGCCGATGCCCCATGCTCCAAAACCAATTTCGCTGACTTCCGCTTCGGTGGTGCCCAACTTTCGATAGTGCATTCTCCTCTATTCTTGACCAGAGCGTTCTTGCAAGATGGCAGGAAGGACAAAACTGCTCTGCACAAGGCGTTTGGCCAGCGCCAAGCCACGAGCCTTTGCTTCTTCATAGGAAAGCGAAAACGCTGCTTGCATTTTGTTGATGATGTCGCTCAATGTGTGGCGACCGTCGAACATTTCAATTGTTCGCAGCACGGGCAGATCGACGTTTAATTCCGTCGAGATGAAGTTCGGCTTGCTCACTTCGACCCGCGTGACAGCCCACCCGTTTTCTCCTAGGGCTTGCGCCTGCATGATTACAGCGTCCGGCGCAACACGAAGTTTCGATTTCAGCCAATCCTCTTCTTTTTGTTCTGCGAGCAAGGTGAGCGATTCCATCCGCTCTCGAATTGCAGGCCCGCAGTTTTCATGCGTGAGATCGGCTGCGGTCGAGACAAACCAGTTAGACCCTTTTCGCTTATGCATGGTAATTACACCGCTCAGAACGTACTCCACGCGATGTTCGCGAAGATAGTTCAGGCGTTCCGCCATTAAATGCGAAGTTTGACCGGCATAGAGGCTGACCGCTTCCTGAAAGCGCCATTCCGCGTAATCGAGCGGATTGACTTTCGGACCCAACAAAACGAACACGTCGCATCCGGAACCAGCCGTCCAGCCGCGCAGGCGTTCTTCCCACGGCTGGCCTTCTATCTGAACCCATTCGCAGATCATCTGAAATATGCCGCCGTCTTCCAGATAGCGCGGCGCTTCCATTGCAAGCTTGCGCGTAAATCCATCCAGTTCAAGAGGGCTGTCGCTATAGACGAAGCGCTTGTTTGCCGTCAGAAAGAAAGGTGGATTTGCCAGGATTTGCGAGAATTGTCTTCCTTCCGCGGGGGCAAGAGCATCTCCAGCCGCGAACTCAACATTGTTCACTCCGTTTAGTGCCGCATTGAAGCGGGCAAATTCGATAGCGCGTTCGTTCACATCCGTGCCGAGCACGCGCTCACTGAACGCGGCGGCGGCGATGCTCAGCACGCCTGAGCCAGTACCTATATCGAGCAAAGAATCGCGATGCGTGCGCAGCATTGCTCTTGTAAAGAGCCTTGTAGTCCCGCTTGGTCCCAGGACAACGTTCGGATTGTCCGCACGATGGCGCGGGGCGTCGGAAGCAAACAACAACGTGTTCTCAAACGGGGTAATGACAACCGATGGCGCGAACTCGTTATCTTCATGCAGCAATACTCCGGCATCCAGGCAGAGGTGCAAAATGTCATCGGGTATATATTTGCGGCAGCGTTCGACAGAAGTCGGCCAGCCTACGAAGAACAGGCGCGATAAGGTTGGCAGCGTTGCATCGGCCGCAGTGCGTTCGAGCAAGGGGGGAAGATTATCCAGATTGGTGTGAAGTGTGTCTTTCAGACCTAGTTCGCCTTTTAACTGCGAGGATTGGTAACCGGCTTGAAGAAGAAAATCCCGGAGAGTAGAGATCTGAGCGCGGTCAGGAATGCGAAGCATGTGCTGGTCTTCTGAAAGGTATCACTGGCTGATGATGAGGGAGGAGATTTGGGGATTCCTAAAAACAGAAAGGCCGCCGTGCTCTTCGCAGCGGCGGCCAAAACTAAGCTGGTTGATACCTACGGACGATTGACGTTCTCGGCTTGAAGGCCTTTAGGGCCTCTTTTGACCTCGAACTCCACCTCCGCACCCTCCTCGAGCGTCCGGTATCCATTCATCTGGATAGCCGAGAAGTGCACGAACACGTCATCGCCGTTGGAGCGCTGGATAAAACCGTACCCCTTGGCGGCGTTAAACCACTTAACTACACCTTTTTCTCTCACTACTAATCTCCTGTTGTCGGATGCGAGATGAATGCCCGTTAATGCACGTAGACACACGAAGAGCATCGCTCTCCACATGCCTGCGGAGGCCTAAAGGATTACAACCAGCTTGCATCGGAAAATCTGCAATGCAGTGTACCAAAACTTCGCCTCACAGAGCAAGTGAAAAAGTTTGAAATCAATCCCTTACAGGGCATGTAGTGGTACTTGTGGTTTCATTTCGAGGCGGTTTCAAGTACTGCGACCGCACGAAGCGAAAGAGAGGGCGGTTACTGTGTTTCCGAAGGAACGGCTTCTGCTTTGCCGTTCGAATTCTTTGACGTGGCTGCTGACATCAACATCGAAGGCGAAGGAATAGTTAGCATGCGGCGAGACAGCTTCAACAGTCCGCGGCGCTCCAATTGATTCAAAGTAGTTGAAGTCGTTTCGCGGGTTGCGCCGATTAAGTCGGCCAATTCCAACTGCGTGATGGGCAACTGATAACCTTGGCCATCTTCAGATGGCTTCACCAACTGAGATAACTCAGCCAAGTAGTGGAGAATCCGGTATTCTACATCTCGCAGACAAAGCAATTCGACTTTTTCGGCCAACGCGAGTCTGCGTTTGAGGATATAGCTGATGAGTTCAGTAGAAAACTGCGGATTGCTGGCGATCGTCCTAGAAACAACTTCACGAGGGATGCGGTAAATGATTGCGGAGGTGAGTACTTCGGCTTCTTCATAATACGAACCCGGTTCTTGTATCACCGCTTCTTCGCCAGCCAGATGTCCGGCGCCACGAATCGTCAATATAATTCGACCGCCGGAGCCGTTGGTGCGAGTTAGTTTTACAAGACCTTCTTCGATAAAGTAAACGGCATCGGCCACTTGGCCTTGCGAGAAGAGTCCGGTCGAACGCCGCAGATGGGAAAGGCGGCTAACTTCAGGTGCTGCCAGCAACGTACTTCTTACTGAGTTGGCAAGGGAGGTCACGGATCTTTATAGTCCAGCGTACCTAAATTATATGCCGCTTTTCTATTACCAGTTGAGAAAAAGTTCTAGGTCGTACTTATGTGTGAATTGTCGCGCACGATTTAGTTTTTTTTCTTACGCAAATCTAGGGCGAAAGTACGTGCAGTTGCGAAAAGATCGTCAACAGTCTTGCCAGATTGCACACAGTCGTGTAAAACTTTGACATTTTCAGTCAACTCATTGAGGGCTTTGATAATCTCATGCCGGTTCGTGTCCAATATGCTTTGCCAGAGATCCGGTGAACTCATCGCAAGGCGAGTCATGTCGAGCAGGCCGGGGCCGAAGACTTCGCGAAGCCGAGCATTGTTCTGTTGAGCAAGTGTTATGGAGATTGCCGTTGAAAGGAGCTGAGGCAGGTGAGAGGTCAAAGCAACTACATTGTCGTGCTCGGCCGGCGACATCACTACGACGCGCGCCTCTATTCGCCGCAACCAGCTTTGTAGCTGGCTCATCTTATCGGTTAATTCGCCGGATGGTGTCAGTACATACGGCCGGCCAGAAAACAAAGTTCCGTCGGCCGCGTTAGCGCCACGCTGTTCTTTGCCTGCCATGGGGTGGCCGCCAAGAAATGAATTACGCGGAAGGTGGTCTAGTGCGCGTTTGACGATCGAGCCCTTGGTGCTTCCGGCATCTGTTATCAGACAGTTTGGATTGACGCTTTTTCCCAATAATTCAATTGTGTTGAGAATGCGCTCCACGGGTTGGGCAAGATAGATCAGATCGGCGATTTCGGCAGCGTTCTCCAAGCTCATCTCATCTGAGATTGCGCCGATATCCAAACCTGCTTTGATGGCGCGCGGAGAGCTAACGCCGATGATTCGTCCTGAAAAGCCGGCGCGGCGTAAAGCCAAGCCAAAAGATGCGCCGATCAGTCCGACGCCAACTACCGCAACTGTTTCCATTGGCGACGGTCTAGACGCGCCGCCCGATAGCTGCGGCAATGGAACCGGACTGCTTCATCAACTCTTGAAATTGCTCCGGACGCAAAGTTTGAGCGCCATCGCTGAAGGCATGATCGGGATCGGGATGAACTTCCACCAGCAAGCCATCGGCACCGGCGGCAACCGCTGCGCGCGCCATAGGCATTACATAATCGCGTTTACCCGTGCCATGTGAGGGATCTGCGATCACCGGAAGATGCGACAGGCGCTTCAATACAGGAATTGCAGCGATATCCATGGTATTGCGCGTGCTTGTTTCGAAAGTACGGATACCGCGCTCACATAACATCACTTCATAGTTGCCGCCGGACATGATGTACTCCGCCGATAGCAGCAACTCTTCGATCGTCGCCGCGATTCCACGCTTCAACAATATCGGCTTGCGCACCCGGCCTAGCTCTCGCAGCAAGTTGAAGTTCTGCATGTTGCGCGCACCGACTTGCAAAATGTCGGAATACTCAACCAGCAGCGGAATCTGCATCTGGTCCATGACTTCGCTAACAACCAAAAGACCGTTTCGATCCGCAGCCGCGCGCATAATCCGCAAGCCTTCTTCACCCATTCCCTGAAAGCTGTAAGGTGAACTGCGCGGCTTGAATGCGCCGCCACGAATGATCCGCGCGCCAGCTTGAGCAACTACACGCGCCGATTCTTCCATCTGCTCGACGCTTTCTACACTGCACGGACCCGCCATCACGACAACGGAAGGTCCACCGATTTCAACCGATCCGATTCTGAGAACCGTTCCTCCGGGCCTGAAATGACGGCTCGCAAGCTTGTAAGCCGAAACGATGCGGTGGCATTCCTTGACGCCTTCCATTACTTCGAGAGCCGCCGGATCGAAATCGTCAATCGGTCCCACTCCGCCCAACACGGTATGGCGTACGCCGGTTGAGCGATGGACGGTGAACCCCATCTCCACCAAGCGTTGAATGACGCTTTCGGTCTGCGCTTCGGTAGCGCCTTCCTGCATGACCACTAACATTCGTTCACTGCCTGCCTTGCTCCACGATCTTCATCTTCTGAAGTGTTCTCATTTCATCTATGATGCGTTCGAAAATGCGTTTAACCGATTCGTGCGGCAACGGCCCGCCATTGTGGCCCACGACATTTTCGAAAACCTGATCTTCCCGTTTG
>DASREJ010000283.1:0-21814 GCA_035652115.1 Bryobacteraceae bacterium
GTTGGTAAACGTTCAGCAACAAGAACGGCATATATCGTAGATGATTCTCCTTCGCCAACCGCGGATACATGGCGGTAAACTCTTTCACGTAGTCAGGGCCATAATTCGGTGGAAGTGTGATTCCCAGCAGCACTATGGGAATATGCGCGCCTTGCAGTCGCGTAATCATCTGTTGCAAATTGGCGCGGGTTTCATTCACCGGAACGCCCCGCAATCCATCGTTTCCGCCAAACTCCAGCAGAACCAGGAACGGCCTGTCGGCAATCACATTGTCGATCCGCGCCAACCCGTCCGTCGTGGTATCGCCGCTTACTCCCTGATTGTCGACGCGGTAGTGATAGCCGTGCTGATCCAGTAAGTCCTGCAGTTGGTCGGGATAGCTTCTTCCCGCAACCCCTGCCGTCAGGCTGTCTCCAAAAGTGACGATGACCGGCCAGCCGTTTCGGTGCGGAGGCGGCGGTGGAACGGGTGCGGTGGAACTTGCGGCGATCTTTGTGCGTTGTTCTGTAGAGGACTGCTTCGACCCGCGATCGCAAGCGGCAAAAATCAAGCAAATTAGAACGGCTGCAACAATGAGATTAGATCGCCACTGGGACACACCTTCACATTGACATGCCATCTTCGATAGATCAGCAGCCGGTGATAGAAGTACGTCAACTGGTCAAAGTAATCGAGAACCCGCCGGCGCGCGTCGAAATCCTCAAAGGCCTCACATTTTCTGTTCCTCGCGGGCAGTTCCTGGCGATCATGGGCGTGTCGGGCAGCGGCAAAAGTACGCTTCTTGGCTTGCTGGCCGGACTGGATACGGTCACTTCCGGCTCTATAGTTCTCGACGGCGTCGAAATCAGCGACATGAAGGAAGATCAGTTGGCGCGCCTTCGCGGCCAAAAGATTGGCTTCGTCTTTCAGTCCTACCAACTGGTGCCGACTCTGACGGCAGAAGAAAATATTCTGCTCCCGGCCGAGCTCAGCGGGCGCAACGGCAACTCGCGACAGCGCGCCAAAGACCTTTTGCAGCGTGTTGGCCTGACAAACAGAAGTCATCACTATCCGGTGCAGCTCTCCGGTGGAGAACAGCAACGGATTGCTCTTGCGCGCGCGTTCATCACGCAGCCGCCTATTCTAATGGCAGATGAGCCAACGGGAAACCTGGACACGGCAAACGGGCAGCACGTTCTGGATCTGCTTGTTCAATTGAATCGTGAGGAAAAAACGACTCTGGTGCTAGTTACTCACGATCGCAAATTGGCCGAATACGCTGACCGCATCATCACTCTTCGGGATGGCAGCATCTTGAGCGACGAATTGGCGAACCGCGCTTTGGAAGTCATCTAGGTGTTCTTTCGGACTGCAGCCAAAATCGCTTGGCGTGATCTGCACGCGGCGCCCGGCAAGTTTCTGTTTGTTGTGCTGGCTGTCGCCATCGGCGTGGCCGCGCTGAGTGGCGTCAAAGGCTTTGGTTATGCCTTCAAGGGAATGCTGCTCAAGAATGCCAAGCAATTGATTGCAGCCGATGTTCAGGCTCAAACCTGGAACGACGTTACATCCGATCAGCTTTCCGCGCTGCAGAAATTGGCGCAGAAAGATGGCATGCTGACTCGCGTCACTGAGACGGTCTCGATGGCCGCTTCCCCTAACCAGCGCGTGCCTCTATTGGTCTCGGTCAAAGGCGTCGATCCAACTGCATACCCGCTCTACGGCACGCTTACTCTATCTCCTGCATGCTCGCTCAGTCAACTCCTCCGCAATGATTCAGACGTCGTTGTCTCGCCGGAGTTGCTGCTGCGTTTCAAGGTTCCTGTAAGCGGCACAATTCGCCTGGGTGGTCAAGACTTTCACATCGTCGGCGAATTGATTACAGAACCGGATCGTCTTGCCTCCGGCTTCGGTCCGGGCATGCGGATCATGATGACGCGGGCTGGGCTTGATCGCACCGGACTCATTCAATACGGCAGCCGTGCGGCTCAGCGTTTTTTATTTAAGCTGAAGCCGAACATTGACCTTGATACGATGCGCGCGCAATTAAAAACGATACTGCCGCGCGTATTCATCAGCGACTACCGCGAGGGCAGCCCCGCTGTTGGTAGGGCCATCGACAACACGACTACGTTTCTGAGTCTCATCAGTCTTATCGCTTTGATCGTCGGCGCACTCGGTGTGGCCATGGCAATGTACTCTCACTTGCAACAGCGCATGGATACCATCGCCACCATGAAAGCGGTGGGAGCGCGTGCCCGCCAGATTATGCAGATTTACTTAATGCAGACACTGTGGCTGGGTATCGCGGGCGGAATAATCGGCGTTGCCGTCGGCGCACTGGTACAAAAATCGTTTCCTTGGCTCATCCAGCGAGTGTTTGCATTTCTTCCCGCAGTGCCCTGGGATTGGTCATTCAGCCTCCAGGGAATGAGTTTGGGCGTACTGGCTACGCTGTTATTTACCGTTCCCCCGCTGCTCGGAATTCGCAACGTGCGGCCCAGTCTCGTGTTTCGCCGCAATATGGCGGACGCCGCTCTGGAGGACCGCAAACATTGGCGCGACAAAGTACCGAGCGTTGCCGGCGCTCTTCTCATCCTTGCGGGCTTCAGCGGTATCGCGGTATGGCTCAGCGGCTCATGGAAGATGGGCGGTTATTTCATTGCCGGGCTCACCGCAAGCATTCTCTTATTGGCGGCTGTTGCGGCCGTGCTGCTTCTGGTGATGCGCTTTTGTGTCAAAACCTATAGCGCCAAGCTGCCGCCCGTATTGCGGCATGGATTCGCCAATCTCTATCGACCGGGAAACCAGGCCAAGTCCGTTCTGGTCGCTCTGGGTATTGGCGTGATGTTCACGCTCAGCACTTATCTATTGCAACGAACGGTGCTGCGGCAAGTCATTAGCGAAGGTCCCGGTCGAGAGGGCAATCTTTTTCTGCTCGATATTCGCAATTCCTCCGCGATCACCAACTTGATTGAGTCGGAGCCAGGCGTGACCGGCAAAGTGGAACTGGTGGGGTACATTGTCTCTCGCATGCTCGAAAAGAACGGCATATCCATCGATCAGTTACGTCTTTCGAACATCCGCAAAGATCAGTTGCAAACGATCCGCATAACCACCGCCACCGGCCTTCCCAACAGCCTGCAGATCCAAAGAGGACGCTGGTGGAGTCCGGATGCCACTGAACCTCAGTTAGCGGTCTCTGAACAGGCACAGCGAGATTTTCATCTGCGTGTCGGCGATCGGGTTAAATTTCAGGTGGCCGGCAGATTTATCACTGCACCATTGGTTGCCGTATTTCGGAGAGAACAACGCGCTCCGGTTCGCTACGACCTTGTTTTCCCGCAATACGCACTCAAGGGAATGCCTGTCGTGTATTACGGCGCAGTTCATGTCGAGCCTTCGAAGATTCCACAGATCGAGGAAGCAATCTTCGACCGCTTCCCCACCGTGACCGTGATGGACTTGGCCGACGTGTTGCACCGAATTCAGGAAGCTGTCGATCAGGTCGCACTGGTAGTCCGATTTCTGGCTCTATTCGCGATCGTCGCAGGGATTATTATTCTGTCGTCCAGCGTCGCTGGCACGCGCTACCGTAGAATTCGCGAGGTAGCAATTCTCAAAACGCTCGGTGCGACTCGCCGCCGGATTACGAATATCTTTTCAATCGAGTTCTCCATTCTCGGCGCAACGGCAGGCTTGATCGGCGGAATTCTGGCAAACTTGTTTACCCGGATCATATCTGACCGTTTCATCGACGCGCCCTTTGACTTTGATTGGATATCGCTTGTGATTGTCGTGTTCGCTACGGCACTACTCGCGAACGCCGCCGGTTGGCTTGCCAGTGCACGTATTCTGGATCAACGCCCGCTGGAGGTGCTGCGGGGTGAGTAAGTATCGACCCGATCGTCCATAATCGAAAAGTGCGCAAGCGGGTTCTCCTGCAAGTGTTGCAGGGTACGGCAGACGCCAACGTGCGGTTTGACGATCTGCGATCACTACTGACAAATCTCGGTTTTAGCGAACGCATCAAGGGAAGTCATCACATATTTACGAAATTGGACGTTGCAGAAATACTAAATCTTCAGCCAAAGGGTCGTTAGCCAAGCCATATCAGGTCAAACAGGTTCGCACAGTGATTACTCGATATAAACTGGCAGAGGGACTCCAATGAGCAAGTACGAGATCATTTTGTACTGGAGCACCGAAGATGAAGCCTTCATTGCCGAGGTGCCGGAACTAGCTGGCTGCGTGGCGGATGGTCCCACCAGGCAGGCCGCCCTCGCAAATGTCGAAACGGTAATTGCCGAGTGGCTGGATACGGCTCGGGAACTTGGCAGAGACATACCCGCTCCCAAAGGCCGCTTGTTATACGCCTGAAGCGATGCTGCGCTGACCGTTCACAAATCGGCAAAAAATTCGAGGTACGCTTAAGTTCATGTGAAAGCATGATTTTCATCGGAGCTCACATGGCCGGCGCGTTCGAGATGAGCGCCCCCCATACTACCTTGGAGCCGTGAACAAGAAAGATTTGGCGCGTCGCCTTGCCAAGGAATCCCATCGTTCGCGAGCGCAAGCTGCCGATGACGTCGACACCTTAATCCATCGGTTGCTGATGGATCTGAAAAAGACCGGCCCGAAATCCAAAACCGACTCGAAAAAAGCAGCCTATCCGGGCCCCGATGGACAGGCGCCGTGACACGGCGCGCCGGAAAAAAAAGCGTCGCTCGGCTGATTGACCGCTGCGTCCGCGAAGGCCTCGCGATCGAGATCGACGGCCTCGGAGCTTTCCAGTTGGATAACGAAGGTCAGGTGGTCTTTCAGGCTAGCAATCGAACCACCGTCTTCATCGCGTACGCAAAAGAAGACCGGCTTGAGGCTAGAAGAATATACCGCGCACTTAAAGCGAATGGCCTTGAACCGTGGATGGACGAAGAGAAACTGCTGCCAGGCCAAAATTGGCCTCGCTCGATCGAGCGGGCCATCGAAGTGTCCGATTATTTCTTAGCGTGCTTCTCACGCCGGTCGGTCGGAAAGCGCGGGTTCTTCCAAAGTGAGCTTCGCTATGCGTTGGACGTCGCGGCGCGTGTACCCCTCGATCGGGTCTTCCTTCTGCCCGTTCGTCTAAGCGAATGCGAGATGCCGCTCGAAATAGCACGACAAACCCAGTACATCGATCTCTTCTCCGACTGGGAGATTGGAATTAAGGCGCTTGTGAACGTAATGACGAGGCAGCCCAAACCGAGGGGCTAACTCAAATTCGCCAACCTCTTTTTGGCGTCTTTGGCGAATTTGGAATCGGGCGCAAGCTTGAGGACTTTTTGGAAGGCAAGTTTCGCTGCGTCCTTGTTGTTCAATTTTTCTTCTACTTCACCGACTTTGAAGAACGCTTCTGCCGAATTTGGGTCGTATTTCGTTGCGTCTTCGTACCGTCCTAAGGCCGCCCGGTATCCTTTGCTGCCCTTGTGCATATAGAAGTTTCCAATGCCAATGCACCGCTGTGCTTCCAATGGATCGAAAGCGTACACTTTCGGCGCAGCAGACGCATCTTCTTCAGGTGGGTTTGTTTCGTCGGGAGGTTGCTGGGTGACCGGCGGCTGCTGTTTTTGTGTGCTTTGAGCGCTTTGCGCCAACGAAAATGACGCAATTGCAGACGCAACAACCAGCAAGCACGCCAGATGCAGCTTGCGTGTCACAATTGAATTATAGCTGCCCAAGCGCACAAAGCCTCGAAGTGTGCGCAAAGAAAGACAAATGGAACTTCGCGAGAAAGTTGCGCAGCTTCCTACTCAGCCTGGCGTTTATCTCTACAAGGACGCAGAAGGAAAAGTTCTCTACGTAGGGAAGGCGAAAAACCTTCGCAGCCGCGTCCGGAGTTATTTCAACGAAGAGAGGTTGGGGGAAGCCAAAACCGGAAGTCTGATTTCCGAGGCGCGTGACATCCAATTCATACAAGTCGACAACAACAAGGAAGCGCTGGCGCTTGAAAACAACCTCATCAAGCAATACAAGCCCCGCTTCAACATCCTCCTGCGTGATGACAAGACTTTTCCTTACATCAAATTAACCAATGAAAGATATCCGCGCGTCTACGTTACGCGGCGCCTTTTAAAAGACGGCGCCGGATATTATGGCCCCTACTTTCCCGGCAATCTGGCCCACCGGCTGGTTCATTTCATCCATCGCCATTTCAAAGTTCCGTCGTGCAAAATCGACTTGAACCGCAAGCACACACATCCCTGCTTGCAATACCACATTCACCGCTGTCTTGGCCCGTGCACTCCAGGGCTAACGACAGACGACGCGTATGGCGCTGCTGTACGCGACGTTCGTTTATTTTTGGAAGGCCGCCATCGCGATCTGGCGAATGAACTAGAACAGCGCATGAAAATCGCGTCCGAAGAGATGCGCTTTGAAGAAGCCGCCAGTTTGCGCAATCTCATGAACACCGTTCGCGAAATGGATCAGCGCCAGAAGATGGATGCTGTTGAAGGCGACGACATCGATATCTTTGCCTACCATGCAGAGCCGCCTCTGGTTGCCGTTAATCTGTTTCACCTTCGCAATGGGAAAATTGTCGACCGGCGCGAGTTCTTTTGGGAGGATCAGGATGATTTCAATCCTTCCGACTTTTTCGAAGCTCTTCTGAAGCAGGTCTATCTCAATAATCCTCATATTCCCAGATGTATTCATGTGCCGGCTGACTTTGAACAGCGCGAGGAACTTGAAGAGTTTCTCTCTGACCTGCGCGGCCGCAAAGTGGAAATCCAAACGCCGCATCGCGGAACCAAGAAAGCTCTGTTCACTCTGGTCGAAACCAACGCCAAGCATAGCTTCGATCAACGTTTTCGCGTGCTGAAGCCCTCCTCTAAAGCAATTCAGGAGGCATTGCGTGACGCGTTGAATCTGTCCGACGCCCCCAACCGAATCGAATGTTTCGATATCTCGCACATTCAAGGCACTGACAAGGTAGCCAGCATGGTCGTGTGGGAAGACGGCAAGATGAAAAAGTCCGACTACAGGAAATTCATCATCCGGACCGTCGTCGGCAACGACGATTTTGCGTCTATGCGTGAAGTCATCACTCGCCGTTATTCACGGCTGCAGGAGGAGAAGAAGCCATTTCCCAGCCTGGTTCTGGTCGATGGCGGTTTAGGCCAGCTTCACGCCGCTGCTGAGGCTCTCGAAGCGATTGGCAACACGTATCAGCCTCTGGCCTCAATTGCCAAGCGCGAGGAGTGGATCTATGTTTACGGTCAGGAGGACGAGCCGATCATTCTCGATAAATTCTCGCCGATTCTGCATCTTGTTCAGCTCATTCGCGATGAAGCACATCGCTTCGCTGTAACGTTTCACCGTACTCGCCGCAACGCCCAACGGTTGACATCGGAACTGCATGAAGTGCCAGGAATTGGATCAAAAACCGTGGAGAAACTGCTGCGAACGTTCGGTAGCCTGGAGCGTGTCAAGCAAGCGACAGACCCAGAACTGGTTGCGGTCGTTGGGAAGTCAGCGGCGAACAAGCTGCGCTCGTACTTTTCGAGCCAGCCATCGCATCCCTTGGTTCAACTGCAAGCGATCGCGCTGGATGCTGCCTCAGAGTCCCTGGGCGAGCCGGAACGCGAGCACGTCGGGTAAGTGTGCTTGCCTTATCTCTTGCGCAGTTTTCTGAACTGCGTATTCCACGCGGCGCAGAATCACTGCTCTTTGTTCGGAGTCATAAACAGCGTAGGCCGCGCGCGGGTCGCCATCTCTCGGCTGGCCCACCGAGCCTGGATTCACCAAATAGAGAGTATCCGGTTCCAATTCAATAACGGATTCCGTCTGTCCCTTGCGAACTGCAGGAATAATTCCAATGCGACTTTGTTTTTTGAAGAAGCCGCCCTGTAAGTGCGTATGGCCGAAGAATGCCACTGGCAGTGTAAAGTGCGGAAAACAGCGCGCGGCTTCACGCGTGTTGGTGACGTATTCGTCTTCGTCTTCCGGCGACCCATGCCACATGTGAAAACAGTCGAGTTGCAACGGGCCCTTCGGCAACTGCTTCAAATAGTTGATCTGTGGTGCGCCTAATTGGTGAATGGTCCAGCGAGCGGCGCTTTGTGCAACTTCGTTGAACCATTCCAAATTTTCTATACCGGCAACCACCTTGTCGTGATTTCCACGAATGGTGTGTGCGGAATGGGCTCGAGTCCATTCCAAGACGCGGACCGGTTCCGCGTTATAGCCAACCAGATCTCCACAACACACAATCTGGTCGAAGCGTCCCTCGGCATCGGTTAAAACTGCTTCCAGGGCGTGCCAATTCGCGTGAGTATCGCTCAGTATGAGAAAGCGCACACTGCCATCCGCGGCTTAACTATACAAGAGCGCACGGGGCGATTGGCGCCCGTTGTGCGCGATTAACAAAGAAAATCGCACAATCAGATTGTAGCCGCCGCAACCAAATTGAAATACTTTCTGACAAAGTAAGGTTTCACCGCCACGTTAGCTGAGAAATCTTGCCGTTGTCCCTCATCTCGCCGGCGATGGCGTTTAACTTCAGTTCAGCTCCTTGTGCTGTAAATGTGGCACTCACCCAGCCGACGGGATTTCCGTCCGCGAAGTTGTAACCCACTGCGGGAAGATTTACCAGATGCAGCCCGTTCTGCTTTTCAAGCGAATAGACATGCGTGTGTCCAAAGAACAGTGCCTTCACCGACCGGCGCGCATTCAGCAAATCAAGCAGTCGCTGCGCGTCTACTAAGGCGCCGTCGCTCAGTGGATCCGGATTATGATGAACAAACACAATGAGCGGTTTGGAGCCTTGTGTGTCAATGTAGTCTGCCAACCACGTGCGTTGCCCATTTCCGAGTTGACCGGGAACGACATTTGTCGCCAGCAGCGAATCCAGCAGAACAAATTTCAGCGGCCCGGCATCAATCGTTGTCACAAACTTTTGTTCTACCGGCTCGACTTCGCCGCTACGTTTAACTAAAGCACTACGTGCGTTCTTGCGATCATCGTGGTTGCCCATCGTCACAACCAGCGGCATCTGATCGGCCAGCGCATTGACGTATCCGGTGAATTGCGCGTAATCTCCCGGCTGTCCAGTTTGCCGAGCTAAATCCCCATTGACAAGGAGCATTTCGAAGTGGCCATCGGAGACTTGCTTCGTCGTTTGTTTTAAATTTTCATGTGGCGAAAATCCTCGGAAGCGGTCGTTGGGATCGGCCGCGATGTGTGTATCGGAAAGCAACGCGACGGAGATTGAATTGTTGTCGCCGCGAACGTTACTAACGAAAGATAAGGCTGCCGCGGCACAACCAACTTGCTTGAGAAAGCTACGTCGATCGATGATGAGCGGCATATCTCAGCGGACCCGGTCTTCCAGGCGCTGTTCGCGAGCCGTATCTTCGCTATGAATTAACTGCTTTACATTCTCAAGTTCCTTTTTCAGGCGTGCTCCGCGCCGGGCGAGGCTCACGACGTAAATCAGGACGATAAGCCAAGCGGCGGTGAAGCCGTAGAACATGAATGTGAAATTTCGAGCGTCCATTGTGATTTCCTTTTGTCAGACGGCGTGAGCCAGACGGCGCAGGGAGTCGATCTCACGCGTGGTTGCTTCTTGCCGGGTGCGAATGAGGACGAGTGCGATGGCGATCAGAAGCAGCGCCAATCCGTTGAGCCAAAAAATTCGTTCCATCGCAGGGTCCATATGGCCGCCGCCCGTGCGAATGCTCAGGACGGGTCCGGGATGCTGGTTTCGGAACCACTCAATCGATTTCCAGACGATAACCACATCGACACAACCGAAAATGCACAGCGCTGCTGAAAGTCGGCCGCGCTGCGTCGGCTCATCGATAGCGCGGCGCAGCATCAGATAACCGGCAAAGATAAGGACACAGACTAGCGCGGATGTCAGGCGGTAATCCCATGTCCACCAAATACCCCAGATAATTCGCGCCCATATGCTTCCCGTGCAGATATTGATAAGCGAGAAGACAAGGGACACCTCAACAATCGAAGCGGCGAGAGAATCCCACCGCAGGTCCTTTGAACTTAAATACAGAACACTAAATGTCAGGGCCACAAAGTAGCCAACCATCCCCACTATGGCTGCTGGCGCATGAAAGAAGAGGATGCGATAGATGGCCCCTTGCATCGCCTCATCTGGTAGAACGAGGAACATCTGATACAGGTTGTAGACGAGCAAAGCGCCTCCGGCTGCAGCTAAAGCAATCGCTAGTTTTTCACGCATAATTTCCGAATTATCCCTATCTTTCTAGTTCACCAAAATTGTTTCGGCCAGAGCTACTGCCAGTGAAGTAAACACAATGTCGAATACCAGCAGAACCTTGGCCCAGAGCCATTCATAGCCGGTAAAAGGCTGCTCTATTAATAGAGTGTTGGTCGTTTCGATTGCCCCAATCAGCAATGGAATCAGCAACGGGTAAATGATTACCGGCAACATTAACTCCCGAAGCCGCAGATTGACCGTCAAAGCTCCGAACACCGATCCGACAATCGCAATTCCCCACGTTGTGAGCCCACATGTCAAGGCCAGTTCGCCTGGATGAAGCCACCAGCGCATGCCGTAGAAGATTCCAAAGACGCAGAGCGAAATCACTTCCACTATCAACAGCAGGAAGAACACCCCAATGGCCTTACCTATCAGCAGGCTGGATGGCTCTAAGGGCGAAGCGAGCAGAGTATCGAGACACTCGTTGGGAAGCTCGCGCGAAAAGCCGCGGTTGAAAACCAACGCGCCCGCGAACGCAAACGTTAGCCAAAGCAGTCCACCCGCGAGTTCATGAATTGTGTCCGAGAACGGATCGAACGCGAAGCTGAACAAAAGCAGTATGGCAACGGAAAAGGCTGCGGCAGCATTCAGGGATTCTTTAGTACGAAATTCAACGGCGAGATCTTTACGCGCGACTGAAAATGCCTGGTAGAGCGGCTTCACGCGGCGCCTAGTTCCGTGTGAAGGCGATATAGAAGAGTTGGATCGTCCAGCATGTCTTGCGTTCGCTCGCCGGAATAGCGCAGCTTGCCGTTCTCAATTAGCGCCACATGGGAAGCAATGGCCATCGCTTCGCGAAGTTGATGGGTGGAAAGGACAATCGTCGCGCCGCGCTCACGCGATTCGATCAGCAATTGGCTTAGCATCGCGATGGCCCGGTCGTCGAGTGAAGTAAATGGCTCGTCGAGCAGTAAGACATTTGGCTCGTGCAGAAATGCGCGAGCCAGCGCAAGCCTTTGACGCATGCCGCGCGAGAACTGTCGAACCGGCATCGCCGCCACCCGATCGAGCCCAACGCGTTTTAGCCAGCCATCCGCAGTTTGGCTCACACTGGGCACGTCAGCAATTCGGGCAAAGAAAACCAAATTCTCCCGCGCTGAAAGATCTTCATATACGCCGATGCCGTGGCCGAGAAAACCCGTCCGGCGGCGCGTTTCGCTTGCGCGCGGAGCCGTACCGAACAGGCGGATATTGCCACGCTGGAAATGTGACAGCCCGGCAAGAATGCGCAACAGAGTCGTCTTTCCTGCCCCATTGCGTCCGAGCAGCGCACAACAGGAACCTTCCGCAATTCCGAGCGTGCAATCCCGTAACGCGGGATAGTCGCCATAGTATTTCCAGACGTGATCTACTTCGATCGCTTGACCCATCAGATTGTTGTGACGCTATTTCCCGTATGGCGAGCGGACGGGAGAACTGCGAAAAAGAAATGCCAGGCCGACGGCTAAGATGCCAAACGCAAGCGTGAGCAACCATCCCATGTGGGCGTAGATCTGAGGATTCCCTTCCGTCACCTGCGGACGATCCGCATCATCTTCAGTATCCGTGCTCTGTTGATGTAAGGAACCGGTTCCCGCAATGTCGAAGGAAAACAGGTCCGGCGCGGTGACATTGTAAATGGTTGCTTGTGTCTTCGGCTCGGTGCCAATCTGCTGGATATCGGTCCCGCTGAAAGTGACACCAGGAGGCGCAATCAAACGTAATGGGCCGCTCGGCATGCCTTTGACGCCAACAACACGGCCATGAAAAGTGAAGGGCGAGCCAGCGGGTAAAACGTAATTAATATCGAATTCGGTTTCGCCAGGCTTGATTGGGAAATCGACTTTAAAAACATCCGTTTCATTTGTCTTTTCAGCGGGCCGCGGCAGTGGCATTCCTTGCGAAGTCTGCGCGTTGATTCGCACTTGACCGTTGGCGGCGGGAGGAAGATAGAAACGCAACTCTCCCGATTCCGGATTGGTAAACGTCGTGTTGGAATCGTTCTGGATCATGACCGTTTCGGAAACAGCAATCTGGCTGCTATTCGGCTCAATGACCAGCATCCGTTGCGCAACGCGCGCCACCGCCGGTGACTTAGTAGCTTCGAAAACCTCCAATTCGACATTGGAAGTCGGTATATTGGGCGTCATCAGTTTGTTGTAATTGACACCTTTGTAGCTCGCTTGCAGTAGTTGCGGCCCGCCGCCTGGTTCGTCGCGCGCGAAAACGAAATGTCCTGCATTGTCGCTTACCGTCGTACCAATGGTACGCATGCCGCCTTGGCCTGGCTTCACTAACGTGATACTGACACCTGGCTCCGGCTTTCCCGTAGTGCGATTCACGACAGTGCCGTCGATTGCAGCGTACAAGGAGCCTGTAGCCAGAAGGATTAGCGCCAGAGTCCTCATGCGATGGCCTTCCCACATTCGCCGCAAAACTTCAGGTGTTGCGAAAACGATGCGCCGCAATGTGGGCAGAGCGTTCCAACGGGCTTGGCTACTGGTTTCGTCTTCGGCTTCGCCGCCACAACCGTTAGGTCGAGCCGCTTCGTAATTTCTTCTGTTTCCGCGAGGACGAGTGCCAATTCTTTTTGGAGAGCGAGCTTCGTTTGCTGATAGTCGTCATCTGAGAGTTTGCCCAGGCGGAACTCAAATTGAAGATCGCGCAGATTTTCATAGATCGCTTGCTTACGATCTTGCAGATGCTGAATCGGTGATACCGGAATAGGTTCGGGAATGTCCCGGTCTCGAATGAAAAGCGTCCAGTAGAGGGCGGCTAGTGCGACGACAATCGCCAAAACTACAATCATGTATGCGTATTCGGACCTCGTTGCGACGGCTCAATGGACTCGTCCAACTCGCGGTCAATTTGCGTGCGAAAGCGCTCAAGCGCTGCGCGATCCACTTCCGTCAGCGGCTCGGGCGTTTTGCGATTTCGTTTTACATAAGTTGAGTAGACGAAAAAGCCGAGAATCAACGCCACGCCGGGCATAACCCAAGTAATAATTCCACCGAATGTTTGCGTTGGCGGCTCGGCGAGAGCGACCGCACCCTCCTCCCGAACGATGGTATTAACGACGTCCTGATCGGACATGCCGGTCATTTTCATTTGATAGATACGGCGGCGAAGCGGGTCGGCTGAACTACAACGCAGCATTGGGCAGTTTCCCACCGTGTTGCGGCAGCCTCCGCAGCGGCATGCAAGGTGGCCGCCGACGCGCATCACATCGGGTGTGAGATAGGATGTCGGGTCTTGTGCAACGATCGCGGCGACAACCGTCAGGAACGCAAAAACTAACTTAAGACTCGACCGTTGCAGGTGCGCTCGCAATGCCCACTACCTCCGTCCGAGCGTAATGCAGCCGGACCTTTCCCGGAATCAAGCAAATGATGGTGCCAAATAGCAGAACCCAATAGCCAATCCAAATGCAGCTTACAAGTGGAAACAAATAGATCTGAAAAATGGCCTTGCTATTGTCCGGCAGCACTCCGGAATAGTTCACATAAAGATCTTCATTGAGACGGCGCCGGATGCCGATAATCGAACTCTGCTCCTGATTGTTTTTGTAGACGCGGACTTCGGGATCAAGCTGGTCGATCACCTTGCCGTCGCGTGAGACTTCGATGACCGCGTGACTGAATTGGTAATCCGGCGTTTCTGCGTCGTTGACGCTAAGCAGTTTCAAGTCATAGCGGCCAAATCGGAGAGTTTCGTTCAGGCCTAGATTGCGTGTCTCATGCTTGTTGAAGGCGCTTCCGGTGAAGCCAATGAACATCATGACGATGCCGACATGCACCAAATATCCGCCGTAGCGTCGTGTGTTGCGCCAAGTCAATTCAAAGGCAGACCTGGGAAGCGACAGATGCTCTTTCGCTTGGATGGCGCGCGATCCTTTCCAGAATTCGCCGGCTACTGTCGCCAGAACGAAGGCACAAAGCCCAAACGAAATGAGCGGGGCGATGTCATGCATTCCGCTGACGCCGAGTGTCACGCTGACCGCTGCGCCAATCAGGGCAGGAAGGAGAAATGCACGTTTCAGGCTGTTCAGCGAGCTCTTGCGCCATGCGATGAGCGGGCCGACGCCGGTTAGAAAAATCAGAAATAGCGCAATCGGGACATTGACGCGGTTGTAATAAGGAGCGTCGATAGTTTCCTTTTCGCCGGTTAGCGCTTCCATGACGACCGGAAACAGGGTGCCCCACAGAATTGCGAAGCAGCTTGCCAGAAGAATCAAATTATTGAAGAGGAAACTCGATTCGCGCGAGACGACGCTTTCCAGCTTTACTTCGCTCTTTAAATAGGGAAGGTTCTTGATGATCGCAAATGCCGTAAGCACGGTGCCGGCAACAACGAAGGTCGTGAAATAAGGTTTAACGGGCGATTGTGCAAAGGCGTGAACGGATGCCACGAGGCCGGTGCGCGTCAGTGTCGTACCGAGAATACTGAGGAGGAACGTGGCCGAAACCAGCACCATGTTCCAGACCTTCATCATGCCCTTCTTTTCCTGCATCATGACGGAGTGCAGGAACGCAGTTGCGGTGATCCAGGGCATCAGCGAAGCATTCTCCACGGGGTCCCAACCCCAATAACCGCCCCAGCCGAGAACTGTGTACGCCCAACCCATGCCAAGCAGGATTCCCGTGCTCTGGAAAAGCCAAGTGACGATGGCCCAACGGCGCGTGGTGTGAATCCAGCCTTCGCCCGGCTGATGCGTAATCAGCGATGCCATGGCAAATGCGAACGGAACCGTGAACCCGACGTAACCGAGATAGAGGAACGGGGGATGAATCGCCATGGTCCACCACTGCAGCAGTGGGCTGAGTCCGTTGCCATCGCCGACATCGATAATGCCCCGCCCTGCCATCAGTACTTGGAACGGGCTGGCGACAAACGTGATCATGCCGATGAAAAACGCGAGCGTGGCCATCATGATGGCGATGACCAGCGGCATCATGTCGCGGAATTTGCGACGATTCGTATAGACGGCAACAGCGGAATACGTCGAAAGCAGCCAACTCCAGAAAAGCAGCGAACCCTGCTGACCACCCCACCAGGCAGTGAACTTATATACGGTTGGCATCGCTTTGTCTGTGTGAGCGGCGACATAAGCAATCCGGTAATCACCCTGAATCAGCAGAGTGATGAGAATGCCTGAGGCGATAGTCAGCAACACCCAAATTGCGTACACAGCCCGTTCAGCGCTGATTGTCAGAAAGGGCCGCCGCGTGTATTTGCCCGTGACTGCGGCCGCAATCGAAAAAACTGCCAGGCAGAAGGCAACTAAAACCGAAAGCGCACCAACGTTTTCCATGAAGTGCTTTCGTTAAGAACTGGCTGAAGCGGTCTCGTGCGTGACGCGTTGGGCGGGTTTAGCTTCGTACTTGGACGCACATTTTGCCTGTATTTTGTTTGCCTCAAAGACACCGTTCGAGGCGAGGCGTCCGTCGGCCAATGCTTGTGCGTTGTCTTTAAAAGTATCCGGCAAAGGGTCAGTTCCCAAATAGACGACATTCAGCGTTTCAGTGCCCTGATGAAGTTGGAAGGATACACGAGCGCCGTTCTTGACGATTGAACCGGGCTCGACATCACCCCCGACACGCAGTCGTTGCCCCTGCGCTTGAGCCCCCATTTTTTCAAGCTCGGGAATGGTCTTGTAATAAGTCTTGGTGTCTTTGACACCGCTAAATCCAAGCCAGGCAAGAGATCCAACGATCAGGACCATGAGGATCCCAAACTTCAAATACGTGTTCATTTTTGGGCCTAAGTAACCAGTATAACGGCGGGCGACGGGGCCGTCTGCATCGTTTTCGACGGCCAAGCATCTCTACCTACTAGTTGTAAACAACCTTTTATGAAACCCCTTCAAGGCATTCACCACGTCACCGCAATTACGGGCGACGCGCAACGTAACGTCGACTTCTATTCGGGTGCGCTCGGATTGCGGCTGGTGAAGAAAACCGTAAACTTCGATGATCCCGATAGTTACCACCTCTATTATGGGGACCGGATCGGCTCGCCCGGCACGTTAGTCACATTCTTCGAGTGGCCAGGAGCGACGCCGGGCAAACAGGAGCAGGCGAAGCTGTTGCACTTGCGTTTGGCGTACCCGACGGCAGCTTGCACTGGTGGTCGAGGCGATTTAACGAATTCAGCATTGCGGCTGAAAGCGTGGACACCAAATTGATGATTCGCGATCCGGACGGTATGCAGGTGGAATTGGTGGAGACATCAGAGCCATTCGCTTCCGAGTTCTGGAGCGAAGGCGGCATCGATCAGCAATACGCGATCAAGGGAATTCATTCCACGACGCTGGCGTTGAGTTCGCCGGAACGCTCGCACGGGCTCTACACAAATGACCTTGGTTTTGTGGAAACGCCGTCAACGAGCAACCGCTACAAGACCGGCGCAAGCTGGATTGATGTGGTAACACCTGAGACTCTCACGCGCGGCCGGACGGGCGCGGGTACGATCCATCACATTGCGTTTCGTGCCGACGACGACACGGCGCAACGAGAGTGGCTGCAGAAGATTGCCGCATTAGGACTGAACGTTTCGCCGGTGATGGACCGAAAGTACTTTCATTCGATCTACTTCCGTGAACGCAACGGCGTGCTGTTTGAGATTGCCACCGATGGCCCCGGCATGGCTGTAGACGAGCCCGCAGATCATTTGGGCGAGGATCTGGCGCTACCCAATCAATACGACTCCATGCGCGAGGCCTTGCTACGCAGGTTGAAACCAATTATTTCGGGCCGAACACCCGCGCACGTATGACCGCTACTGAGACTGGATTTAAATACCGCTTTGAAGCTGCCCAGGACACATCGGCTCCTACATTGCTTCTGTTGCATGGGACGGGCGGTGACGAAAACGACCTGCTGCCGCTCGGGCGGATGCTTGCGCCGCGCGCCGCTTTGTTGAGCCCGCGTGGCCAAGTGCTTGAAAACGGGATGCCACGCTTTTTCCGCCGCATTGCGGAAGGTGTGTTCGATCAGAAGGATCTAGCAGAACGAACTTCGGACTTGGCGCGTTTCATCGAGACCATGGGCGCGAGTCACAATGTGACCGCGAGTTCGCTGATCGCGGTGGGGTTTTCAAACGGGGCAAACATTGCAGCGAGCTTGTTGTTACGTTTTCCCGATCAATTAGCGGGGGCGATTTTGATGCGGGCGATGTTGCCATTCATCCCAGAGCAAACACCCAATCTTAGTGGGAGGCCAATTCTGTTATTGAGCGGCAAGCAAGATCCTATTGTTCCGCTGGACCAGCCGCCGGCGCTGGCGAATTTATTCCGGTCCGCTGGTGCGGACGTGACACTGGAATGGGCAGCCGCCGGACACGGACTGACTCAAGCTGAGGTGTCGAAGGCACAAAGCTGGTTGCACCAGCATTTGTTTAGTTAGCTGTGACACAGTAAACTACGGTCATCGGGATTCCGCTTGGCCAGCAGTCCACTCAAAACTTTTCCGGCGTTCGGGCGCGCGAACGCGCAGACGCGCCGGATCTCCCGACTTTCAGAGAGTTCACCGTTAGGACAAGCCCAGCGCTGGTTCGCGCGGGAAAAAGGCTGGATCAACGAGCAGCATCTACAGCTCTGCCGGATTGCAGCTCCCACGTTTTTCGAGCAGCCGCGAGCAGAATGGTTTCGCTCGCAGCTCGCTGCTTTGGGATGGAATGCCCGGTTGGACCGAGCCGGAAATGTGCTCGCGCAGTTCGCTTCTCAAAATGACGGCGATTTCTCGCTGATCGTGTCCGCGCATCTCGACACCGTTTTTGCGCCGGCACGTATGGAGGACATTTACTTCGGCCCTGACGGACGGCTGTTTGGACCTGGCGTTTCGGACAACGGGGCTGGGCTTACGGCGCTTTTGGCGCTCGCGCGAGTTTTGAACGAAAGTGATGCATTACACGGCTTGGCGGCGCAGGTTCTACTGGTGGCGAACGTCGGCGAAGAGGGCGAAGGCAATTTGAGCGGGATGCGGTACTTGTGCCGGCAAGGCACCGATCTTTCTCAGATCAAAGCATTCCTTGTTCTTGACGGCCCTTCCATAGATCACATCACGGCGCAGGCGTTGGCGAGCCGCCGCTATGAGGTCAGTTTCACCGGACCTGGCGGCCACAGTTGGAACGATTCCGGGATTTCCAATCCAGTACACGCTATCAGCATCGCGATCAGTACGTTCGTGCATAATGCGGAGGGCGTATGCGCCAACCAACGATCACGTTGTTCATACAATTTCGGAGTTCTGGAAGGCGGCGCGAGCATAAACTCGATTCCATCGAGCGCACGCGCGAAACTAGACCTTCGTTCGGAAGAACCCAACCTGCTGGATGAACTTTCGGGAATGCTCAGCGCGGCAGTAGAAAGCGCTTTAGAGCACGAAAATCGAGCCGTGCGAGGCAGCCGCCTGAGCGCAAAGATCAAGGAACTAGGATCACGGCCGGGCGGCAAGCTGCACGACCATTCGCCGCTTCTGCAGACGATTCAGGCGGTGGACTCCTACCTCAATGTCCGTTCGCGGGTAGATTGTGCGTCGACGGACGCAAACGTTCCTTTATCGCTAGGTTTGCCGGCAATCTCGCTGGGCGCCGGAGGTCAAGGCGGCGGCGCGCACACTCAACAGGAGTGGTATCAGCCAGAAGGACGAGAGCTGGGCCTGCGCCGAATTCTTCTCACACTTGCCGCTTTAGCCGAACAGGATACCTTCGGCGTAAACGGTGAGTAGAGCAACCGCTGAAGCGCCGCGGACTCGTGTCCAAGCCGGCTGGACTGCCGACTTGTCGCTCGCTATTGTCGCGCTGGTTTGGGGAGCAACGTTTGTCATCGTCAAACGCGCACTGCTCGACATCTCGACAATGTATTTTCTGGCAGTGCGATTTGCACTGGCGAGCATTTGCTTGCTGCTGCTGTTTCTACCCGCGTTCCAGCGTGCGACAACTCGCGAGATCTGGGGCGGCCTTCGCGGTGGCGCCGTGACTGGATTGTTTCTGTGGCTCGGTTATGTGCTGCAGACGTTCGGACTGAAATACACTACGGCCGGCAATTCCGGTTTCCTCACTGGACTTTACATAGTTTTAGTGCCCTTAATAAGCGCGGCTGTTTACCGCCGCTGGCCGCAGATTCGGGAGCTTGCAGGAATCGGAATAGCGACAGCCGGAATGGCGGTGATGACTGTACCCGGCCTGGATACGCATTTTCGAATGAATCGGGGCGACTTGCTGACGCTCGGCTGCGCGGCAGCGTTCGCCTGTCATCTTCTGGTTCTTGGGTACTTCTCACAGCGGGAGTTTTTTCCCGCCGTCGCGTTGGGCCAAATCGCGTGCACGGCGGCCCTTTCGACTATTTCGCTAATCGTCGAGCCGCCCAGAGCCGTATGGAACAGCGCCGTGATCGGGGCGCTTTGCGTCACCGCCTTGTTTGCCACGGCACTGGCGTTCGCTCTGCAGACCTGGGCACAACAGTACACGACGGCCACTAGGACGGCCCTAATCTTTGCGCTGGAGCCAGTCTTCGCGCTTGTGACCGCGGTGGCGGTTGGAGGAGAACACCTGACAATCGCGGCAATAACCGGAGGCGCTTTAATTCTGACCGGGATTCTGGCTGTGGAACTGAAACCCGGGCGGTCTTCCTGACATCGCAAGTATAGAGTTGGCGTATCTCAAATTGAGAGAAGATTGGGACGCTATTTCTCTATACTGGTAAGTACCATTTCGCGAAAAGGTCTTAGATGCCGTCGCTTCAACAACTGAAACAGCCGAAAGTGCTAAGTTTCGTGCTTCTTTTGTGCACTCTAGCCATCGGCATAGTGATTGGGACGGTCATCAATACCGGCGTCAAAGCAGACAAACAAAACGGATCGTCCGGCGCTCCCGACGCGACTCCCTTAACCATTCCTCCGGAAGTTCCGATTGCAACAGAGTTTACTAAGCTCGCAAAACGCGTCGAGCCTTCCGTTGTTTACATTGAATCCGACTATTTGCCCAAAGCCGGAGTAACTGCCCGGCGAGGCCATCACCGAGACGACTCGGAAGACTCCGATGGCGACACCACCAAGCGCAGCGACCCGTCCGACATGCTGAAGAGATTCTTCGGCGGCGATGAACAGCAAAACTTTCGAACTGAGGGTTCAGGCACGGGTTTCATTGTAGACAAGAACGGGTACATCATTACCAACAACCACGTGATCGAGAAGGCGGACCGCGTCAAGGTACGACTCGCCGGTGATGACGTCGATTACCGGGCCAAGGTCATTGGCTATGACAGCGAGACCGATTTAGCGGTCCTGAAGATCGACTCCAAAGAGCCGCTTAGTCCGGTGCAGATCGGAAATTCAGACAGTGTGCAGACAGGCGATTGGGTGATCGCTATCGGCTCTCCATTTGGCCTGCAGGCAACTGTGACGGCGGGCATCATCAGCGCTCAACGCACTAACCGCGATTTGCCCGGGGCGGGCGCGTTTCAGAACTTTTTGCAGACAGACGCGGCCATCAATCCCGGCAACAGCGGCGGTCCGCTTTTAAATACGCGCGGCGAAGTGATCGGCGTCAACACCATGATTGCGACGCGCAGCGGTTCCTATGAAGGGATCGGATTTGCGCTTCCTTCGAATATCGCGGTCAAGATTTACAACGACATCATCAAACAGGGACGCGTGGTTCGCGGATCTATTGGAATCAAATTCACGCATACCGGCCGAGAGTCGGACACTTTGCAGGCGTTTGGCCTGGACCATGGGGTGCTGGTCGAGAGCGTTTCGCCCGAGGGTCCGGCGGCGAAAGCAGGCGTTAAGGCCGACGACGTGATCGTGGCCTTAAACGACCGACCAGTGAAAGACGGGCAAGAATTGGTCAATAAAGTGGCCGATTTGCCCATCGGGTCAGCGGCCCTCTTCACAGTCGATCGGGATGGTAAGCGGCTGGACTACAAAGTCGCTATTGCGGAGCGAGCCGTCGTTTGGCAAGGGGAGCCGGAACTTGGCGATGCACGCCAGCCGGAGGTTCTGCCCCCCGCCGCGAAGTCTCTGGCACCCGCGAAGTTCGGGATGTCGATTCAGCGGCTCACACCGCGCGAGCGAAAAGACTTGCAGATTGATTCGAATAACGGCGTGAAAGTGGCATCCGTCGATCCGGGCTCCTTCGCGGACGATATCGGGATGCAGGAAGGCGACGCCATTCTATCAATCAATCGCCATCCAATTCTTTCGCCGGATGACGTTATGAAGGTAGAGGAAAGCCTCAAACCAGGCCAACCAGTAGCAGTTCGCATTGTCCGCAGTGCGGGCGCAAACACGGCGCGCCGTGTTCAACCGGAACGTTATTACCTGTCCGGCAGGCTGCCTGAGAACTAAAGGCAGGGCACTAGTCGCGGATCATGCAGCTTCTAAGCCTCTAGAGTCACGCCGCTTCTAATTGATAGCCAGAGTTTTCGGACCCAATAACGTCGTCTTCGAAAAGCGCCGCAGGTGCATTTGAAAAAACGAAGCCATTTCCTAGATGGCCCGGCAACGCCGGCTCGGAGGATTGGCGATCTCCGCTCCGTTGTCCAAGCACTTCGCCGCCTGCCATTCCCCGATTTCCGTT
>DASREJ010000284.1:0-12769 GCA_035652115.1 Bryobacteraceae bacterium
AAGAATCAACCCTCGCCGGTCTTGCACTACAACCAATACGGCCTTACCGCCGGCGGCCCGGTGTGGATTCCAAAAGTAATCAATGGCAAAAACAAGCTCTTTTGGTTCTTTGGTTGGGAGGGGTTGAAAGATAGCCAGCCGAATCCCACCATTCTCACAGTTCCAACCGTGGATGAGCGCAACGGCAACTTCAGCGGCATCAGCACAACGCTTTACAACCCGTATTCCGCAACACAGTCCGGCAGCACGATTACGAGAAAGGCGATCCCGGGGAACAACCTCAACAATGTTCCTGGCGGGATGAACCCGACCGCCGTTGCACTGCTGAAATACTATCCGCTGCCCAATACTCCGGCAGAAGGCGCGAACGGAACTCTGAACTACTTCTCCAATGCGCCGACCGTAGACAATTACAACAATGAACTGGGCCGCTTGGACTACAACATGAGCGAGCGGAACCGGATTGCGTTCGACATCCGCATGACCGATTACAGCCAGGTCAAGAACGATTACTTTGCCAACAACACCACTTCTTCCAAGCTGACGCGCGCTAACACGGGAGCAAGCCTGGATGATGTGTTCACCATTAATCCGGCGAACATCATCGACGTGCGCCTGAACTTTACGCGCATGGATGAGCGGCATCCGTCGCCAACCGCGGGGTTCGATCCGACGACATTGGGGCTGCCTGCATATTTGAAAGACAACTCCCAATACTTGCAATTTCCGGTGTTCTCTCTGACAAACTACCAGAGCATTGGAACGAGCGGCTCAAACGTGTTGCCGTCGCAATCGCTGCAGTTGAATCCCACCTGGGTTTCGATCAAAGGCAATCACACTTTGAAGTTTGGTACCGACGTCAGACAGTACAACCTGAACGCAACCAGCTTCGGAAACGCAACCGGCAGCTTCAGCTTCGGCAATGCCTGGACCCGGCAAGCAAGTAACTCTTCTTCGACAGTCGCTGTAGGCCAGGATCTCGCTTCCTTCCTGCTCGGTTTGCCCACGAGCGGCAGCTACGACATAGCCGCTTCGAGCGCCTGGTATGAGCATTACTATGCCCTCTTCGTACAAGACGACTGGCGCGTGAAATCGAACCTGACGATCAACCTGGGCCTGCGCTTCGACCACGATGGACCCTACATTGAGAAATATGGACGTACGGTGAACGGCTTTGACGCTACTGCTGCTAGCCCAATCGCCGCCGCCGCCCAGGCTGCTTATGCCAAGAGCCCCATTCCGCAACTGCCTGCCAGCGCTTTCCTGGTGAACGGCGGCTTAACCTATCCGAGTGCCAACAACGGCGCTGTCTACCAGAGCACGTCTCATTTATTTAGCCCCCGAGTTGGCGTCTCATGGTCGCCAAGCGCATTGGGCGGCAAGACGGTTCTAAGCGCAGGCTTTGGCATGTTCGTTCAGCCGCTGACGATTGCGCAGTTGGCAACGACGGGCAAGTACTCGACCAACCCCATCCTGAATCAAGAAGGTTTCAGCCAGACGACGCAAATGGTGACTACAACGGACAGCAATCTGACGCCCGCGGCCACTTTGACGAATCCGTTTCCTGGCGGATCGATTCAGCAGCCAGTTGGTTCTGCGTTAGGGCTTTCCAGCTTCCTCGGTCAGACGATTTCCTTTATCGCGCCGCAAGAAAAGAATCCCTACGCGGTGCGCTGGAACTTCGGTATCCAGCACCAACTGGGCACAAATACACTATTGGAACTCGTCTATATGGGCAATCACGGTGTACATCTTCCGGTTGCTTACACCCAATTGAACGGAATACCCACGCAATACCTGAGCACGTTGCCCGTGCGCGATACCGCTAAGATCAACGTCCTCACGGCTACCGTTAACAATCCGTTTTTCAATTTGCCGAACACGGCTGCATCAACCAGCAAGACCACCTCGGTCGCGCAGTTGTTATCTACCTATCCGCAATTTCCGGCAGGCGTGACCAGCGGCGGTACGGGCATTATCGAGAACAATCTCGACATTGGAAGTTCCTACTACCAAAGCTTCAACGCCCGGATTCAGCACCGCTTTTCGGGCGGCTTGAGCATGGTGGGCAACTATGCATTCTTAAAGCTGATCGAGCAGGATAGCTGGCTGAACTTCCCGGACACGCATCTCGAAAAGCGCATCTCGCCGTTCGACCACCCTAACCGTTTTGTGCTCGCCATCACTTACGACTTGCCGATAGGGCGCGGCCGCTTGATAGACATCAAATCACGCTGGCTCGATGCCTTCGTCGGCGGCTGGAACCTGAACAGCGTTTACACTTATCAGACCGGCCAACCGCTGCTTTGGACCTCCGGAGGAACGACTTCTCCTGGCGATTACGTATATAACGGACAGCCGATCAATCTCAACAATCGCCAGGTAAACGGACCGGCATTGAACCTTGCTGCATTCGATCTGAACAGCGCGGATCAATTTCAATACCACATCCGCACGTTCTCGACGACGTTCCCGAACCTGCGTCAGGATGCTACCAACGAGTGGGACGTTTCAGTGCTCAAGCGTTTCCTGATTACCGAGCAGCGCTACTTCGAGCTGCGCGGCGAAGCGTACAATGTCGTGAACCATCCTGTATTCGGAGCGGCGGGGCAGACCAGCGCACAGGGTCCAGTAGTGGCGGCAACGAATTCGTCGTTCGGCTACATCACGTTCCAGGACAACCGGTCTCGATCATTGCAACTCGGCGCAAGATTTGTCTTCTAACGTTGAGGCGGACGTGGGGGAGCGGCTTTGGGCGCCCCTCCCCCTGTTTCCAGCCAAAAGTGCATCCCCTTGAAATCGAAGACAGCGGTGGCATGGTTGAGAAGACCGCTACCGACAGTTCCATCGAAGCTCACAGCATTCGGATGATCGTCAGCCGTAAAGAAGTAAAGCGGTAAACCCTGCCCTAGTTGTAGATCCTGAAAAGACTCCGTTGCGCCTTCCGCTTGAGCAAGCCTGACGCCTCCCTGCGTGAACGGGAAAAACTCTTTGTGTTTGGCCTTTGCCAGTTTCTTCAAGCCCAATTTTTCGATGGAAGCGGGATAGATCAAGAGCGTGCCCGTGAACAGTGTGTCGATCTGCGCCTCTACCGGTTGACCGTTCACGGAAAAGCCGCCGGTAGTGAGTGTCGCTGGGCCATAGCTGCCGATTCGCTTCACAACCAAGTCACTGCATGTTTGCGGACAGGTCTGTGCCGAATCCAAAGGTTCCGACAAGCGAACCACATGATGCCCGTAGTCGATTCGTAAAAGGCGGTTCTGAAAAGCTCGATACGTCAGAGCGCCATCGGCTGGAAAGGGCGGCAGCTTGTCACCCGGTTGATTGGGCTGCGGCGTGGTGTCGAGCACCATAAACGGGAAGTCGCCCATAGCCAGATCTCCGATCTTCGCGCCCGGAACGACGGTTTGCTGCACCTGCGAGACAGTATCGCCATTCAGCGCTTGCAGATTCGCACCGAGCGGCTGCGCGGCCTTGATATCGAGATAGGAATTCGCTTCGGCCGTGTCGATCAGGAGGCGCAGAGTCTTGCCGCTGGCCGTCGACATTTCAAGGCACGGAAGGCCGCTGCAATCGAGCAGCGGAACTTCGATGACGCGGGGCTGCTGCGGAGTATTCTGTTCCGGCGGTAATTTGAAATCGCGCGATGGATCTGTTTGCGCGGCCACTCCAAGGCTGAGCGCAACCCAGAACGCAAGGAGCTTCATAAAGCTAAGGCGTGTCGGTCAGCATGGTCTGCAAACGCGGACTGAGCTGGCGAGCGCTGCCGAACCAATTTTGCAAACGGTCGAGATAGAGGTAAACGACGGGAGTTGTATAGAGCGTTAGAAGCTGGCTCACCATGAGACCGCCGACGATGGTGATACCGAGCGGGCGGCGCAACTCCGAACCTGTGCCGGTGCCCAGAGCCAAGGGCAAGCCGCCAAGAAGTGCGGCCATGGTGGTCATCATGATGGGACGGAAGCGCAGCAGGCAGGCTTCATAGATTGCGTATTTGGGCGCCAGGCCTTGCTTGCGCTCGGTTTCGAGCGCAAAATCGATCATCATGATGGCGTTCTTTTTGACGATGCCGATCAGGAGAATAATTCCGATCAACGCAATGACGGTCAGGTCTGTGCCGACCACGAGGAGCGCAAGCAGAGCGCCGACACCGGCCGAAGGAAGCGTCGAAAGAATGGTGATGGGATGAATGTAGCTTTCATACAGCATGCCCAATACAATGTAAACCGCTACTAGCGCTGCGAGGATGAGCAGCGGCATCGTCTGCAGTGACGCCTGGAAGACGCGAGCGGTGCCTGCAAAAGCACCGTGAACGTTGGCCGGCATTGCGATGTCGTTTTGCGCCTGCTCGACTGCGTTGACCGCGTCGCTCAGGGCGGCTCCGGGAGCTAATGCAAACGACAAAGTGATGGATGGGAACTGGCCTTGGTGATTTACTGCAAGTGAACTCAACGTTGTCCGGAAATGAGTGAAGGTTGAGATAGGCACGGAAGTGCCGGTGTTGGTGCGAACGTAAATCAATTGCAGCGATTGCGGATTCTGCTGAAATTCCGGAAGAACTTCCATGACAACGTGGTATTGGTTGATGCCCGTGTACATGGTTGAGACTTGCC
Organism: Bryobacteraceae bacterium; assembly: GCA_035652115.1. Classification (GTDB taxonomy): domain Bacteria; phylum Acidobacteriota; class Terriglobia; order Bryobacterales; family Bryobacteraceae; genus Bog-105. The sequence goes on from DASREJ010000284.1 coordinate 4,614, forward strand.
TTTCGCCGAACGCGCTGTAGAGAACAGTGTCGATATCGGCAGGGCTTACCCCCAAGCGCGATGCCGTGCTGCGGTCGATGACTACGTCGCTAGTGAGACCATGAACCTGCTGATCGCTATTGGCGTCGAGGACGATAGGAATCTTTTTCATGCGATCGAGCAGCTTGGGCGCCCATTCGTTCAGGTCCTGCAAATTGTCGGCTTGCAACGTGTACTGATATTGCGAGTTGCTGCCGCGGCCGCCGACGTGAAAATCCTGGAACGCCTGCATGTAAAGGGTTGCGCCTGGAATGCGAGCCAGCTTGCCGCGCAAGCGGTTGATCACCTGGTCGGCGCTGAGTTTTCTTTCCGACAGAGGCTTGAGCTGAATCTGCACACCGGCGTTGTTCAACGTGCCGCCACCGGTATTTCCTTCCACGTCGTCAACAGCCGGGTCCTGCCCGACAATGGCAACCATCTGGTGCATCTTCTCGCGCATGGCGGAAAACGAGATGTCCTGATCTGCGACAATCTGGCCACCGATGCGGCCGGTATCCTGCTGCGGAAAGAAGCCCTTCGGAACAACGATGTAGAGATAGATGCTGACGCCAATCGTCACTAGGGTAATGACGAGTGTGAGCGCCGGATTACGCAGTACTACCGCGAGGCTCTTCGCATATCCTTTATGAACTGAGTTGAAGATTCCTTCACTCAGACGATATAGGAAGTTATGACGGCGGTCGTGTTGCGAAACAAGGAGCTTGGAGCACATCATCGGCGTCGTGGTGAGCGAAACCAGCAGCGAGATGCAAATGGCAATCGTTAGGGTGACAGCAAATTCGCGAAACAGGCGTCCGATGACTCCGCCCATTAGAAGGATGGGAATGAAAACGGCCACGAGCGAAGTGCTCATCGAGAGCACAGTGAAGCCGATCTCCTTCGCGCCTTGAAGGGCGGCGCGCATGGGATGCCAGCCCTGTTCCAAATAGCGGCTGATGTTTTCAATGACAACGATGGCATCGTCGACAACAAACCCGGTTGAGACCGTAAGCGCCATCAATGAAAGATTGTCGAGGGTATAACCGAGCAGATACATCGCTCCGAACGTGCCCAATAGCGACAAGGGCACGGCGATGCCGGGAATGATGGTTGCCCAGATGTTCCTAAGGAAAAAGAAAACAACGAGCACGACCAGGACGATAGATATCAGAAGCGTGATCTCAACATCGTTAATGGATGCACGGATTGTTGTGGTGCGATCCTGCGCGACTGCCAAATGAACCGCTGGAGGAATGGACCCTTGAAGCTGCGGCAGCAGAGCTTTGATACGGTCGCACGTTTCAATGATGTTCGCGGCCGGCTGCTTAGTGACCGCCATCACAACCGTCGGCCTTCCGTTGTCGACACCATCGTTGCGGATGTTTTCCGTCGCCTCGATGACGTTGCCGATATCACTCAGGCGAACTGGCGCATTGTTGCGGTAAGCGACTATCAGTTTCGCGTAATCTTCCGGCTTGTATAACTGATCCGTGGCACCAATTTGCCAGCGGATGTTGTTGTTGCTGAGGTCACCCTTGGCTTGATGGGCGTTGGCATTTCGGAGGGTGGTGGCCACGTCTGTCAAACCGATGCCCATGTTGTTCAGGATGGTGGGGTTTACTTGAACGCGTACGGCGGGTCGTGAGCTACCCCAGGTGTTCACCTGTCCGACACCTTCAATCTGGGAGATTTTCTGCGCGAGTATAGAATCGGCGATGTCATACATTTGGCCGCGCGTGTAGATGTCGGAGGTGAGAGAGAGATTGATAATCGGCTGGTCGGACGGATTCGCTTTCCAATAGCCGGGGTTGCTGGGCAGATCGGCAGGCAATTGCCCGCGGGCCGCATTAATGGCAGCCTGGACGTCGCGCGCAGCGGCATTAATGTCGCGAGACAGATCGAATTGCAGCGTGATATGTGTGCTGCTCAACTGGCTCGACGAAGTCATCTCGGTGACGCTTGCGATTCGCCCAAATTGACGTTCCAGCGGTGTGGCGACGGCAGAGGCCATGGTCTCCGGGCTCGCGCCGGGAAGATTCGCGTGCACCTGGATGGTGGGGAATTCGACCTCCGGCAGCGAAGCCACCGGAAGCAGGCGGAACGCCAGTACGCCGGATAGAGCCAGGGCGGCAGTCAGCAGCGAGGTAGCGATGGGCCGTTTGATAAAAGGCGCGGAAAGATTCAACGCACCACCTCATTTCGCACGCCAACTGAGGTGGCGATATGCCACGAATTTTCGGTTATTGTTGTTGCCGCTCGCCGCATCATGGTATCAGTCTCCGTGCACCGGTTCAGGGAAAGTTTGAGGAGCGCCGGCATGCACGCGTGAACCGCGGCTCAACCGTCTTGCCAAGCGATCGAAGAAGAGGTAGACCACAGGAGTGGTGTATAGAGTGAGGACCTGGCTTAAGATCAGGCCGCCGACAATCGTGATGCCGAGGGGGCGCCGCAGTTCAGAACCCACGCCAGTGCCGAGAGCGAGAGGCAAACCGCCAAACAGCGCCGCCATGGTGGTCATCATGATGGGCCGGAAACGCAACAGACAGGCCTGATAAATTGCTTCGGTTGGCGGCTTGCCCTCATTACGTTCGGCATCGAGGGCGAAGTCGATCATCATGATGGCGTTCTTCTTGACAATACCGATGAGCAAAATGATGCCAATGAGCGACACGACATTGAAATCGTCGTGGCAGATATAAATCGCGAGAATCGCGCCCACGCCGGCGGAGGGAAGGGTAGAAAGGATGGTGATGGGATGTATGTAGCTTTCGTACAGAACGCCCAGAACGATGTAAACGACCACTAGCGCCGCCAGAATCAAATAAGCTTCGTTCGCAAGCGAATTCTGGAAGGCGGCAGCCGTCCCCTGGAAGCTGGAATGAATGCTGACGGGCAAACCAATTTCCTGTTCGGCCTCACGAATCTGCTTCACGGCATTGCCGAGCGATTCGCCGGCGGGCAAGTTGAATGAGATAGTCACCACCGGGAACTGGCCCTGGTGATTGACGGTGATGGGAACCATATCGGTTTCAATATGGGTGAACGAACTCAGCGGGACTTCGGTGCCATTTGAAGAATGGATGTAGATGTCGGACAGAGCACTCGGATTGCGGCGAAATTCCGGCGCGACTTCCAGCACGACGTGGTACTGGTTCAACTGCGTGAACATGGTTGAGACAAGCCGCTGCCCGAAGGCGTCATAGAGCGTGTCGTCGATCTGCTGCATTCCGATGCCGAGGCGCGCTGCGGTGTCGCGATCAATAACAAGAACGGTCTGTAAGCCGCCATTCTGCTGGTCGGTTGCAACGTCGCGCAGCGTGGGAAGCGTTTTCAATTTTTCAACCAGCCGATTCGTCCACACGCCGAGCTCGTTGGCATCGGCGTCTTCCAGCGTGTATTGATATTGCGTCCGGCTGACGCGATCTTCTACTGTCAGATCCTGCACGGGCTGCATGAACAAAGTGATACCCGGTACCTGGGAAAGCTTTGGCTGAAGACGGCGAATGATATCGCTGGCCGAGGTGCGGCGATCTTCGAGCGGCTTCAGGTTGATCTGAATGCGGCCGCTGTTCATGGTGGTGTTGATGCCATCAACACCGATGAAGGAAGACAAGCTATCGACTGCCGGATCTTCCAAAATAACTTTTGCGAGCGCCTGTTGCCGATCTGACATCGCCGCAAAGGAGATGTCCTGGGGAGCTTCGGACACGCCCAGAATGACGCCGGTATCCTGCACAGGAAAGAAGCCCTTGGGGACGATAACGTACAAAACAATGGTGCCTACCAAAGTGGCCAACGTCACCATCAGCGTCAAGGGCTGGTGGCGCAAAACCCACTGCAGTGTTGTTCCGTATTTCGCGATCACCCAGTTGAAGACGTGCTCAGAATTGCGATAGAACCAGGTCTGTTCGGATTCATGTTTGTGGCGGAGAATCTTGGCGCACATCATCGGCGTGAGCGTCAACGAGACGATAGCCGATACAAGAATGGTCACGGCCAGCGTAATGGCGAACTCGCGGAAGAGACGTCCGACGATGTCGCCCATGAACAACAATGGAATCAAGACGGCGATAAGCGAAACCGTCAGTGAAACGATGGTGAAGCCGATCTGCTCAGAACCGCGGAGCGCCGCGCGAAGCGGTGTATCCCCCTCTTCGAGATAGCGCGAGATGTTCTCGATCATCACGATGGCGTCGTCTACAACGAAGCCGGTCGAAATCGTGAGCGCCATCAGGGTGAGATTGTTCAAGCTATACCCAAGCAAATACATGACGCCGAAGGTTCCGACGAGCGACAGCGGTACGGCGATGCTGGGAATAATAGTTGCCGAAAGATTGCGCAGGAACAGGAAGATCACCATGACCACCAGCGCAATGGTCAGCATGAGCTCAAACTGGACGTCCTTGACAGATGCTCGAATAGTTGTCGTACGGTCGGTGAGGACGGCTATATTGACTGCGGCCGGAATGGAAACTCGAAGCTGCGGGAGTAACGCTTTAATGCGATCGACAACGGCGATAATGTTGGCGCCGGGTTGACGCTGAATGTTGATGATCACAGCCGGGACGGTGTTCATCCAGGCGGCCTGACGATTGTTCTCAGCGCCGTCGACCACCTGAGCAACGTCCTGCAGGCGTACGGGCCCACCATTTTTGTAAGCGATGATGACGGGCTTATAACCCGCGCTGGTCAGGATTTGGTCGTTGGCGCCGATCGTATAAGCCTGGCGAAGGCCGTCGAAATTGCCCTTGGCCTGATTGAGGTTGGTCTGGTTGAGCGCGGTGCGGATGTCTTCCAGACTCAGACCATAAGCTGCCAGCGCGGTGGGATTGACGCGGATGCGAACAGCCGGCTTCTGTCCACCGCTGATGGTGACGAGACCGACGCCGGGAAGCTGCGAGATCTTCTGCGAGAGTGTCGTGTCGGCAAAATCCTCCACTTTCGTCAGCGGCATGGTCTTTGATGTCAGGGCGAGCGTGAGGATGGGCGCGTCGGCCGGATTGACCTTGCTGTAAATCGGCGGGTTGGGGAGATCTGGCGGAAGATAGGTGCCGGCGGCATTGATAGAGGCTTGCACCTGCTGTTCGGCGATATCGATGTTGAGATCAAGATCGAACTGAAGCGTAACGATGGAGCTTCCGAAGGAACTGGTAGACGTCATCTGCTTCAGGCCGGGGACTTGGCCGAAGGTGCGTTCGAGAGGCGCGGTGACGGACGACGCCATCACGTCGGGGCTGGCACCCGGATAAAACGTGAGGCACTGAATTGTCGGATAGTCGACTTCAGGAAGTGCGGAGACGGGAAGCTGCTTGTAGGCGATGGCGCCCGCAATCAAAATCCCCGCCATCAGCAGCGAGGTAGCGACCGGCCGGAGAATAAACGGCCGAGAGGGACTCATTACTGGGAACTCCGCGTTCCGCGCTTGCCGCCTTTTTTGCCGCCGGCAGGAGTGCTATCGGAATTGTTCGTTCCCGAACCCCTTAGTGTGACTTGCATGCCGTCGGTCAGCTTTTCGGCGCCATCCACTACAACGCTTTCGCCTGGCTGAACGCCGTCGTCGATGCTGACGTCATTGCCTTCCGTGAGGCCGACTTTCACCGGGCGAGCGGTAACTGTACTATCGTCCTGAATCACGTATACGAATGTGCCGGCGGGCCCGCGCTGAATTGCAACCGCGGGAATGATGGTCACATTGTGCTTGGTGTCCAGCCAGAGCTTTACGTTTACAAACTGATTAGGGAATAACGAGCCGTCGGTGTTCGGGAAGACGGCTTTGAGGCGCGAAGTGCCGGTGGTGGTGTCGATCTGGTTGTCAACGGTGAGCAGCGTGCCTTCGGCTAGTTTCTGGCGCTGATCGCGATCATAGGCATCGGCGCGCAACTTAGCTCCCGCGCGAAGCTTTGTCAAAACTTCTGGAAGTTGATCTTCGGGGAGGGTGAAGAGAACCGAAATGGGCTCAATCTGCGCAATGACGGCCAGGCCAGTAGTGTCGGAGGCATGAACCATGTTGCCTACGTCGACCAGACGCAGACCGATGCGTCCGCTGATGGGTGCTTTGATAGTTGCGTAGTCGAGATTGAGTTTCGCGTTGGCAATGGCGGCGTTGGCGGCAGCGATGGCGGCGTTGTCGGCCTCTATGGAACCCCGAATCTGATCCGCTGTGGCGAGCTGCGTATCGAGCTGCTGTTTGGCGATGATCTGTTCCTTAAATAGTTCCTGATCGCGCACATAGTTCACTTGTGCGTCGCGCAAGGCGGCCTGATCCTTGGCCAAAGTTCCTTTGGCCTGATCAAGCATGCCGGTTGCCTGCTGAAGCGCGACCTGGAAGGGGCGCGTGTCTAATACGGCGAGGACGTCGCCTTCGTGAACGTACTGGCCTTCCTTGAAATTGACCGTCGCGAGCTGGCCATCTTCGCGGGTCTTGACCGTCACCGTGTTAAATGGCGTAACGGTGCCCAAACCCTGCAAGTAAACGGGCATGTCACCCTGATGGGCTTTCGCCGCGGCAACAGGAATATTGCGCTGGCGCATGGCGCCTTTCTTGGAGGCGATGGCGGCTTTCTTGCCGGTCTCATAGACGTACAGTCGATAACAGCCGTAGGCGATGATTCCGAATACCAGCAACCATACCCACCAATACTTGGCCGAACCGGACCCCGAGGATTCGAGGTCCGGAAGGTGAGACGGCCGGGCATCGAGCGGCCGGAGGTCGTGTTCGGACGGTTTTGTGGTGCGTGGTTCAGTTTTATGGGGTTCAAGCGCGCCGGGAGGCTGCATTCAAAAGTTCCTTTTTAAATTGGTTAAGCTGGGCGGACGGCAAAATGACTGGCTACTCTGACTTCTTATTAGACGCAAAGCGCGCTCGCATTGCAGCAATGACCAAAAAGACGATCTAAAAGAGCTAGACGTTACTGTACGGGATCTGTTTGTTGCGTCTTAAGTAACTGACGTTATTTAGGTTAACCCATGATACGAATCTTTACATCGAGCGCCGATCTGGCGCGCGCGGCAGCGGTCCACGCCGCCCACACTTTGCGCCGTTTGTTCGAGAAAGCGACGCGGGTACGGCTGTTGGCGGCAACCGGCGCGTCTCAACTGGATTTTCTTGAGATGCTGGCGAAGCAACAGGGGATCGACTGGTCCCAGGTAGAGCTTTTTCATCTGGACGAATATGCCGGGATCGGAATGGAGCACCCGGCGAGCTTCGCGCGCTATATCAAGGAACGAATTGCGGACCGGCTCGGCATCCGTAATGTTCACCTGCTGGACGGCTTGCGCGACCCGCAGGAGATGGCGCGCGACATGAGCGGCGCACTGGCGTCCGCGCCGGTTCAACTGGCGTTTTGCGGGATTGGGGAAAACGGGCACTTGGCGTTTAACGATCCGCCGGCCGATTTTGAAGCGCGGGAACCCTATATCGTGGTGGAACTGGATGAGGCTTGCCGGAAGCAGCAGGTGGGCGAAGGATGGTTCAGGTCTCTGGATGAGGTGCCGAAGCAGGCGATTTCGATCTCGATTCCGTGGCTGATGAAGAGTGGCGAAATAGTTTGTGTAGTTCCGGACCGGCGTAAGGCGGAGGCCGTGAAGGGGTGTCTGGAGGGGCCGGTATCGCCGCTGGCTCCGGCGTCTATTTTGCGGGAACATCCAAATACACATATTTTTCTGGATAAGGATTCGGCGTCGCTGCTAAATACGACGACGAAGACGGAATTCGGACATACTTCGAGCGCGGAGGCGACAAGCCCAGGGTAAATTTGGAACTGGTGACGGCTTTTTACGCCGCGATTGGCTCCGTTAGAGGCGCTGCGGCGACGGTTTTGACCTGTTCCTTACGAATTATTTCGCGTTCGAGCTTTACTTTTTCGCGAGCGACGGCGGTTTTGATGCGTTCGACGTGCCAAGTGTGCTTCTCGTCGCGGCGTTTTTCCTGCGCTTCCGTCCGCTGCTGCGAAACAAAGCCACGCTCGGCTAACAATCTTTCTTTCCTTCTCTTTAGCAGTTCTGCAGAGGCGCGTGCGTAGGCACGATCATGATGCGCCTGATAGCGCATGAAGCGTTCAAGCTGGGGATCAATCACGGCTTGGCCTTCCAGGTTGCGGCGCTGCTCGTCGGTTCGACTAATGATGAAGCAGCCTTCC
>DASREJ010000285.1:0-7718 GCA_035652115.1 Bryobacteraceae bacterium
TTCGCCTACTGAATGGCTGACTCGCCGACGCTAAAGCCTTGGAGTGCGTTTGTCGCGACTCTTAAGCATGTAGATAGATCAAAATTCAATAGCCGGTGGATGGCTCTTCGGAATGCTGCCGCGGTCGCACTGCCGCTGTCAATTGGAAGCATCATAGGAAATCCGCTAGGAGCCGTTGCCATCAGCACCGGTGCGCTCAACGTCTCGTATTCAGACGGCCGTGATCCCTATCGCCAGCGTGCGCGAAGAATGCTCACGTGGAGCACTCTCGGGGCAATTGCCGTATTCGTCGGGTCCGCAACGGGAGAATATCATTTCAGCGCGATTCTGGTTACCGCCGCTTGGGCCTTCTTGGGCGGCATGTGTGTCGCAATTAGTCCCCGAGCCGGCGACCTGGGCCTCAACACGTTAGCGACGATCGTCATCTTTGGCGCTCGTGGTGCGCTATCTCCGCTCTACGCATTCTACGCAGCGCTGCTGGTCTTCGCGGGTGGCCTCTTACAAACGGCTCTGGCGCTTCTTTTCTGGCCATTGCGCCGCTATGCGCCGGAGCGTCGGGCCATCGCAAGCGCCTATCGAGCGCTCGCCGCCGAAATCGACCCTAACCCCGAAACTCCCGCACTTGCGCCACTGAACATGCCTACGCAGCAGGTCCAAGATACGATTTCCGCTCTGGGTCGAGAAAACGATCCGGACGACGCTCGCTTCCGCTTGCTCTTTGATCAAGCCGATCGCATTCGTCTTTCGGTGTTTCTGCTCGATCGCTTGCATCCGGAATTCCAGCGACCGGCGCCAGCGGAATCGTCTGTAGTCACTTGCATCTCTGACTTAAGAGAGGCCACGTCCAAACTGGTCCAACACATCGCCGATTCTCTTTTGGCCGGACAGTCTGCCGACACGCTCCCTGCCGAACTCCAACGCATTGAAGAGACTGCGCAGCGGGCGCGCGAACTGTGCGCCAACAATGGCGCGGTCGGCGACGAATTGGTGTCCGCGGTAAACACGCTTGTCGGTCAGTTGCGTGCCGTGGTGCGGCTGTCTGCCAACTCGGTCCGTGAAGGAGTGGATATGGCAGCACGTCAGGATGCCGAACAGCCGTGGAGGCTGCAGGTCGCGAGCTGGATAGGCGTTCTGCGTGCAAACTTGGACTGGCGTTCCCCCGTCATGCGGCACGCCATCCGTCTTACAGCTTGCGTTGCCATCGGCGACACCATCGGTCGCGCTATTAGTTGGCAGCGGTCGTATTGGATTCCGATGACAATCGCGGTCGTGCTGAAGCCGGATTTCTCGAGCACGTTCAGCCGTGGCGTATTGCGCTTGCTTGGCACGTTCGTTGGGTTGGCATTGGCTACGGTACTGCACCAGTTTCTTCCCGCCGGTCCGTTGCTGGAATGTTCGCTCGTCGGCATTTTCATGTTCGTTCTTCGTCTAATCGGGCCAGCCAATTATGGCGTGTTCAGCGTCGCTATCAGCGGCCTAGTTGTCTTCGAATTGGCTGCCGCCGGCACTTCGCCCTCCCAGGTGATCGCTACACGGGCCGTCTGCACGGCGGCGGGAGGGATTATCGCTTTAGTTGCTTACGCTATCTGGCCGACATGGGAGCGTCGCAAAACCTCCGACATCTTGGCGGATATGCTGGATGCCGGGCGCGTTTATTTCCACACTATAGTCGACCGCTTCAGTCGCCAGGATCAGCAGTTAGAGCTTGAAATTGATCGTAGGCGCCGAGATTTCCGCCGCACTCGTTCGGACGCTGCGGCATCGGTAGATCGTGCCGCCGCCGAACCCGGGATATCGTCGGAGAGAATCGATGCGCTGAAATCGATGATAGCGAGTTCGCTCTCCCTTTTTGCCGCAATGCTTGGCCTTGAAGCGGGGGTCGATCAAGACACTCTGCATACTCCGCCGGAATCTTTCCATAAGTTCTCGAACGACGTAGAGTTGACGCTCTACTATCTTGCTGCCTCGCTGCGCGGTTCGGCGTGGGCGGCAGATGCACTTCCCAAACTGCGCGACGATCACGCACGCATGCTCGCGTCTCGCGACCAATTCTCTTCCAATGATCAATTCGTACTTCTTGAGACAGACCGCCTCACCACGGCTCTCAATACTCTGCGTGAGCAGACGATGCGCTATTTGGGTTAACAGCTTCTACACTGACTCGGCGCAAACGGTTTTGGCAGCTCATTGCGGATAATAGTTCATCCGACATCATGATTGGTCATCTTCGCGGCACAGTCCTCGAAAAACATCCTAACCAGGTGATTATAGAAGCGGCCGGTGTTGGCTACGACGTTCAGATTCCCATTTCTACCTACACCTCGCTGCCAGTCGAAGGTAGTGCGGTGGCGTTGCGAATTTACACTCACGTTCGCGACGACGCCCTGTTGCTTTTTGGCTTTGCAACGCCGGAAGAGAAGGTTGTTTTCGAGCGTTTGATTTCTGTCAGCGGCATCGGCCCGAAGCTCGCGATTACGGTGCTCTCCGGATTGCCCACGGCGGACTTAGTTAACGCAATCCGAACAAGCGATGTGCAGCGCCTGGTGCGTATTCCCGGCGTAGGCAAGAAGACGGCGGAACGTATTGTATTGGAGTTAAGAGAAAAGCTGCTCGGTATTGAGACCGGCACTCCTGCTGCGCCTGCGGAAACTGGCGTGGCGTGGACCGCGCTCGAACGCGATGTCCTCTCCGCCCTTCAGAATCTAGGCTGTTCGCGCCCCGCCGCCGAGGAAGCCATAAGAAAAGTGAAGGAGCGTGGCGCGCCGGAACAGTTCGAAGCCTTCTTTCGCGCCGCGATGGCAGTTGTGCGCTAAAGCGTTGCGCTAAGTTGAATCTTGATGCGCCCACTGGGCACGGTTTCGCCAGCACCGCAAGAAGATGAGCGCCAGTTTGAGGCCGCTCTACGGCCCACGAGTCTCCACGACTTCGCGGGACAAGCACATGTGCGCGAGCAGTTGTCGATAGCTATCGAAGCCGCGAAGCGCCGCGGCGAGGCAATGGACCACGTCTTGTTGTGCGGACCGCCGGGGCTCGGCAAGACGACTCTTGCCGGCATCATTGGCCATGAACTCGGAGTAGCCATCGATCAGACCGCCGGCCCCGTGCTCCAAAAGAAACTCGATCTAACAGGCATCTTGAGTAACGTGCGCGCTCGTCAGGTCTTCTTTATCGACGAAATACACAGGCTGCTGCCCGATATCGAAGAGATCCTATATGCCGCGCTCGAAGACTTCCGTCTCGATATCCTGATCGGCACCGGTCCGGGAGCGCGTACTCACTCCATCTCGCTCCCTCACTTCACTGCGGTTGGCGCCACTACTCGGCAAGGATTGTTGAGCGCACCCCTGCGTGGCCGCTTCGGTATCGTTCTGCGCCTCGATCCGTACGAAGAAGAAACGCTCGCTAAGATTGTCGAACGTTCGGCCCGCCTTCTCGATGTGGAGATCACAAATGATGCTGCGCGGGAGATTGCGCGCCGGGGGCGGGGAACACCGCGTATTGCAAATCGCTTGCTTCGCCGTGTTCGCGATTACGCTCAGGTGCGCGCCAATGGCCACGTCGATTTCGAGGTGACGCGTGCTGCTCTCGATCTGTTAAAAGTCGATCAGTATGGACTCGACGAAATCGACCAGAAAATCATGTTGACAGTAGCGGAAAAGTATGGCGGCGGCCCGGTCGGCCTAAGTACGATTGCCGCATCGATTGACGAGCAGGCGGATACCATCGAGGAAGTTTACGAGCCTTACTTGATGCAACTCGGCTTTCTAGACCGCACGCCGCGCGGCCGCATCGCCACCGATCGCGCATTTGAATATTTCAAGATTCCGCGCAGGCACCGTTTCGCCGGATCTCAAAATCCATTGTTTTAGCCGCAAGATCCATTGGAATCTAAACTCGTCTACCTTTCGTTGGGCTCCAACATCGGCGATCGCGAGAAGTCTCTTAACGATGCGCTCGAATCGCTTGCGCAGCAACAGATCCATATCATCGCGCGCTCCTCGCTATACGAAACTGAGCCGCAGGATGTCGTCGACCAGCCCTGGTTTCTGAATATAGTTGTCGCGTGCGAAACCCGTTATTTCCCTTTGCAACTTTTGCAGATTCTGCAACGTTGTGAACGCGAACTCGGCCGTGTGCGCGGCAATGCCATCCGTCGCCGTGGTCCGCGCATTATTGATATCGATATCCTTCTGTACGGCAACGTCACGCTCGACACGCCACCGTTGTCAATCCCGCATCCGCGCATGTTGCAGCGAAGGTTTGTGTTGGAGCCTCTTCTTGAAATCGCGCCCAATCTGAAGTTCCCAGGTACGAACAAGCCTCTCAAGAGTTATCTGTCGAGTGTCGCAACACAGCAGACTCGCAAACGAACCCAGCCGGGAAAGGAGTAAACGTTCAACCTTCGTTCACCGGATCCGGTTGTTCTTTCGGATCGAGTTTCTCAACCAACACGGTGGCGATGCGGTTTCGATCCATATGGGTGATGGTAAAGCGCCGCCCGCCATAGTCCACTGAATCTTTTACTTTCGGAATGTATCCGAATTGAAACAGCAGGAAGCCGGCTAGCGTTTCGAATCCAGCTTCCCCTGGCAGGACCATGTTGTAGCGTGTCTCTAACTCGCGAATTGTCGTTGCGCCATCCAGTTGCAACACTCTTTCCTGATGCGAGGGAGTCGGCCGCACGTCGTCGTGTTCGTCGCCGATATCGCCGAAAATTTGTTGCAGCACATCTTCCAGAGTCACAAGTCCCGTCACAGTGCCGAATTCGTCCACTACGAGCGCCAAATGGGTATGCGACTTCCGGAACTCGTCAATGAGCTGATTCAACGGTTTGGTTTCCGGCACGACAAGTGGCTTACGCACGAAACGCCGGAGCCGGAACGGCCTTGCTGTTCTTCGACGGTCATGAGCAAAACGGCGTTCGTCCCAGACACGCATCAAATCCTTGTAGTGAACAATCCCGATGATTTGTTCCGGGCGGTCTTCATAAACGGGCACGCGCGAGAACTTGTGTTCGGTCATCACCGCCAGCACTTGGTCCAGATTGGCGTCGACGGGAAGAGAAACTATGCTGTATCGCGGGGTCATGATCTCGCGCGCCGAATAGTCGGAAAGTTCAATCAGCCGCTGGATGGCGTCCTGCTCAAACTGGTCCAACATGCCTTCGCGCCGGCTTGATTGGACAATGTATTTCAATTCCTCCGCCGTATGCCCGCCGCGCACATGGCCGCCTTGGGCTGCTCCAAGGACGCGCAGAATAAGCGCCGAAGTTCGCTCGATCACTACTACGAACGGCTGTGACACGCGATAAAAAACCAGCAGCGCCGGCGCGGCAAGTACGGCCATCCGGTCCGCCTTCTCGATCGCTATATTTTTCGGAACTACCTCCCCGATAATTACGTGCGCATAGCTGATGATCAAGAACGCTAACGTGAATGCGATTCCATGAAGAAGCTTGGCGGACACGGCTAGATGCATGGTGTCAGTTACTTCGCGAAACAGAGAGTAGAGCGTTCCTTCGCCGGCCCATCCCAATCCAAGGCTTGCAAGCGTCACGCCCACCTGTGTCACCGACAGCAGCCTCCCTGGGTTGGCCAGCAGATTAAGGGCGCTTTGTGCTCCCGCCTGCCCTTGTTCGGCCAGTTGCCGCAGCCGCGATTGGCGCACTGATACAAGCGAAACTTCCGCCGCGGCGAAAAACGCGTTCGCGGCCAGAATCAAGATGAGAACGGCAATACGAAGCCCCATGCTTATGTCGAGGGTCTCTTTCTGTCATCTGCATGGTGCGCCGCATTCGCAGAGTAAAATCGGGTATTGTCAACCCGCCTTTTACGCGTCATCAATGTGAGCATAGCGGTTCTCGTCGTGCTCATTGGTGTTGTGGTCTACTGGTACGCCATACGGCCGCTGCCCAAAACTTCTGGCGAAATCACCGCGCCAATTAGTGGCAGCGCCGTGATCCGGCGTGATGCTCGCGGCATTCCGCACATCGAAGCGGCATCTTGGCAAGATGCCATTTTTCTTCAGGGTTACGCTACGGCTCAAGACCGATTGTGGCAAATGGACAGCTTGCGGCGGTATGGTGCCGGAGAATTGTCAGAGGTGTTGGGCAGGGCCGCACTCGCACTCGATGAGCGATCGCGTGCCATGCGGATGCGTGCCATTGCCGAATATGACGCAAGCATTCTCAAGCCGCAGGAGCGCGCCGTGCTGGTTGAATATGCGCGCGGCGTGAACTATTACATAAGGACCCATCGCGAAGATTATCCGCTGGAATTCGACCTGCCTGGCCATGCCTATACGCCGCGGCCGTGGACGATTGTCGATTCGCTTCTGGTCGGCCTTGTCATGTACCGCGATCTCACCGACACCTCAAAATACGAGTTCGACAAAGGTACTTTGATGAGCTTGACACCGGATTCCGCCAAGGCGCAATTTTTGTTTCCAGCCGCCGAAGGTCAATACGTAAATCCGGGCTCGAACGCGTGGGCAGTTTCGGGAGCGCACACGGCCGATGGAAAACCAATGGTTGCCAATGACCCACATCTCAGATACTCCGTTCCCGCCACGTGGCATCTGGTCCATTTGAAGGCACCCGGCTTGGACGTCTCCGGCGCAGCCCTTCCGGGACTTCCATGCGTGATTAGCGGACATAACAACCAGATCGCCTGGGGTGTGACGAACCTTCAAACCGATGCCATGGACCTCTATAAAGAGCAAATGGATGAAAGCCACGGTACATATGTCTATCAAGGCAAGCTGCAACAAGCCCAGCTTGATCGTCAGATGATAGGCGTTCGCGGCAGCCCTTCGGTACAGGTCGATACCTGGATCACGCGCCACGGCCCGGTGATCCTGCATGCAAACGGCGTAACGTACACAATGCGTTGGACCGCCACCGACGGTTTTGGCTTTCCGTTTTTTGATATAGATCGTGCGCAAAATTGGCAGCAGTTCCAGGACGCGTTAAGCACTTTCTGGGGACCCGCGCAGAACTTCGTTTATGCGGACAGGAACGGTAATATCGGTTATCAGGCGGCAGGCCGTGTTCCGATACGTAAGGATTTTTTCGGCGATCTGCCCCTCGATGGCCCATCCGGAAATTTCGAATGGGATGGCTACATTCCATTTGATCGGATGCCCAGCGTCTACAATCCCCCCGGGGGCATCGTCGCTACGGCCAATCAGAATCCATTTCCGTCGGATTTTCCATATCGCATAGACGGCACGTTTGCGGACAAATATCGCATCAACCAAATTCGCGCGCGCCTGTCCGCAAAAAATCAATTGACGGTTGACGATATGCTTTCCATTCAGAAAGATGTCTACTCGGCGTTCGATGTTTTTCTGGCCAATCAGGCGATCGCGGCCTTCAACAAGCGCGGCAGCAAAGATGAGTTGATATTGCAAGCCGTGGATCTCTTGCGCAAGTGGAATGGCCAGATGGATAAGGACTTGGCAGCACCAACAATCAGTGAGCTTCTGCGCGATCAGATTAGCGCTTCTCTGGTCACGGGCCTGGTAAAGCCTGCACTCGAAAAAGCCGCGCAGGCAGCTTTAAAAACGCAGCCGCAGAATCCCGCAACAAAATCTGGCCATCCCGGCAGAAGCGTTTTTCAAGTGACGCCGATTTCAAAAACAACCATCCCAGACATTCTTCCCCGTCCCCAAGTGGTCCAAACGCTATTGACTAACCGGCCCCAAGGCTGGGTTGACAA
>DASREJ010000286.1:0-20618 GCA_035652115.1 Bryobacteraceae bacterium
GCGGTCAAACTCATCCTGGCTTTCGCATTCGAGCACCTGGAACTGACCAGCGAGGCCGTGGACGGTGCGGTTCTGGGCGACTTTGGTTTTTCCAGCCTGCGAAGTGGGCCCGGTGGATTTTTGCGCATTGGCGCGATTCGCTGCGAGTTTGCGGAGAGATGTCGGCATGGTTGTTTACCTGCGTGCATTGTGGAACGGGATTGAATTGGGGGGAGCGGTTGGACGGGTGTAAGGAGCTGATTTGAAAGATAGAAGCGCGCCGGGAGAAATTCGTGAACGGCCCGCGGAACGGGTCGCAGCGGCAGATGAAGATGGCCGCTACGGATCAACGAAGCTTCGTTTTTAGGAAGTGTAGTTCTGCGTTAGCGCTTTCCCTTTTTATATCGTTTCGTATATGGGTCGGGGCCGCTTTCGAAAGGTTGTGTGTCCTTGCGGCTCGTGCCGGTCACGTTTTCGAAGGAGCCGAGGATGGCGCGGTTCCGGTTTTGTCTGAGAGCGCGTCAATGGCGTGAGTGTGTTTTAATAGGTTTGGCCCACAGCGCGAGGGTACGATTGAAGCCCGGTGCGCTGCGGAGCGAGATGCTCCTCGGTAGCTCAACGGTAGAGCATTCGGCTGTTAACCGAAGGGTTGTAGGTTCGAATCCTACCCGAGGAGCCAAAAGAATAGTTGTGGCTCTACGCACTTAATGGGGGTCAGCAAGCCTACGACTGATTCTAAGAACACATTACCCTAACGCGTAAGCGGTAATTTTGGAAGTTTCTGGAGCCGTACGCTTGACGCTGCAAGACTCCATTTTGGGGTGGAATCCTTCTGTGATCCCGTTGTTGCGCGTGAAGCGCACATGGTGGCGATCTCCTCTCTCCAGGCATGCATGTTGCGCCAGCATCTTCGCCGGGTAAATACCCTTAGACTTGGGGCGTGTGTTTAGCAGCATTTGTAAGCGCGGCTTTTTCGCTATTGGTGTATGCTTGCCTATTCTCTTCTGTACCCTCAATTTCAAACGTTTCTGCTGCTTCAGCTGAGCGCGGATAGCGCCAGCTTGGGACAGCGGTGACTGTTCAATTGTCAGGCACGTGTGGTTTACGCCGGCGAAAAGGCGGCCCAGCACTTGCCATCGAACCAGTGCCGGCCGTCAGGAACGAGGATTTTCCCCGACGTGGATTCACGTTGCTTGAAGCACAGGAAATAGAGACGATCGTTGTAGATTCCCCCGTCCATGCGGCTCGCCCATGACCACATCCGCGCTGGATCTTCTTGCGCGTTCGTAGAAAAGCGCATGCCGTTGCCAATGGTGGTAGGGAAGCGGAACGTCCAGCGATACGGAGCATCTTGCAGGTTGGGAGCGACCATGGTTCCGCGCATCCTCAGTAAGAGACCAGCGATTCGGTTAATTTCATGGTGCTTCTGCTGCTCCGGTTGGTTGAGAAAACTCTCCAGCGGCTGCTCAACCGTGACGAGGATGACGTTGACGGTCTCGTCGACGATTAGATGTTGTCCAAAAATGTCATATTCATGCCGCAGCACGTCGAAGGTGTCCGTCGTCGCAGGATGAGTGCTGCATGGTGCCGCGGGCTTTTGAAGATAGGGATTTGCCGCGTCCGTAAAGAATTTTTGCGACCAGAATCGTGAGTTCTGCTCGACCCGAGCGCCGTCGGGCAGTTCGCGGAAATCCCGCAATCCGCCGTAATCGCCGGGGTTTGGCCGACGTATGGCCTCGAGCCACTGTGAGATCAGTTCTTCGCCGGGCGCATTCGCGCTCCTGTCGTCCAACAACATCACCTTTGCACCTTCGTCGGGATTCATAATGCAAACGTTCCAACATACTCCCAGTGACAGGAGTGAGGCTGCCGCGATGACGCAACGGTCGATCGCTCGGATGTACGCACGGTCCATCTATGGCTAACGATAGCGAGCGACAATTTCCTCCACTTTCACCAGGTACTCGCCTGGTTGTCCCAGAACGAAGCTGTACCAGACGAGGGCCCAGAATACTTTAATCACCCGCTCCTTGTTGTCCATGACGCTACCGCCCGTCCCTCCCGCATAGTATTGCGTCGCGCCTGCCTCCGGTGTGGCTCCGGACTGAGGCTCTGGAAACGTAAACTTGAGGCAAGCCTCAAAGGTGTTGAGACCGATTCCGGGAATGCGGCCTCTTCGGTTTCCATCGAATATTTTTCCCGGATCGCTGCCGGGGTCTTTGTCTAAGAGAGCGGCGACGAAGGACCTGTCCCCAACTCGTTTTGGCGATACGGCGTTGAGCCCCGAGGCGCTGTTGGTTTCCATGTCGTCTTCGAGAACGGTGTTGCCGTTATCTACGTCCGGCCTGGCGTACACCGCCATGATTTGCGCGAGTCCCGGACAGCCAACTTGCTTGATGACGGCCCTATAAAACCGCACGATGGCTTGGCATTCCGCCGAGTATGAAAGATAGTCAGCCATCGTCCATGCACCACCACGATCATTGAAGTATTGCGGGTGGTCAAACTGCGCCGGCACGTTCGGATTTGGCACCAGTTCGTAGCCTTTGACCTGCCGCATCAAATCGTTTACGATCCAGTGCGGGGAGATATTGCTGGATACGGGCTGATTGGCGTCTTCGGGGACGAGACGAGACTCCGCATAGCCGGCGCTGACAATTGCATCGCCGACCAATTTAACGGCCAGCTCCATTCTCTTTTGCGTTATGCCAGCCTCATGCCCAGAGACGCTGATCGGGGTGTCCCAGGTCACGTAAATCGTGTGGCCTGAGGAGGAACCGACGTCAAACGCGCCGTCTGCTACCGTCGTCACACGCCACTGGATGTCGCCGCTCAGCTTCTCGACCATGTCCAGCAACGGGGTAGTCGATCGGACCGACACCGTTACCAGCCCTCCCTTGAATTTCTGCTTGGAGGCGGAGAAGAAGAGCCTGCAGAACGTCGCTATACCGGCAACATCCCCAACCGTCTCACTGGCATTCGCGGGCGCAACATCAAAATCGACCTCGATTTCGACCTTTTGATTTTTCGTATGACTGATGGGATTGCTTGGCTTTCTAGTCGTCCATTCGGGCTTGGGGAAGACGGAACCCGAGTTCGTCCAGTCGGCATTATTGTCCGTCATCATGTGGTGGTCGGACTTAAAGGTCACCCGGACTGGCTTGATGGCCGTGATTGCCACTCGTCGGGAGACGTGTATCGATCCGCCGGTGCGGGAAGGCCCAGGCAGTCGTCGGCTGGACCGCGTCGTGCCGCTCATGACGTCTGCTCCATCGGGGATGCGGACGAATCATCATCTTGGGAGGGCAATGAATTGTCCTGCAGGGTGTCGAAGGGCGCGCTACGGACGATCGTTGATTCCTGGCCGTCGCCACTGACGTAAGTGAGGGAATAGCAGCCTGCGGTTGGGACGCTTTGAAAAAGGACATCGACGGTATCTTCGTTGGCCACAAAGTTCGTAGCAATGGCAAGCGTTTTGTCCACGCCGCCGCCCTGAAGCCGCAACCTCCCCGGCTCTTTACTGGCTTCTGCGGGTGTCATTTCGAGGCGAACCCAAATGGACGAGATGTCGTTGTTAGGACACGGACTGACGGCATCGCCCACGTTCCCCGGGCCGGCGTTCGCGTCCGCGTCGGCCGCCGCCGCATCCAGAACCTCGGCGGGCGGCATTTCAGCTGGATCTGCGACAAAAGACGACATCGGCTGTCCACTTATCAGCGGGAACATCGCTGCTACGCACAATGCGCGATTTGCAGAGACCAACGATCCAGCTGACAGCGATTCTCCGGTTAAGCGGCAGCGTATGCAATCCTTCGGCGCACCTTTTTGCATCCGACAAAGATCCAAAGCTAAATCACTGATTCAGCTCCAGATTTACCGCCATCTCCGCAGTCAGCGTGCCTTCCGCGGCAGCTTTTTGGATGGTAAGGGAAGAGCCCGACGGCGCCTGGGCATTTTAAGAGTCCGAAGACATACGCCCCGGCTAGTCTTGGCCCTTCTAGGGGCTTTTGCGGTATCGTAATCTTCCGTAATCTTCGTTGACTCTCTTCGTGTGATACTCTGTACCCCATTCCGCGATGGAGGAGGTTGGGTGAGATTTATCGGAGGCAGGTTGCTTTTCGCGTTGCTGATAGGAATGTGTACGGACGTAGCAGCCATAGCGTCCACGATTAATTTCGACGACATCGGACATCGACGCAACAGCGGGCGACGTCGTTGGCCGTATCAGCGCTAATTGACGCTCGCTAGCTCGCAGTCAAAGGCGGACCTTTCTGGGGGGTGCCCGGTGCAGGGGCGGGTCTGACGGTGGAAAAATCGAAGCCCGGTGGGGCTGGATGGCGACTGGTGAAAAAACTTGTGGGACTCTCCTCTAAGGCGATGGGGCCTTATGGGCAACGATAATTGGCCATCCATTTTGCTAAACATTCTGGGAACACTCGTATTCATTGCACTATCGAGCGATGCTGTTGAAAAACTCTCGGTGCTGCATGGAAAAGAGTACGTATATTCCGCTTCGGGCTTACTTGACTCTTGAGCGATGGCCGGTTCAGGCCATCGCTGCTTCCGATGCTTTGCTTTGGTTTATGAACCGGACTAGTCGTTTGAGGTTTTGAGCCGTTGCCACCAGGAGGAACTGCTCTCCGGTTCTTGGCAGACTACGCAACCGCAGCTTACGAAGCCGGACTTGATTGCGTAGCTCGGAGAACAACGCCTCGATCTTATTTCGGGCGCGACGAGCAATCGCAAACTCGGGTGTTTGGCTGAGCTTTCGAACTCCTCGCGCACGTCCTCATACCAATTCATTCTCAGCGTACGGTGAGTCGACGACGGAGTGCACGCCGGCTGGTGTGAACAGTTTCAGCAATGCGACGGCTTTGCACTGTACGTAAAGCCCTGTGCACCTCGACTCAACCCGATGTAGTGAAGCACCTGGCCGCCCGGACAACGATGCGAAAGTAGTAAAACAGCGGCTCAGAACGAGTCTGTGGCCCATCATAACGAGCAGCACCCCTTCCCAAAAGTGAAACGAGAACAACATCAGAGATCTAAAGACGTCTTCGGAAACGCCAAAGGTCACCGAAACATTAAGAAAAGAATTGTTTGCCTGCCTTCGATTTTGTGAGCACTTGCTGATTGCTTCAAATTCCGGTTTGCTGAGAAATCAGGATGTAAACTCGGTGCCGAGGTGCCTGATGCTGCTTTCGCTGTTAATGCTCCTGGTAAGTGCGGCCCCCGCGAATCAAGCAAGGTCGCAATTAGTTGATGTCGGAGATGGCGTTAAGGTCGAGGTCCTCGACTGGGGTGGCTTGGGCGCACCTGTGTTGCTTCTGCCGGGCTCTGGAAATACGGCGCACGTCTTCGAGGATTTCGCCCCCAAGCTGATTGCATGTTGTCATGTGCACGTGTACGGAATCACGCGCCGGGGGTTTGGATTTTCCAGCAAGCCCGAGCGCGGATATTCAACTCCGGACTTGGCCGAAGATGATTGGCGCGTCATACAGGCACTGAAGCTGGAAAAGCCCGTCGTAATTGGGCACTCGATGGCTGGTTCCGAGATGACGTTTCTTGCCCAGCAGCACTCCTCGGAACTCGCCGCGCTCATCTACCTGGATGCAAATGCCGATCCGATGGATTATCCGTGGAGCAACCCCGAATTCAGAGCCCTGACGATGAAGGCCATGAAGAACGCGCCCGGGCCGCCCAAGAGAACAGCCGCCGACAACTCTTCCGTGGAGTCCTACCTGGCTTACCAAAAACGAATCGGCGGAGCACTGTTCCCAGCGGCGGAGATTCGAAACATGTACGTCCTCAATCCTGATGGTTCGATTGGCAACAATCGTACTCCGCCGTATGTAGGGAAGGAGATCGATGCGGGCTCGATTCCTAAGGACTACCGAAACATCGGTATTCCTGCGTTAGCCCTCATCGCGGTACCGCTGCCGCCAGCTGAAAAGTGGAAACTGCAAGCGTCGAAAACGGAAGAGGAGCGGCACGACTCCGAACGGGCTGACGAGATTCTGATGCAGTTCATCCATCGTTGGGAGGACAACCTGAAGCGTGCGGATACGCGCGCGAGTGTTGTCGAGATTCCGGGTGCTCATCACTACATGTTCCTAGAGGAGCAAAGCGTGGTGCTGCAGCACATTCGATCCTTTCTTGAGACGCTACCCAAGTAAAACCGAACGACAGGCTACACGGGAATTGCCCGCATCCAATCCGTCCGGCCAGAGTTTTTCAATGTCCATTCCGGAGACATGGTAAACAGATTGTTCCTAAGACATAGGTAACACTTTGGGTCCGAAAGGATTTTTCAAGGGCTGCAAAGTTTTCTCCTCCAGGTCGATATAGCCGAGATCGTAATCCATAACGCTAACGAGCCAGATGCCGTCGTCGACTTCCTTGATGCCGACCGCCTGACCCGGCAGGCAGACACTCAGATTGATCTTTTTGCGATAGAGGCACAAACGCCCGCAGTTAGTGACTGACCACGACTGTTTTATCGTGAAACGGATAAAGCGGCTCAGGGATACCGCGATACGGCTTGGTAGAAGCCTTATAAACTTCCGCCGGACACTTCATGGCGAGCGCTTCGTGCGGACGTTCGTGGTTGAATTCGTCCCAGAAGGCATCGAACTTGGCCTGTTGCTGCAGCAGATTCGCTCCTGCGGGCCGGTGTCGTGGCATTCAGATGAGTCAAACAAATTCATCAGGCTGCGCCTAAGGTTACGGCGACTAGCTGCTTTATTCCGGGCCGTGTGATTCCCGGTATGTGGCGGCTCAAGCATCGAGGACGGGCAATCAGTCCAACTGATCCATGCTAACCTCGTCGCGCCGTGCCTGGCTCCCGAAGCTGACGCCTATGAACCGCACGAGCTTTGCGGAGAGTTCGCCTTAATAAGTCCACCATCTTTGCGTTTCCGGATTGTGCCTGAATTTGCGGATATAGGGTCCAGCGGCCACAATCGCTGCATGGTGCAAACGGCGCGTTTGTTTGGGGCGGATGAACCGGTTGAATTTGCCCGACGCGTGACGGAGACGTTGATGAATCACGTTTCCAATCAGCACCTTAGCGTGGGATAAAAAAAGGTGCGCCGTGGGATTGGATGCTTAGTTGGATAGAGCCAACATTCAAGGTGTGTTTACGCACACAACGTTGAAGGAGGCTCTTTAGCATGGCTGACGAAACGTTCATGACCATCAAGTACAACCGGTCCTTAGCCGTGGATTATGCCATACGCTATGCGATCTTTTACAATCCCGACTACGCGGATCTAAGCACGGCGTCAGGAAATGGGCAGGGCGATTGCGCCAACTTTGTCTCGCAAGTCTTACGTGCCGGCGGATGGCCGATGGATGGGGGTTTTGTGAAATGGCCCTGGGATTGGTGGTACGAACGCAAGCCGGATCATGTTGGGGATTCCGGTTGGGCGTCATCCTCGTGGGTAAAACCAGGGCATCTGAGAACCTATATTGCTCTAAGTGGGCGCGGGGCGGAGTGCAGTGAACAAGACCTGCTGCCAGGTGACGTTGTGTTCGTTGTAAACAACGTTGTTGGTGCAGTTTTCCACGCCATGGTAGTCACATCGGTGCTGGGCAAGAATGACGTCGGTGTCACCTATCACACAACCAACGTTTTAAACTGTTCGTTCCGAAAGACCAAAGAGAAGTTCGGCAAGGATTGCAGTTATCTGCCTTTTAAGATTGCCGACGCTCGCGTACCTAACGCGGAATACGGCATCGACTAACACTTGTATTCCTCTTCCTCTTGGCAAGGAAGCGAGAGACCGGAAGATGGAGAAATCGCGATTCAGCCAGCCATAAAAGCTACAGCGCCCAGCGTTCTCCTTTCTTTCGCCTATCCTGAATGTGAGTGCATCCGCCAGCATTTAACCTGACGCAAAGACTGCTGGACTGGCCCGATTGCAAATTGGAGTTTCGCTGCGGATGTGGACGAATCGCCAAGTATCCCACGAAGTTGATGGCCGAAAAACATGGGAATCGGACATTTCAGCAAATTCTGAAGCGAGCCAAATGCAAGCACTGCGATGCAAGACCCGCACGTGCATGGTTATGCGCTGGGGATCATCGGGAGCAATGTACGGGCAGCCCAAGCAGGATGCCAGATTGGGCTGTTGAGCTAACGTTATAGGACCTTTGAGGTTTGTATGTAAGCTCCGCTATGCATTCCCGCTCTGATATAGATTTGATCTAAACGGAACGTTTGGAGTGGTGTTTTGTCCCAACGCGAACACCTAGCGGCTAATCGGAATTATCCAGTTCGGATACCGGTCGGCCGAATTCCCTCAAACCACCACGTCAATGGTGGTTTGCGGCCAACTCCCTAGAATTGCATCACAATGCATGTAGGGACAAGAAAAGCTTTCATCCTCAAGGGCTTAAGTCTAATGCCGGACCCCGCCACCTCCGATGATAATGGTGAGATTTTAATGGCAGATAGCCCACGTAAGTCCATAAAGATCCAGAAAGCGCACTATACTCAGGAAGGGTAGTTTGCATGCAAAGCTCAGCATGTAAGCGTATGAAAGGACGCTAATTCCTATCGTGCCAGATCGAGTGAAAGTGTTAAAGACGACCGTGGGCGGTCATGATAGGGAGGCGGTCATGAAAGATCCTGAGTTAACCGACCAATGCAATGCAATCACAGACCCTGTGTTTGACGAACTTCTTGATGCATATGAAGAGCTTCTGAAAGATGATAGTTTTCGAGCAACGTTACTGTCACCGGAGGCAAGTAGGAAGGAAAATCAGAGGCACATCGCGAACGCAGAATTGCTAGAAAAACGCGCAAAAGCAAAACTTCTTGAACTGTCCCATTCAAAGTAAGTAATGGAATGGACAATCCGCAGGGTTCCTGGGTTCAGCAGGGGCCTAGATCAGTATGAGCTAGATCTCACACAGCGCTTTCATAGCGCCTTAACGGAATCTGCTGCGGAAGAGGTGATTACCGAAAATCGCTTATGGCGCGCTTTTAACGAGGCGTTGAACAAATACGAAATACAGAACGCTGATCCTGCAAAACACCTGCCGCCTTACCTCAAACGTCCTCAATTTTGGCTGCTTAAGAAGGGCCATTTTGTTGCCGTCTATCATCGCGATCCGGTCTCGATGGAAGCCGTGGCTGTGATTTTTATGGATAGAAGCACCAGCAGTAAAAACTTGAAAGAAACGTTGGAAGAATTGAAGGCCATTTAGTTGCGATCTATCCGCAATGCGATTCGTGATCGAAGCATCGCAGTGATTTTTATGAACACTAGCACCAGCACTGAAAGCCTGAAAGAAGCGTTGGAAGAAGTCTTTCGCGCTCTCGCCTAGTTTGTGCCAGCCTTTCCGCGAGTTCCGCAATTTTGGAGATATGTCCTTCTTGTAATCACGGCCTTTCTTTTGTCAGCGGGAGGCATCATTTGGGCTACACACACGCGCCGTGCGTTGGATGCGGGCTGCGGCGGTGCTGTCGCCACGGCTATAGCGTTTGTTGCTCTTTTCGTAAGGCCAGACTACGGCCTTCAAATTTACAAGGAGAGAGCGAAAAGAATACCTGATTCGGCGTCACCGATCGATCGCTTATCGGCACAAGTGGACGCTTTAGTTGCTGCCCTACACATCAACTCCGATGGCCAAAAAAAACAGAACCGAGCTATCGCAATAGCCAGTGTGATAGGGACAATGGCTTGGGGCTTCGGTAGCTACGTCGCGGCATGGCTACAGAAAAACTATCCATGGATATGAAATTTGCTTGCGCCCCATTCTAAAGAACGAGAATTCCAAAGGAACACGGAGAAGCTAGAACCTAACAGCTAAGACTAGGCGGCCCTGATTGGCGGTTGAAAGTTTACAGGGACTTTCACCGGGACGAGGTCGGTCTGGTATCCGATGAGGATATGGGGGCAACCTAAGCGTTTAGGTTGTCTATTGCAAGACGAGAACCCCAAAACCAAAGACGTGGATCTGCCGGCCACGGTGCAGGCTAAAAGAGGCGCTCGGCATAGTGAAGATTTCGGGCCGTTGGCGGCTCAATTGCGCGGGAGCGCTTGCCCACTTTTGGTTAGGTAGGCGAAGGAATTGCCCCGAATCACCCACGAATCGAGTTGATGTACAAAAACGAAATGAACGAATTTTACGACTAACCCTCGTTACTCTCGGAGCGACTGCCATCGAGACATAGGTGGATGTTACGAACTATACGAATCTAACGAAATAACGTTGGGGTGATCCGGGCGGCAATTTGGTGTTCACTGCCTGGAGTGAGGGAGCATTGCAACGTTTTTCGCCGACATAAGCGGTAGGCGAAAACCATTGCTTGTAGTTGCGGCTGTGTAACCGCACGTAGCAGATTTCGGAAGCCACCCGGGTAATCTGGCCGGATGGATCGCTTGAACAACGGCTGATCAAGATTACAGATCCCGGCACCCAGTTCACTTAGCAGATCGAGGACGTTGTCCTCATCCAACTGCTGTGGCGCACTTCGAGCACTAGCGGATACCCGCGGAACCGCCGTAGCCTGCGAGCCGCCTCAAGCAACTGGAGCAGCCGCTCAGGATTAAATTCGACGCGCAAAGCAATATCGACGTAGTGTATTACTTCATCGATGCTCTTGTCGGAGACGCCGACCGTTTGGTGAAGCGCCGAAGGGCGAAAAGGAGGAACGGGCACCCCACGAGCCCCCACGAACTTGGTTCGGGAACTGAATCGACGAGTGCGAAGGTGAGGTTGCCCGTAAAGATGCCCGTTGGTGTGTAAAAGTCGTACGCGCCAGCAGTGTCCGTAGCGGTGAAGTTCAGCGTGTAAGAATCGCCGAGTTCAATCGGAAGCGCGATCTGTGTTGCGGGGGACCAGGGCTCGAAGATTGGCTCTTGTTGGAGGCAATTAGGTCCGGAAAACCCAACGAGAAAGCACGACTGGTGGAACGGTCCAATCTGAAGCGTTTCCGAAATGGTGCTGCCGTAGATATCTGTTGCTAAATTCCAACTCGAGAAGGAAAGAACTAGCAATCCGGGGCGCACTGGGCCGGGAGTGTTCAGAGTCAGGTTGATATTCGCCGTTGCGACGCTCTCGCTATCAACCTCATTATTATTCGCGGAATTGAAGTTTGAGTATGCAGTCGCTGACAGAGAAATCGAAGCGTATCCGCTAACCCCGTTGAACCCTGCCGAGGCTGATGAGCTAGCAGAAACAAACGGATCGAGAGCCAATCGATTCGTCTCCCCCTGCTGACATTGAGCGCCGCCCGTAAACGTACTTGTGGGATTTTGACAAAACACGCTGGTGGTAATTCCGGATGCAACGGCTAATTGCCCGGACAATGCGCAAAACACAATTAGACCGCACCCACTAAAGGGCTTCAGTAGTCGCACGCAGTTCCCTCCGAGAAACGCAGAATCTCGCAAGAAGTCTACTGCCGCGTTGAATTGTTATTCAAGAACGGACCGTACCAAGGCGGAACGATCTACGAGTACCGGACAGATTGAGATAGTACTCACACCTAGGGTTCACTAATGATAATTGTCGAACGCGAGACCGCAGCGCCCTATTGAACTCCGCCGCGAGATTTGACATCACGATTCCGTGGATGCTCCAGTTGATCGCGAGTGACAAATTCACCGCAGAATTGACAGTAGAACGCAAAAATGGCGGCGCAGTCGATCAAATTGTTCAGCTTATGGCAGTGTGGGCAACGCACTCTGCATACGCCGTCTGTTTTGGCGGTTTTTGATTTATCCACGTATTCGTGGTGTGCTGTCTGGTTCGGAGTCCGGCGAAGGCAGCGCGACCCTTGATAATAGCGCCATCGAGAGAAAACGCTCCATCCATAATTATGCGTTGGGAATGTTCGAGCGTTTGCTATTTATCGATCTTGTCACCGCCGCATCGCGGCGACAGCGGCGCCGGTGGCATTAGATTCTCGCGTTCGAGTAAGCTGACGCGCTTATCGCCCGAAAACGCGCAACTTACTCGTCTCGGTGTATTTTTGATGCTCGTATTGTCGAGCTAACAAGACGTCCTCGAACGCCCCACAAAAACAGCCAGCAGGAAAGGCTTGCACCGACGAGCCGAATCAGAGCGTAAACGAGAGCCGCCGAACTAGTGTCGAAAGATTTTAGCGCCGGAACAGGCGTCTTAGCGAATATAACGAACAACACGAAACCGACCGCCATCGCCAACCACTGACGGCGGCGGACTCCGTTCTCCTGGCGGCTCTTCACGAACCACCAGAGCGGGCCTCCTACAATCAATGCCGTTACGAGAAGAACTTTCAGCATCTTTCGGCTCCGGGTCAGCATACCGGTGTTCTTGCAATACAGACGCCGGTATTAGCCTCGGGTGCGCGGGCCGTCCGAAAATTCCGACAACTAGTCTCGATATCTTTTGTTGAAATCGATTATGTTGCTGTAAGGAATCTTGTGCCCAGCGCCATCACCATTCATAAGCAGGTCTGTGCCCATCCCGTGCTCTCCGTATTCCTGGCTGTACTTACCGGATTCGTTCAGCGCGCCTAAGAAATGCCCCGCTTCGTGTGCCATCGTTGTGTCACTGCGCTTGTCCGATATCAGCGCGATGCCCTTTCCTGCATTCGTAACACCTGCCACTAGTTCCCTGTTGTCCCCCGCCTGTTTTACGAGAAACATCGTCAGCTCCGCACCGTCAATTTTTTCTTTTACGAGCGCGGACTCTAAAGCTTTGTTCGTGATCTCTGCCCAACGCGAATCAGCTGTGAGTCCGTCCGTGATCAGCGCTGGGCTCGTGTCTATAACTTTGAATGTGATGTTTGCTTGGGGCTGCCATATCCGATTCATCTGATTCAACATCGTTGTAGAATCGACCGCATTTTCGGTATAGGAAACCTCCTTGCCCGAATTATCCTTTGTCTTCACAGGGCGAATCGCAATCTTGACCTCTCTCGCTTTGACCACCAACACCTTCAATACAGCCTCTGCTTTCCCGGCGCTTCCGTTTCGCGCTTCTACAAGCGGCGCCTTGCTTAAACCTGGAAGATGATTCGCCCACACTCTAAAAAACCGCCACGTCTTGTCCTTCAATTTCGCGCCGATCGCAGCTTCTTCGTCTTTCGCCAGAGAACTCGGCAAATGCGAGATGAACTTGTCATGGTTTGAGCGATTTAACTCCTGGACGCCCACCAGCTTTGAATTGGACGTCACGTTCAGCCGAGATCCCTGGGCCAACATCACGATGTTCCCATCGTTCCCGAACGGGACCATGATCCCCGCACCGCCGGTGGGCGTCTTCTCATCGACACCGGAATAGGGCAACACCTCTTTGAATGCAGCCATCATGATCTCCCTTCGGCACAAGATTTACGAGATATAGTCTTTGCAAGTGACAGGCCAATGGCCCTCACGCAATCTCGGGCATAGTCATTCGCATAGTTTGCAATGTGAAAGCGACATTTTTGTACCGCGGCAGCCTCCTGAATCTGCGATGACTTCTTCATATCCAGAGACGCGGCCTTTCTCTTTAATGGATGTTGTTCCCGGATCTCATTGCGGACGTCCCAAATCAGCCCTTCGCCGCTGGATAGTCCACTCGTTATGCATTTAGTTACGAACTCGCCGTCTGTGAGTTTCTGAAGGCGCCTAATCTGCCCCCAGGATCTGCCCTTGCGCCCCTTGCTTGTTGTGCCGACGACGCGATGTTCAGATTTGTGTAGTGACGGTCTGCCTACGTTCTCGCTGGCTAGACGCGGTCGCTAAATAATCCCCGTCGCAGCTACTCCGAAACAACGGATCATTCGGCATCCGTCTAAGTTTTTAAGCGGAAAGCGAATGAGCTATCGTCTGCGGCTTGTGCCAGCATCACTACTTGCATTACTCGTATTAATCCTACTGTTGTCGTTGTGGTGGTGGAAGAGTCATCGGCAGAGTCCAAATCAGCAGGCGGCTGCACACGTGAGTTCGGCTCAGCAGAGCGCCGCGACAACTTCTAACACCGATAAGTCCGGCACAAGAATTCACGCCCATAACTTATTGCTGAGTAAGGGGCCGAACTTCCGTGTTTATGTCAGATGGCTCGACGGACGGCTGGCGCGCACACGTGCTGACACAGACCCATCATTCGATCGCCCCGATTCTTTCGACCTCAACATTCAAACCGGTGTCATTCGAGTGAACATCGGCGATATCGGGCACTACATCAATAGTGATCTGGCCAATTCGCCGCTCAAAGATGTGACCCTTCTCGCCGACGGCGCAAATTTGAAATTGACGGGCGTGCTTCACAAGATAATCCCGCTGCCCGTTCAAGTGATCGCATCCGTCTCCGTCGCACCAGATGATCGAGTACGCGTTCATATTGCCAAAATAGATGTCCTGAAGGTGCCGATAAAGGGACTTTTGGGCCTGTTCCATGTTTCCGCGGCAGATCTGGTCAAAAACAATATTGACGGTGTCGAGATCAAAGAGAACGATCTGCTACTTGACACGCATAAATTGTTGCCCCCGCCGCATATCCGCGGTCGATTGACACGGGTAAGCATTGATAGCCCGGACATACAAGCCATCTACGGCCAAGCTGCGGATGATGTGGAGCGTGTGGAGCTGTGGCGCAATTTCTTCAGCTTGGAGGGGGGCACAATTGACTTCGGCAGCCTCAGCATGCATCCGGTCAAGATCATGATCGTTGATATTTCCAACAATCCATGGTTCGATCTGGATTTGGTTAATTATCGCGCGCAGTTCGCCAGCGGCTACACTCGTATGACGGTCGACGCCGGACTTCAGATCTTCATTCCAGACCTTCGCGATATTCCCGCGAAACCCGCGCCGCAAAACGACAGCATTCAGTGGTTTAAAGATCGGAACATACCGCCGCCACCGCAGATCGTCGCTTCTGTCAAGCATTGAAATTCGCTGGAGCCAGACTGACGGCCAACGCCGTCAGCGTAGGTGAGCGATCGCTATAGCCGGGAAACGCGACTATAATCCAGATGATGAAACGGTCCACTCGAAGAGAGTTTGCATTAAGCGCGAGTGTTGCTGCGGCAATGGTCCAAGTCACATCGGCTCAAACGGAGAAAGGCGTTATTAAGCCGGCGGGAACGTCGATGATTCCCGGTGGTCGTGATCTCGATCCCGTGAAATGGACACGAGATCGTTATCAATCCGCTCCGTTACGTCTCACATTCCGCGCCACAACTCTCACAGAAGCTGAAACGTGGCAGAGAGAACTGCGGACGAAATTGATGGAATTGCTTGGCGGCTTTCCGGAAAGAACGCCGCTTCAAGCTGAAGTGCTGGACGTTCGGCAATATAGCGGCTATCGACGCGAACGCATCCTATTTCATAGCCGTCCAGGTGTGGCTGTTATCGGATACCTGCTGATTCCAGAAGGACGAAAAGCGCCGCACGCCACCGTGATCGCAATTCCGGGCCACGGCCGCGGCGTTGATGACATCGTCGGGATCGACGAATATGGACACGATCGCACCGATAAACCCGGCTATCAACACGACTTCGCCATTCAAGCTGTCGAACATGGTTTAGCGACGCTTGCGATTGAGCCGATGGCGTTTGGTTACCGCCGCAACGAACTCATCGCGGCGAAAGGTCCAAACGAAACTGCTTGTCAGCCCGTGGCGGGATCAGCGTTGCTATTCGGCGAAACGATGATCGGCTGGCGTGTTTGGGATGTAATGCGCTCCATAGATTGGATAAGCACCCGTTCGGATTTGGACTCCCACCGTATCGGCTGTATGGGCATTTCCGGAGGCGGCACTTGCACGCTCTTTTCCGCAGCACTCGATTTACGCATTAAAGCCGCTTTCGTTAGCGGCTACCTGAACACGTTTCGCGACAGCATCATGTCGGTTCCGCACTGTATGGACAACTATGTTCCCGGAATATTGAACTGGGCGGAAAATTACGATGTGGCGGGATTGATTGCGCCACGCCCGTTGTTTTCAGAGGGCGGTGACCAAGACCCCATTTTTCCGGTCAGTGCAACTCGTGAAAGTTATGCTCGTGTGAAAAAAGTCTACGAAGTTTTCGGGGCGGCTCTCAAGTGCAACAAGAAATTTTCGAGGGGCGACACGTCTTCCATGGAGTGCGCGGCTTGCCATTCCTGGTGGAAGCTTTGGGCTGACAAACGGACCGCTTTTCGGCACCATGAGGGTTCATCCCATCGCGCAACATCGACGTTCGCACATCACAACTGTTCCGGTGTTCCGCCCCACTCGGCTGGATGTACATCTGCGACTGATTGCGAGAAGGTCCACGTATGGCCCGCTGCGTCTTCTGCGCTATACTGGCGCTCGCCGTAAGGATGAGTAGTTGGTTCCTGTGTAATCCGCGCTCCGTGTTTTTTGGCCCGTTCACAGTGGGCATCGGCATCCTCCACTCGGATTGTGACGGAATGCCCGATTCCCAGCGCGGCGTTGATCTCGTTCGAGCGCAATTCTCTGACGATTACCGCTCCATCTCCGGCATTCAATTGCACGCGATGATTGCCAATGCGTAATCGCACGCTGAATCCGAAGGCATCACACAGCCATGCCGCAGCCAGATTCACATCCGGGTAGGCCAACACGGGAATTACTGTGGCTTTAGGTATGGATCGGTTTGACAGCATGTTTGTTCCTCTTCGCCATTATGCAAGAACTGCTCGGGCGCATAGAATGGGAGCCGGTTGCAACTCTATGAAGCAAAAACGCTAAATACATGCCCCGAGCACTAGCGGCAAGCGCCATAGCGAACATTTTTTGGCATAGCTATAATCGGAGAGCTTTTATGCTAGAGGCTTTTGGCCTTTCCGATCCGGGCTGCATTCGATCCAACAACGAGGATTACTTCATCAACGATCCGGATAACGGTATCTTTATACTGGCGGACGGCATGGGCGGCGCTAATGCGGGCGAGTACGCTTCGCACCTGAGCGCGGAAGTGCTTTACGAATTCCTGCTGCGGGCGCCCCAAAGCAACGGCATCGATACGCTGGAACAGGCTTTTCTCGAAGCCAACTGGTTCGTGCGGCAGGCAGCAAAAAACAATCCGGAGCTGGAAGGAATGGGTACCACGCTACTGGTAGCCCGCGATCTGGGGGAGAACAGGTTGCAGGTTGCCAGCGTTGGCGACAGCCGCGCCTATATGTTTTCCGGCGACGGTTTGTCGCTGATCACGCAGGACCAGACCTGGGTGGCCGAGGTGGGCACGCGGCTCGGTCTGAGCGATGAGGCGCTTAAGAAACATCCGATGCGGCACGTTCTGACCATGGCGGTCGGGACGGCTGAAGAACTCCGCATTCAATCGCAAGTGGTTCAAATGAATTCCGGAGATCAAGTGCTGCTCTGTTCGGATGGGCTTCACGGCGTGCTTAACGAAAATTTGTTGCTAGAGGCGCTCGATTCAGAGAAATCTTTACCTGAGAAATGCCACTACCTCATCGACGCCGCGAAGCAGAAGGGTGGACCTGACAACGTAACTGTTGTGCTAATCCAGCTCAGTTAACGCTCTTGCGGCGAATCATTCCGGCCGGGAAATCCGGCTGGACAACGAGGCCGCAAATGAAAGCGTTTTCCTTCTCTTCCATCATTTCTGTTGTACTTTCTTCAGCTTTAACCGTGGCGCCGGTATGGGCGCAAGCGCCGTCAACCGTGCGCGTCAATCCGACCGCTGAACCCTATGCATTGCAGTTGCGCGTTGTAGATAACGATGGCCTACAGGCCACGTTGCCAATTGGTTCAAAACAACGTGTAAGCGTCGAAGTGACGGACTCATCCGGCGCCGCAGTGGCAAACGCCGCCGTGACCTGCCGTCTGCCCGATAGCGGCATTACCGGAACTTTTGAAGACGGAACTCACGCCGCCGTCGCATACACGGACGATCACGGCCGGGCCACTATTAACAGCATTCAGTGGGGCAGCCTTCCCGGTTCGGTAGCCATGCGTCTTACTGCGACGAAAGGGACCGATCACATGGGCATTCTTGTTGACATCACCCTGACGGCATCGGCTGGTGTCCAACAGGCCGTAAACATCTCGTCCCAGCGAACAAGCCCGGCCAACCGGAGTCAAACCGTTGTCGCGGTTCCTTATACGGTAGGCGCTCAAGCCAATACGCAGCCGGTTGTGGCCGAACCCACGGTTTCTGTGACGAAACCCATGGCAAAATCGAGCCCGCAACCCGGCCAAACGGCTAAGCAAACCGCCGCGATCAATCCAGCGCCAAATCCCCTGACGCCTGGCGCGGCGGACCCGACGGTTTCCGTGACCCATACGTCGGCAGCGGCGGCGCCCCATAGCAGCCACGCTAAATGGTTGATCGTAGCTGTGGTCGTAGCGGCGGCCGGCGCTGGCGCAGCGTTCGCAATGAAGGGTAAAGGCTCGAGTTCCAGCACCAGCAACACCACTTCCACGCTTTCGATTGGCAATCCGACGGTCAGCGTTGGGCACCCCTAATCTGCCAATTACGCGACGGAGCTGAAAACATGAATCGCTCGAATCTTGTCACGATCATGCGCGTTTCGCTTGGCGCAGTCCTGCTGTTTGCTACAGAGGCATTCAGCGCGGCTCAGGTGAATGCGCCTCCCATCGGTATTGCGCGGATGCCTGATTCAACGGTGAGAATGCTCGCCGGTCTGCCCGAAAATATCGTGCTGGATTCGCGTACTTTCGGTTCGTTCGACGCGGCCAGTTTTTCAGATCAGGCGGGTTTGGTTGCAAAGAACGGGAAGATTCTGCTCGTAAAGACCGACTTCACAGTCGTAGGCCAGTGCGAGACGGCAGAACCAGAGCCGGTGCTCAATGTAGATGGCGACAGTACCTCCGCAATCGCGTGGCTGCCCGGCAGTCAATCGATTTTGCACTGGAACGGGCGGAGCTTTTCCTCCGAAGCAGTAAGCGGCTTGTCCGCCTCACTCAAAGTGAGTTCGTTGCGGATGCGAGGCAGCGGCGCGGTTCAACTTTTGCTGACAGATCCGGATGGCTCCGTATTTGAAGCCGAGATATCGCTCGAATCGGGCAACTTGACTTCGTTGAAATCGCTGCCGGGTATACGTGGGCCGGCATTTTGGCAAGGCGCGCTCATCGTTTTTTACGGTGCGAACGGCCTCGAAGCCGTTGGGCCAACCGGAGTTGCGCACACCATTGCTATAGGCGCCCGCGATCTCACGTTTGACCGCATCTCGTCAAAGTGGGTTCTTCTTACTTCTCCTTCAGCAGGCCGCATGTGGGCTTTGCATATGAACGGTGAAGACATCCACTTATCAGAAGTCCCGGCAAGCGCTGCGAATATGCGCGAGGTGACGAAATGAAAACGGTTCTTTTTGCGCTTGCCTTGTGTGCGGGTTTAGAGGCCCAGACTCCACCGATAGCCGTTTACCTGGATAACTCCGGCGGCCAGCAGCCGGTTTCGCAACTGCAGGGGTTTCCCGCGAACTATGGTTTTCCCGATACGCCGGTGGGCAGTTCAAGCGTTATCGGCGCGCGCGTGGTGAATACTTCAGGAAGTTCGCTAGTGATTTCGTCCATCGGCTTTGTATCGGGATCGCAGCAGAATAATAACTTCACCAGCGATCTGGGGTTCAGCTTATCTCTCGCGCCTGGTCAAACCCAATTTTTTCACATCTACTACGTTCCTTTCGCAACCGGAGCGACGACAGCAACTGCCCAAATGGGCGTCACAGGAAATATGTTAGTGTCGTTCTCCACTTTGCAAGGCAACGGAACGGCTCCGCAGATCGCACTGAGCTGTAACAATCCTTCCGTGCAACGATGCGACGGAAACATCCTGCAACCGAACGAATTTACCGCAATCAATTTCGGCCCTGTTTCCAGAACATCATCATCAACCGCAACATTCACGCTCTTTAACGGCGGCGCCAATAGCATCGTGCCTAGTCAATTAGTCGTGCTGCAAACGGCGACGAATAATCCGAGCACGGCCTTCCAATTAGGAACGCTGCCGGCAACGATTGGGGCGGGCTCATCGGGCACATTTACAGTTACTTTTGCTCCGGGAAGTACCGCAACGCAACAGGTCAGCTTACTGATTGGTTCCAATCGGTTCATTCTTCAAGGAGTGGGGACGGCAAGTGTAATCGGCGACATTAGCTCACTAACAATCACTTACACAGATTCCACCGGCGTAAATCTAACCGCGCAAGCGGCAAGCCCCATAAACTTCGGAACAACGGTATCGGGAAGCGGTGTAACCTCTACGCTGTTATTCACGGTACTTAATCCGGCAACGACAATCGGCGCGGTTTCCGTACCGTCCATTTCCGTTTCGGGAGCAGGCTTCGCCATCTCCGGAGCCAATCCTGCGCCCGTGAGTATTCAACCTGGCGCATCGGCTACATTCAGGGTGGTGTTTTCGGGTTCCACCACAGGAAATTACAGCGGAACACTTTCAATCGGCAGCAGATCGTTCAGTATGGTCGCCCAAAGCATTACGTCGTCGCAACCTACGCCAAGCCTCACCATCGACCAGCAGCCGTTAATGAGCCAGCAACAGGCGCACGTAACGGTTCAGCTCGCGAGCGCCGCGTCCACAGGCGAAATCGGCACACTTACGATGAAGTTCACGCCTTCGGTGACTAACATAACGGATGATCCCGCCGTCGAGTTTGTCGCTACCAGCAGCCGCCAATTACAAGTAACCGTAGCGAACGCT
>DASREJ010000287.1:0-5141 GCA_035652115.1 Bryobacteraceae bacterium
CCCGCTTTCACAGCGCGCTCCTCTGCTAATTTGCGCAGGTCGGCCTCGACACTTGCTTCAGTGAATTCGGGATGCGCGGCGATACGGTCGGCAAGTTGTCGCAGCAGTTCACGCGCACCCGGCGCATTTAATTTGTCCAACGCTTGGGGTTCGATGACATAGTCGTCGCAAAAATATGCGCGGCCTTTTGTCGAAAAGTCGGTCAGAACTGAAAAACGCGTCCGAATTGTATCCACTACGTGTTCGAAGAAGGATTCATCGCCTAACGGCGATAATCCGTGCTCAATCAGCGATTCTTTGACGAGCGGTGCTAGAACATTGATTGGCATGGTTCGCAAGTGTTGTGAATTGAGCCAGAGCGCTTTGGGATCGATTGGGTCTGTTTCGCTGAAGTTGACAACGGCATTGCTGCGATGTACGCCTTCGAAACTAAATGCGTTCGTCAGTTCGTAGAGGCTCATTTGCTCGCGGTTATCTTTGGGTGACCAGCCCAGCAGACAAAGGAAATTGATGTAAGCAAGAGCCAGGAAGCCGTTATCGCGATATGTGGTCACGCTCACTACGGGGCCATGCCTTCGCTTGGATAATTTCGACCCGTCCGGCGCGATCAGCAGTGGCAGGTGAGCAAAGCGAGGCAGCGTTGCTCCGGCGCCTTGAAAGATCAGAATGTGCTTGAACGTATTCGATAAGTGGTCCTGACCGCGAATCACATGCGTGATCTTCAGGTCGATGTCATCGGCGCACGATGCCAGATGATACGTCGGCATGCCGTTGCTGCGCAGTAGCGCAAAATCCTCAATATCCGCCGTCAGTTTTGTTTGCGGCCCGTAAACTCCATCGTGGAAACTCACTTCGTAGGCGGGCTCGCGCTGAACCCGATAACGGATCACGAATGGCTCACCGGCTTGCGCTCTCTTATCGCTCTCCTCTTTCGAAAGCGCGCGCATTTCCGGATTGCACAACCACGGCCCTTCCCCGTGAGGCTTGTCTTCCAAATCGGCGGCAGCCGGAGTGAAATCGCGATACGCCAATCCCTTTTCCAAAAGATCAAACGCTAACTGCCGATGGTGATGAAGGCGCTCAGATTGCCGATAGAATTCGTCCCATTTGAGACCCAGCCAGTCGAGGCCTTCGTAAATGGATTTGAGCGATGCTTCCGTGTTTCGATCGACATCTGTGTCGTCGATACGCAGCACCATTGTGCCTTGATGTTTTCTTACATAAAGCCAATTAAAAATAAAAGTTCGCGCGCTCCCGATGTGCAGATAGCCGGTAGGAGAGGGCGCAAAGCGAGCCCGAATCATGAAGTTTCCAGTGTACTGGAACTTCGAAAAACAGTTGCGCTTTTGAGCCGAGTCAGCAGCGCCTGAAACCGATCGACCGGCAACTGCTCCGCCCGCAAGCCAGCTTCCGGCATGGTCTCAATCACGCCGCTATAAAACGGCCGCAGATTATTTCGCAGGGTCTTTCGCTTTTGCGCGAAGCAACGGCTGACGAACGTCAGCAATTCCGGCAAATTATCGGGTGCCGTCTCTTTGCGCGTCAACCGCACCGCGGCCGACTCTACCTTCGGCGGCGGTGAGAACGCACCCGCGGATACAGGGCAAACCAGTTCCACATCGCAAGTCAGTTGCGTTGCCACAGTCAGATAGGCGTAGTCTCGCGTGTTTGGAACCGCCAGTAAACGATCTGCAACTTCGCGCTGAACCAAGAAAACCGCAACCGTAAAGTGTTGGTCCAACTCAAGAAACTTCTTAACAATAGGCGAAGTGATGTAGTAAGGCAAGTTGCCTGTGATCGCTGCCGGGCCCCACCGCGATAAATCGATCTCCAAAACGTCAGCCTGATGCACGTGCAGCTTTGGCTCGGAAGCGAACTCGTGTTGCAGATATTCCGCCAGCGTTTTGTCTAATTCGATGACATGAAGTTCGCCGGTGCGCGGAAGCAAATGCTTGGTGAGGGCGCCGCGCCCCGCGCCAATTTCGATTACGCGCGGGACGTGTTCACCGCACGCTGCCTCGGCGAGTTTTTCGAGAATGGACTCACGGACGAGAAAGTGTTGCCCTAGTCTTTGCGGCAAGCCCAAGTGTAAAACGCGTTCATGCAGGCTGCTGCGAAAACTATCGATTTCGCAGGCTGACCCGCTGCTATCTTTAGCTAGAAGAAGGATGACCGCGGAGGATCAAACAAAAGAGCAGCTTGAAGATGCCGGCCAGCGTCTGCGCCAGCTTGAGAAACAACTCGAACTGTCACAGAAGCAGACGGCTGGAATCCTGGAACTGCTGGAAAAAGTAGAGAAACGGCTCGCTGAACAGGAGTCATCCATCGGACGGCTCGACCGCATTCTGATGGAGCTTTTGACTGGCCGAACGTGGCGTACTCTGCGCGCCACCGGCGAAATCGTAAGCCGCCTGCTGCCGGGGCGCGGCAGAGCTGATTCCGTTGCGCTCACTAACCAAAAGAGCTTCCTGATGTGCGATGAGCCGAAACGCGGCGATAGAACACCTCGGTCCGGGGAGATTACCGTGCGCGGCTGGGCGTTGGCCGAGAGAGGAGTGGATTTAGTACAGGTCGAAATTCCTGGTCTGCCTATGATTGAAACGGTCCCGAGCGAATTCAGGCCCGACATCAAAAAAACCCATCCGGAGCTGGATCAAACCGGCCGGTCGGGCTTCATCACCCGTTTCGACTCTCGTCCATTGCCGAATGGTTTTCGCTCCATCATCCTGCGGCTAATTTCCAAAGGTAAGCCGATTCGTGAAACAAGGATTGGGGTCTTCATCGATCATGACCGCGGCTTTGCAACGCAATACGACAGATGGATCAGTGAGTTTGAGGCGCCTGACGAGCGCCTGATGGACGTCAAACTCGACAGCCTGCAACAGCGCCCTCTGTTCAGCATTGTGATGGCCGTTCACAATACCGAGCCGGCCGAACTCGGCGCAGCAATCCAGTCGGTGTTGGCCCAGTCCTATACAAACTGGCAGCTCTGCATTGCGGATGATGCTTCAACCCGTCCCGAGGTATTGGAGACGCTGTCCGAGTTCGCCGATGCGGACAAACGCATTCTTGTTACCTATCAGCCCGAGCGTGGCGGAATTTCAGCCACTTGCAATGCGGCGTGGCAAATGGCGAGCGGAGACTACATCGCGTTTCTCGATCACGACGACACGCTGTCACCGCATGCGTTAGCCCATATTTGCGAGGCTCTGGAACAATCTCCGGAGGCCGACTTCCTCTATAGCGACGAGGACAAACTGGATCGGTTCGGAAAGCGGTACGATCCTTTTTTTAAGCCTGACTGGTCTCCGGACCTGCTGCTTTCGGAAAACTACATCTGTCACTTACTAGTTATTCGCAAGGATTTAGCGGAAAAAGTCGGTAAGTTCGATTCGGCTTGCGATGGCAGCCAGGATTACGATCTCATCTTGCGAGCCTCAGAGCAGGCAAGCTGCATCAAGCACATACCCAAAGTTCTGTATCATTGGCGAGCCGGAGTCGCCTCTACAGCGAGCACCATCGAGAACAAGCAATATGCATTAAATGCAGCGCAGGAAGCCATCCGGAGGTACTGTCTGCGAAGCGGAAAGCCGATGCAAGTAACGCCATCGAATATTGTTGGCCGCTGGCGCATGCGATACGAGATTCCGCCCGATACTCGCGTTAGTATCATCATTGCCTCTGGCGGAAAGGTGGACGTCCTGCGCAGTAACTTGCGCAGCATTACTCAAAAGACTACTTACTCGAACTATGAAGTTGTAGTAATTGATAACTCACGCGCTGACGCCATTCGTAAGTTGACGGCAGATTTTAAGAATTCTTCCGGCCGTATCCGCTACATCGATTGGCGCAACAAACCGTTCAACTATTCCCAGATCAATAACACGGCGGCCCGCCAGTGCGATTCG
Source organism: Bryobacteraceae bacterium (assembly GCA_035652115.1). Taxonomy (GTDB): domain Bacteria; phylum Acidobacteriota; class Terriglobia; order Bryobacterales; family Bryobacteraceae; genus Bog-105. Next base: position 3,909 of record DASREJ010000287.1, read on the forward strand.
CCCGTACTGTTGTTCCTGAATGACGACACGTCGGTGTTGTCTGGCGAGTGGCTCGAGGCGATGACTGAGTTAGTCATGCGCCCCGAAGTTGGCGTAGTGGGAGCGAAGCTTCTCTATCCAGACGGGCGCATCCAACACGGCGGCGTCGTAATGGGCCTCTATGATAATTGCGGACATGCTTTCAAAGGTCTGGATGGCGGCACGCGCCATTATTTCGATTTTTCAGATATCATCCGTAATGTCGCGGCCGTAACCGGGGCCTGCCTGATGACAAAAGCCGACGTTTTTTGGCAAGTAAATGGATTTGACGAAGCGCAGTTTGCTGTGGCTTTTAACGATATCGATTTGTGTCTGAAGATTGGTTCGCTCGGCTATCGCGTGCTTTATACACCGCACGCGCTGCTGCATCACCACGAGGCCTTTTCGAAAACGTCCAAGGATCTGTTGCCCCACCCGGATGAAGTCGCCGCGATGCGTGTGAAATGGGAGAGCATAATCGCTCACGATCCGTTCTATAGCCCAAACCTCACCCGAAACGATGAGGATTATTCACTTCGTACGCGGTGATGACACGCGTTTCCGCGATAATACCTCCGATGAGAGTGCGCGTATTTCTCTTAGCGCTTGTGTTCTTGGCGGCATCGAATGCGCGAGCACAAAGGGCCGCGGCGCAGATACATTGGACGGGCTCTTGGGCCGCTTCGCAGCAAATTCCAGAACCACAAAATGCGCTTGCGCCCGAGGATTTGCACGACGCTACGCTGCGTCAGATCGTTCATCTTTCCATCGGCGGAACACAACTGCGCGTGCATGTCTCAAATGCCTTTGGAACGGCGCCGCTACAAATCACTTCGGTTCACATCGCACGGCCGCTCTCCGCTAGTGCCCCCACTATCGATCCGGCCAGTGACCAGACGCTCTCGTTCGGAGGCAACGCCGAAGTGGTCATACCGGAAGGTGCAGACTACATTTCTGATCCGGTAGCGTTCGCTGCCGCGCCTTTGTCGAATTTAGCCATCTCTTTACATTTGAATACGGCTCCGGCGCAGCAAACCGGACATCCAGGTTCGCGGTCTACGTCTTACGTGGTGCACGGCAATTTTGTTTTTGCCGGTGATCTGCAAAATCCGAAGCGCGTGGGCCATTGGTATTTGATATCAGGCGTGGACGTGGCCGCGCCGCGCGATGCAGGCACCATCGTGACTCTGGGGGACTCCATCACCGATGGACATG
>DASREJ010000288.1:0-5024 GCA_035652115.1 Bryobacteraceae bacterium
TTATTCCCACAAGTCAGCTTTCACCACAGGCAGGAGCGCTTCTTAATTTGATTCCGCTGCCCAATCTAACCGCGGCGCCGAACCAACCGAATTACGTAGGTTCGGGCAGCGTGGCGTTGCTCGAAAACTCTTTCGATGTACGCTCCGACTACTTCGTCACCGATAAGCTGCGAGTTTTCGGGCGCTACAGTATGCAGCGCTTCAACATGACATCGCCCGCGCTTTTTGGTCTGGCGGGTGGTTCGGGGTTTGATTCCAGCCAATTCGCCGGCACCTCATACTCGCTGAACCACAGCGTTGCAATCGGGGCCGATTACACAGTAACTCCGACACTACTTACCGATTTTCGTTTTGGCTGGTTCCGATATTACGTTAATGTCAATCCACTCGGAGAAGATACTACGCCTGCCACAACAGCCGGCATCCCGGGGCTGAATACAGGAGCACCATTTACGGGCGGCATGCCGCAAATTACAGGGCTGCCCAACGGATTTAGTTTCGGCTTCGGGCTGGGAACTAACAACTGTAACTGTCCGCTGATCGAGAACCAACATCAGTTTCAGTATGTGGACAACTGGACGAAAACAAGCGGAAATCACACAATCAAATTTGGCGTCGATATCAGGCACGCATACAATCTTCGCGTCCCGAGCGATGCTCATCGTGCCGGCCAGCTAACATTTTCCAATGTGACTACATCGGGTCCCAGTGGCGGCGGTAACGCGATCGCATCTTTTTTGCTGGGTGATGTTAACGGATTCTCGCGTTACGTCAGCAATATTTTTAATGCCGCGGAGCTGCAAAATCGATTCTTTCTGTTCGGGCAAGATACTTGGCAGGTCAATTCCAGGCTGACTGTAAATTATGGGCTGCGCTGGGAGAACTATGCTCCGCAGTATGTCAACGCACCGGGTAACGGCGGCCGTGTCAACCAAGCGACAGGCGAGGTGTTGGTTGCCGGATCACAAGGCGTAAGCATGAATATGAATACCCATAACAAGAACCTTACATTTGGGCCTAGATTGGGTATTGCTTACAAAGCAACTAATACAACGGTTATTCGGACAGGATATGGTCGTGCCTTCGACTTAGGAATATTCGGTGCGGTATTCGGTCACAACGTCACGCAAAACCTCCCAGTGTTAGCGTCCCAGCAAGTGAATCCCGCAGTCTCTTATCAGACTGTTTTTACTCTCGCTCAAGGACCTCCCACAGCGCCGAATCCCGCTGCCCTCTTGGCAAGCCAACCCAAAGGTCCGACTGGCAATCCACTTGAGCCGAATGGCTATGGGGCCGATATTACAGCCCAAAATGTACGAATTCCGACGGTGGATTCATGGAACTTTACCATTCAACAACAGCTAACTAAATCATCCACGTTCGAAGTATCGTACATCGGCAATAAAGGTACACACGTGCAGCCCGGTTACAACTATGGTTACAACAGCAACGACGTGACTCTCGTTGGATATAACCAGGGTCTATCCACTAATCAACGAAAACCGCTCTACAATGTGTTTGGCTGGACGCAAAGCACTCGTTATTCCGGAAACGATGCGAGCAGCCATTATGAGGCCCTGCAAGCCAAAGTTGAAAAACGCATGTCGGGTGGACTGCAGATCCTGGGTCACTACACATTTTCGAAAGCAATGGACTTCGACTCGAACCAATATATATACAATCGCGCGATCGGTTATGGCCCAAGCTCTCAGAACAGAAATCAAGCGATTGTGGTGACGGCTCTCTACGAACTACCTATTGGCCGTAACAAAAAATTCTTGAGCAATATACCGAAGGCTTTAGATTACGCTATCGGCGGATGGCAACTTAACCTTGTCAATAGCTGGATGACTGGGCTGCCGTTTACGCCAGGTTATACGAATTGCGGAAGCGACGAAGATGTGTCCGGCGAATGCAGAGCGACGGTAGTTGGAAATTGGCAAGTTGCTGATCCAGGTCAGAACGGGTGGTATGCGGTTTGCCCGACGGTGATGTCAACAAACGGGCAGGTTTGTGGTCCGTGGCAGCGCCCAGGGCGTGGGACCATCGGCAACGTCGGCCGCAATGTTCTCTACGGCCCCCATTTCTGGGAAACCGACTTTTCAGCATTCAAGGAATTTGCAATCCGTGAGCGTCTGCGCTTCCAGATTCGCGCGGAGTCGTATAATTTCCTGAATCACGTCAACCTCGGACAGCCTAATACAACTGTTGATGCTCCTAATACGGCCGGCAAGATATTCGCGGGCGCCGGCACCTACATACCGGAGATTTGGCAGCTTGGAATGCGACTCGCTTTCTAACTGATTAGCGTCGCTGAATAATTTTGAAGCGATTTATTTGTCTAACACTCTTTCTTAACGTTGTAAGCTTTTGCATCGCACAACAGACCACGCCCGGTCGGCCTCAGTTGGGCGCTGGATTTGGCCGAGCGCAATTCGATCAAGCTGCAGTTACTCGCGGCCGAGAATTATTTGGGCCTAGCTGCGGGTTTTGTCACGGAACGGATGCACGCGGCACGGGGGCGGGCCCTGACTTAGGCCGGTCCCTTCTGATCCTAAGCGACGAAAACGGCCAGCAATTAGGGCAGTTCTTGCAGACGGGGCGTCCGGATCGCGGTATGCCTGCATTCCCCAACCTAACTGCTCAACAAATTAAGGACATTGCTACTTTCTTGCATTCGCAGGTGCAAGCGGCACGCAGCCGAACTAGTTCTTCGCCCCCAAGCATACTGGTCGGAGATGCAAAGGCAGGCGAGGCCTACTTTAAGGGAGCGGGCAAATGTTCAACATGTCATTCCATTAACGGCGATCTGAAGGGTATTGGATCGAAATATGATCCAGTCACTCTTCAGGATAAGATTGTTAGTCCGCGCAGTGCGACCCGCTCGACATCCGCCACGTTTGTGGATCCTTATCCAAGGCGCGTGCGCGTCTTTCTGCCCCAAGGCCCGGTTTCGGGTACGTTGATCTACTTAAGTGAATTCGCCGTTACACTAATAACGCCATCGGGCGAGCGGCAGACTTATGAACGGGATGGCGAAGCTCCGAGAGTAGAAGTGATTGATCCATTACAGGCACACCAGGACCTGTTGATGAAATACACCGACGCGCAAATTCACGATCTGACAGCGTACCTGGCAAGCCATAAATGAAAATCAAATTATTTTTGCTGATTTTATTCCTGACGCAGCATTCCTTGTTGCTGGCAGACGGATTGACGGTAGCTGAAATCGTCAAGCCGCGTCCGGATTCGTGGCCTACATATCACGGTGATTACTCGGGCAGACACTTCAGCTTACTAAGTCAGATAAACCAGAAAAATGTAAAAAATCTGAGTCTGGCGTGGCTGGCCCGACTAAATGCCACAAGCGCGGGAGCAATCATGGGCGGTGAAGGTCCGGCTCCGACCATCGGCGCAGGTTCTTCGCGCGAGCTTTTTTTAGGCGGTGGACGGGGGGATATCAAAGCTACCCCATTGATGGTTGAAGGCGTCATTTACATCTCGAATCCAGACAACGCCTATGCGCTTGATGCGCGCACGGGAAAGGAAATCTGGCACTACTTTTGGAAGACGAAGGGAGGTAATCACATCGGCAATCGTGGTATGGCCATGTATGGAAATTGGCTCTACTTCGAAACGCCGGACGATTACATTGTGTCGCTTGAAGCAGCAACCGGGAAAGAGCGATGGCACAAAATGATCGCCGATGTGAAGGCCGCGTATTTTTCAACTCCCGCTCCTCTGGTGGTTGGTAATCACTTAATTGTCGGCATGGGAGGCGATGCGCTGGATGTTCCGGCGTGGCTTGAATCACGGGATCTGGAGACCGGCGACATTCAGTGGAAATGGTATTGCACACCTCGGCCGGGACAACCGGGCGCCGAAACGTGGCCTGATGCTTTTTCCATGGAACGAGGCGGTGGAATGCCCTGGCAGACTCCCACCTATGACCCGGCTTTGAACTTACTGTACGTACCAACAGGCAATCCTCAACCGGTGCTGATTGGAGATAGTCGAACGGGCGATGATTTATGGACCGAATCGATTGTCGCGCTCAATCCCGACACGGGGAAGATGGCTTGGTATTTTCAGTGCTCGCCTCACGATACGCATGATTGGGACGCGACTCAAGTGCCGGTGCTGTTTGATGCTCCGGTAGATGGGCAACCCAAAAAGTTAATCGCGCAGGCAAGCCGGAACGGCATTTTCTTTTTGTTGGACAGAGTCACTGGGAAGAATATTCTTTCCAAGCCGTTTATCGAATCAGCGAATTGGTGGAAAGGTTTTCGCCAGGACGGCGCCCCGATTCCGAATCCCTTGAAGGAAGCTCAAGTGGGAGGAGCGCTGGTTTCACCGAATAATGGCGGAGCTGCGAACTGGGCGCCTCCATCATTTGATCCACACACCGGCCTTTTCTATGTAAACGCTGTAGAAGGGTTCGAGGAGGTTTATAGAACGATTCACTCACGAGAAAAGGTATCCGCGTCGGGCGGAGCTAGCGAGCATGCTCTGGGAGGATTAGGCGCCCGATTGCAGGCTATCGATTACCAGACCGGACAAACTAAGTGGGTTCATCCTTATCCGGGAGTGGAAACTATGGGTCCTCGGCCCGAAGCGCAGGGAGGAATTCTCACCACGGCAGGAGATGTGATGTTTGCGGGCGGACCATCGGGTCACATCATTGCTTACAACCCTGCGAATGGCAAGATTCTCTGGCATAGCGGACTGGCTTCCACACTAAGTAACACGCCAATAACGTACATGCTCGACGGTCATCAATATCTGGTCGTCGCTGCCGGAGACATGCTTTATGCATTCTCATTGCAGTAGGTTGTAGTTTTTATAGATGAAGAGGATACGTTTCGGGAATGCGCCCTGCTCCTGGGGAGCGCTGGAGTTTGAAGAGGGCAAAGGCAAAGGGATTCCGTTCTCTCAGATGTTAGATGAGTTAGCGGAAACGGGCTACACCGGCACGGAACTCGGCGACTGGGGTTATATGCCGACTGATCCGGAAGTGCTCAAAC
>DASREJ010000289.1:0-12400 GCA_035652115.1 Bryobacteraceae bacterium
TGGCGGAACTGAATTCCCGGTTGCGGGACCCCGTAACCCGCAAAACTGTGAGTGAGTTGCTCGCGGGTCTGAAAGGCCAGGAAATTCGCCGCCGAGCCGCGCCGGAGTGACAGGTGCTGCTGGCATATGGGAAACTAAGGAAGTCCCGACGCGGTGAGGTGCGAGAGCGGTTGAATCGGGCGGTCTCGAAAACCGTTGAACCTTCACGGGTTCCGTGGGTTCGAATCCCACCCTCACCGCCAGAAAAGCTTTCGAGCCTTCGTTAGCCTGTTAGAAGGCTATGCCAAATTCCGCGACCGACCGAGAGGTAAGAATATTGGTGGGCGGTCACAGGATCGAACTGTGGACCTCCTGCTTGTAAGGCAGGCGCTCTAACCGGCTGAGCTAACCGCCCGAACTCCTTCTATCCTCGCATGCTGCCGAACCGCTCAGCAGCTCAGGCTCCAATCAGGCGCGCGTATAGGCTACGGGCAATTCCAATGTCAGTCGTGCCCTTCACGATCGCGCGGCCGTCGGGAAAGAAAGTGAGTTGATAATCCGGCATGCTCATACGGAGAGCGAACTCATTCACACGCACATCGCCGAAACGTCGAAGCCGGTCAGCGAGTTCTTGCAAATCCAACGGTCTCGCGCTCTCATGTAACTGAACGGCATTCCGGCCGCACAGACTGACCGGAACTCGCTTGCGTCCCTGCAAAAATCGAAACTCACGACTGGCGCACACACTGCACTCCGAATCGCGATCTCCGGATCGAACGCGCTGTTGTGTGCCTGTCCATACATCGAATGTATGGACATAGCACTCGAAATCCGGCCAACCGACGATCAGCCGCAATGACATCGCCACCTGAAGGGACGCCACGCTTGCCGTTGTCGAAGCTAACACCCCATTCACATCGCATGTCGGCTGCAGCCCTCGCGGCGGCTCCGGATAGACGCAAGCAAGACACGGACCGTGATCGGGCCAAACCGGCATGACAATTCCATAGCTGCCGATTGCCGCTCCGTAGACCCAAGGAACGCCATGCTTAACGCTAATATCGTTGATTAGGTAACGAGTCTCAAAGTTGTCAGTGCCATCCAGTATCAGATCGCAGTTCGCCAATAGTTCCTCGACATTAGAGGGCGACAGATCGGTTACCAGTGGCTCCGTTTGAACGTGTTGGTTGATTTTGTGCAATCTTCGCGCCGCGGCTATTGCTTTGGGCGTTTCTGTCCGCGCGTCTTCTTCGTCGTACAGCCATTGCCGCTGCAGATTGCTGACATCCACATAATCGCGATCAATCAGTCGCAGTTCGCGTACTCCCGCCCGAGCAAGCGCCTCGGCCTGAAAGCTACCTAGTGCGCCGCAACCGACGATACACACACGCGCCTGATTTATTCGCTCCTGCCCGTTTTCACCAATGGGGCCGAACGAAATTTGTCGCGAATAGCGCTCTCGCTCGTACTCTAACACTAAGGACGATCCTACCTCTTCTATTCATTTTGACGGGCAGCATCGCTTGGCCTCAATCGTCACCCCGGCCATCCGGTTCGCCACTCTTCGAGAATGCTAGAAAGTACGAGGGCCGCCGCATCATTGCACCGATCCAATTCGATCCTCCCGACCAGCCTCTTACGCACGCTGAACTTCGAGCGGCAATCCCCTTCGAAGTAGGATCCTCTTTCGATATCGACAAGCTTAGACAAGCTATCCAGAACCTTTTCGCGACTGGACGTTTTGCCGACATCGCCGTAGATGTCGCATCGCAAGATTCCGGAATTGTTGTACGCTTCATCACGCAACGCGCATTTTTTGTGGGACGTGTAGTCATTCGTGGGATTAAGCCGCCGCCCAATGTTGGTGAGCAGTCGAGCGCTACGAAGCTACGGCTAGGTTATCCGTTTCAACCTTCCGACACCGTTCAAGCTACCGAGTCACTGGAAACTCTACTTCGGGGCGATGGGTTTTATCACGTGACGATGCATACGCAAACGACTTATCATCCTCACACTGAATCGGTAGACATTGAATTCGACACCCAAACAAACAAGCGCGCTCGGTTTGCCGAGCCGATCATCACCGGTCTTCCCGAGCGCTCTCGTCAACGCATCATTCGTTCGACGCATTGGATGCGTGTCTACGGCTTATTAGGTTGGCGTGAGATAACGGAATCGCGGCTCAATCAAGGCATCGAAAACGTGCGCCGTTATTATGAGAACCACAATCTGTTGAATTCGCGGGTAACCTTAACCCGGCTCGACTATAGTGATCGCACTAACTCTGTAACTCCTACCCTTGATATACAAAGCGGAACTCCAGTCGCAATAGAAGCTCCCGGTTCACGACTTAGCCAAGGGCGCCTCAAGCAGCTCATTCCTATTTTTCAGGAACACTCAATTGATCCCGACTTATTGGTCGAAGGACAGCATAATTTACAGCAATATCTATTGGGCGAAGGGTATTTCAACGCTGAAGTCAGTTATTCAGTTAAGCAGGGAACGCCGCACGGTGGAGAAACAGTCACTTATCGCGTCAACCGCGGTGAACGCCACAAATTTGTCCGCCTGCAAATAAGTGGTAATCATTATTTCACAACAAGAACCATTCGCGAGCACCTCTATTTGGAGCCCGCCACTTTTCCACGATTTCCTTATGGGCGCTTCAGCGAAATCTATCTAACCCAGGATGTCCAATCGATTCAAACTCTGTATACGTCGAATGGCTTTCAAAGTGTACGAGTAACTCCTCATACCATTGACAACTACGGCGGTGCAACAAATCATCTCGCGGTTTTTATCGACATTCAGGAGGGTCCTCAATGGCTTGTCTCATCTCTTCAGATTCAAGGCGTACCGGCCACGGATCTGTCGGCTCTCAACGCTCGCTTGGTCTCTTCGGCGGGGCAGCCCTACAGCCAAGCCTCCATTTCGGACGATCGCGCAAATCTACTCGAGTACTACTACAACAATGGATATCTGAACGCCACGTTCGACTATTCAGTCACGCTCGCGAGTTCGCCGAATCAAGTGGGAATCGTCTATACAATACATCCCGGCGATCAGAAATTCGTTCGCAATGTTCTTATTACGGGACTCTATACCACCCGCGCCAGCGTCGTGGATAGGCGCATTGAGCTCACAAAGGGCAAGCCGCTGTCCCTAACTGCTGAGACAGATACGCAACGCCGCTTATATGAACTCGGCATTTTCGCGCGTGTCAACACAGCGATCCAGAATCCCGATGGCGATGAAGTCTCAAAAAACGTTCTTTATGATCTGGATGAAGCACGCCATTATTCGCTTAACGTCGGCGTCGGCGCTCAAATCGCGCGCATCGGAGGCGGTGTCACTAGTCTTGATAATCCGGCGGGGTCGACGGGCTTTGCGCCTCGCTTTGCATTCGGAATCACAAGGATCAATTTTCTGGGTCTCGGGCAAACGCTCGGGCTTCAAACCGCCGTTTCGACAGTCGAGCAGCGAGCTGCTCTAACTTACTTTATTCCGCAATTTATTTCGCACGACAATCTTAGCCTTGCAACGACGGCGTTAGTCGATAATTCCAGTGACATCCGCACTTATACAGCTCACCGCCGCGAGGCGTCCATACAACTTGGTCAACGATTATCTCGCGCTTACACAATGCAGTATCGGCTCGTATTTCGCCACGTAACACTATCTAATCTTAAGATCGATCAACTGCTTGTTCCTCTTTTATCTCAGCCGGAAACCGTCGGGCTTGCCGGTATTTCCGTAATTCAAGATAAGCGTGACGATCCCACTGACGCGCACCGTGGTATCTATACAACTGCCGACTTGAGCTATGCGCCAGCTAAGTTGGGCTCACAAACACAATTCGCGCGCGGACTGTTCCGCAATTCCACTTATTATTCAATTCATCGCTATCTGGTATTCGCGCGAAGCACGCAATTTGGACTGATCAGCAGAACCGGGGGGCGCCCCAGCATCCCGCTTGCGGAACGTATTTACTCGGGCGGATCAACGTCCATACGGGCTTTTCCGGATTTTCAGGCTGGGCCGCGCGATCTGACAACTGGCTTTCCACTAGGGGGCAACGCGCTCTTAATCAATAGTCTCGAACTGCGCTTTCCCTTATACGGCGACAACCTAGCAGCCGTTCTCTTTCAGGACGCCGGAAACGTCTATGACACGTTGAGTGACGTGAGCCTTCGGTTTCGCCAGCGAAATCTGCAGGACTTTGATTACATGGTTCAGGACATTGGAATCGGCTTTCGTTACAGAACTCCTATCGGGCCGCTTCGACTTGACTTTTCCTTCAGTCCGAATGCGCCCCGCTTCTATGGCCTGAAGGGGACGGAACAGGATTATTTGAACGGAACCGCTATATCAACCGTCCAAAAGATCAATGCGTTTCAATTCCATTTTTCGCTAGGACAGGCCTTTTGATGCGCCGCCTTCCGCTAGTCTGCGTACTTTTCTGTCTCTCGCTCAACGGCGAAATTGTCGATCGCATCGCGATCGCAATTGGGCGGCAGGTCGTAACCGAATTGCAAATTGACGAGGAGTTGCGCGTAGCTGCATTTCAAAACCACGTACCCATTTCCGAAGATCTTGAAGCGAGGCGTGCCGCGGCAGATCGAATCGTTACCCAATTACTGGTCAGTCGCGAAATGCAATTAAGCCGTTATCCGATGCCTCCTGACGGGGATGTCGATCGTTACTTAGCCCAAATTCGTAGTAGCTTTGCTAGTGACACCGCATATCATCAGGGTCTTGATGCGTATCGAATCAATGAGACCATACTCAAGCGTCACTTAGCAGACCAATTGGCCATACTAAGCTTTGTTGAGCTTCGTTTCCGTCCGACCTTGGATGTATCCGATTCCGAGATCCGAAGCTTTTATGATCGCGAACTTGCAACATGGAAAACAGATCATCCGGGCATCCCTGCGCCGTCCTTCGATGCGGCGCGTCCTGCGATCCGGAAGACCCTAACTGAAAAAGACACCGACCAAATACTAGACGCGTGGCTGGAAGAAGCCCGTAAACAGGTGAATATCATTTACCTTGATAAAGCACTTCGATAACGGCAAATGACGAAAGTTATCAGCAACGTGCGCAGGCTTTTATGTGGCGTCGCCCTTGGAGTGATCATCGCCATTACCGCTGCTTTTGTACTGCGGAGCGAGTGGTTTAAAGAGAAAGTGCGCCAACAGATTATCGCCTCTGTCGAACATGCCAGCGGTGGACGCGTTGAACTAGGTGCGTTTTCCTATAACTGGCGTACCCTTTCGGCGACATTTCAAAACTTCGTAATACACGGCACCGAACCTGCTTCTGGTCCGCCTCTCTTTCATGCGGACTTGATCGAAGTGCAAATGCACATCATCTCCGTTCTCGAAGGCAAGGTTGAGATGTCGTCCATCGTCATCGAGCGGCCGAATATCTATCTCTTGGTGCGTGATGATAAATCGACCAACATTCCAACTCCGAATGTCGATCGGAAAACTGTCGAAAGAACCGTCTACGATCTTCTGAATCTTAGGCTGCGCCATTTCGAAGCCAGGCACGGCAGCATTCGAACGGCACTGCAACAACTCTCGTTACCGTTCAATCTGCGCGGCGAGGAAGTAGCACTCAGAGTCGGCTACAGCAATCAGGCCCCTTCTTACGTCGCTCAAATTAGTTCGCGCGAATTTGCCATAAGTTCAAAATCCTTTCAGCGCCTCGCGATGAAGCTGTCTGCGCGAGCGCGATTGGAGAAAGACAGACTAATTCTTGAATCCAGCAACTTTTCCTCGGAAACGTCTAAGATCCGCGCTACGGGAATCGTTGAAAACTTCAACCGTCCCGTTGTCGATTTGCAACTGAACGCCGACCTCGCCAGCTCCGATGTTGCTCGAATTGCCGGTGTTCCGGAGTTGCGCTCTGGCCGGATAGGATTCGTGGGCACGCTGCGCCGCGACGCAGAGAACCCGGTTACATTGTCTGGAAAACTCGCTGCCCATCAAATTTCAATTCAGCTAAAAGACTACGCGCTCAAGAACTGCGATCTGACCTCTGAAATTGCCGCGTCTCCTGACCGCCTCAGCTTTTCCGGAATTAGATTCAGGGCTCCCTGGGGACAACTTGCTGGGGACGCATCAGTTCTCAGTAACGGTGCCTTCTCTTTTGCCGGACATCTCGCAGCCGTCAACGTAGTTGCGATCGAACGGTTTTTGTTTCGGACTGAGCTTCCGTGGCAGGGAGTCGCGACGGGTGCGCTCGCCATGAACGGGACACTTGCGAAATCGCCTCGTGATTTCGTGATTCAGACAAAGCTCAATATCGATTCCCCATCGGGTTCAGAGACGGCTTCAGGTCATATCGAAGCCGCCTACCATCAACGTGGCAATACTATTGATCTCGCCAATGTTCAGCTCAACCTGCCGCATACCCGCCTTGCAATTTCCGGTCGTGTAAACGACAACCTTAATACAGTGATCGACACGACTGACCTGCATGATTTGCAGCCCCTGCAGAGCGAACGGGTGGCGGCGAATTTGCCTGATCTGCTCTCCGATGGTAGCGCTCACTTCAATGGGACCATCACTGGTCCCGTCAATCATCCACGCGTCAATGGCGATGTCTCACTCAATCGCTTTCGTGCTTTTGGTGAGACCTGGGATCATGTTCGCGCTCACGCGGAGTTATCGGCGGATGCCGCAGTTTTCACCGGGCTTTCAATCGATCAGTCGTCCATGCACGCGTCGGGTACCGCACATCTATCGCTTACCAACTGGGCCGCAGACCGCAAAGCAGCCGCAGCTATCGAACTGCAATTTCGAGGCGCCGGCGTTGCGCGATTCGCAAAAGTTGCTCATCTTCCGAGTGTGCATCTGTCTGGCGGATCTGCTTCGGGTTCGCTAAATCTCAACGGCTCCCTCGACAATCCACAAGGAACTGCACAGATCAGAGTTCAAGATCTGTGCGCGTTTAATCAGTGCTTCGATCGGGCGGGCGCCGATCTGCGCTTACTGCCGGGCGAAATTCGCCTTATGAACGGTCAATTGCAAGCAGGTTCTGCCAGCGTGGCATTTTCGGGCAATTACCTCCATCCATCAAGTGATTGGCGCTCGGGACAGCTTCACATCAAAGCCGATAGCAATGCATTTCCACTCACAACCGTGGCGGCCGCGCGCCAACATGAGCCGGGTTGGAATGCGCAACTCGAACTGCACGGAGACATCGGAGTAAAGTTTGAGTCCGGTCATATTGAACCTACCGTGGCCAACGGTGTTCTAGTTCTTCGTCACGTTACACAAGCCAACGAAACACTCGGCGATGTCACGTTAGACGCATCCACCAAAGGCAGCTTGCTGTATGCGGGTTTCTCTGGAGATTTGCGCGATACGCACGTCAAAGGTAACGCCGAGATTCAATTGACTCCCGGCCGCCCTGTCAAAGGACAACTGCAAGTGGATCGTATCGGACTTCAAACGCTCTACGCGCTGCTCAATACCGGCGGATTTCAGGCGTTGCCGTTGGATGGCTCTGTTCGCGGCAACATGACGTTTGATGGTCTTCTGCTGGAACCTGAGCACATGCGGGGCATCATCCATGTCGACGATCTTCAGATTGGCGCCGCAGCTCTCCTGCATTCCGCTACAAGGATAAGTGCTCCAACTCTCGTCTTTCGTAATTCCGGGCCCATCACTCTTGAAGCCGCCAACGGCAGGCTGGAACTGCGGAATTTCCAACTCACCGGTCCTGAGACCAACCTGGCGCTCAAAGGCTTTGTCGAGTACTTGCATCAACCATCTTTAGATCTCAAAGCGAATGGCACGCTCGACCTCAAAATCCTTCAGTTGTTTCAGCCCAGCATTCAATCTTCCGGCAGGTCGGCGATTGCTGTTTCAATCATCGGAACCCCAGCCAAACCGGCGATAAATGGCGCGGTCGAGATACAGAACGGGACCTTATTCGCAAACGGGTTTCCTAATGGTCTTACGGGCATCAACGGCACATTCCGTTTCGATCGCAGTCGCGCCACAATACAGAAACTGACGGCCCAAACAGGAGGCGGCACAGTTTCAGCTTCGGGCTTCATCGATCTCAGCGCTGACCAACAGCCTGTGTATCGTTTGGACGCAGCCACTGAGAACGTACGTATTCGTTATGCAAACAGCATCAGCGTTACGGCCACTTCTCAATTACGGCTGACCGGCACCAGTAAAAGCAGCGTTCTATCGGGGACGGCAACGATTTCACGCGTCGTGTTTACTCCGAATGCTGATGTCGGGACGCTTCTCGCAACTGCTGCTGCTTCTTCCGCAGCACCTTCGGAAGAGCACGGTTTCTTTGCCGGTTTGCAGCTAGATGTTCGTGTCGAAAGCGCTCCAGATCTTCAAGTCACAACGGAACTCAGCCGTGATATTCAAGCTGAAATCGATCTGCGCCTGCGCGGAACACCTGGACATCCCGTGTTGCTGGGCGATATCGTCGCTAACCAGGGCGACATCAAAGTCTTTGGCGGAAAGTACAGCGTCAATCGCGGTGAGATCCGTTTTGTCAATGCGGCGCGCATTGACCCGGTTCTCGATCTTGATCTACAAACCGAAACCCGAGGAATTACCGTCGACATCACTATAGCCGGCACGCTGGGGAAACTGAACATCAACTATCGCTCCGACCCTCCGCTTCAACCGCGCGACATCATTGCGCTTCTCACGGTCGGCCGAGCGCCCGATACGGGCGCCATCAATGCCAATCTTCAAACCAGCAGCGACACCAGCGCTATGCAGTACGGCGCTAATACGGTGGTCGGTCAGGCGATTGCGCCGGTCTCTAATCGCCTCTCAAAACTTTTCGGCATAACTAACATCAAGATCGATCCGCTGGTGCAGAACATCACCAATGCGCCGCAAGCACGGCTCACTCTGGAACAGCAAGTGTCGCGCGAAATTACGGTCACTTATGTTACTAACTTGTCGCAAACCTCTGAGCAAATCTTCCGGCTCGAATGGGCCTTCAGTCCTCAGTACTCGCTCATCGCGCTTAGGGATGACAATGGAGAGTTCGGCATTGATATTCAATACAAAAAACGATTTAAATAGCTGCCGGGCTCAGGGGCGCGGATGAGATTGCGGGCAGCTCAGGGCAAACTTAAAATCGAGCACAGCATCATCGATGGTCTTCGACCCGTTCTAGAGCGTATTCTCAATGAAAACGACGAGATCCGCTCGATAATTCCAGGTGTCATCCGTCCCGTACGCGACGCGAAAGGTCAACTCGCCATTCGTGTTACTGTTCCCACCAGCAACGGCTGGAAAGCTATTGCGCTTAGCGCCGGTGCACGCCAGGAACTATTCATCAGCACAGCTTTGGAAAAGAATCGCGTCGAGCAACTCATCCGTCGCGCTGTGACTGCGAAGTAGGCGATATGCCGCATTAGCTGCGGCGCTCTAACCGCCTGCTCCTGCCGGACGCTGCGAAAGAATCGCAGCCGGTAAGTCCCCGGTCTTCACCACGCGAATAAAGTGGTCGGTGAACTTAAGCGCGGGATGCAATTGCACATAGGGCATATGGCATCCGATACAGTCGCGTTGCGCGCGTTCGTCTTTGTGCGGAGCGGGCGTGTTATGACATGCAACGCACTTCTGGTCGTAAAAGGCCGCTGCGTTGCGTCGTGCATCCTGATGCGCCGGATGACACGTCGTGCAGGCTAATCGTCCGCTGGCATAACAGCGGCTCTTCATCAATCGCAGCGGTTGAAAACGAAGATTTTCAAGCTGCTTATCATCAACCGGCGGCTTGGTTCTATGGCACGCTCCGCAGAATTGAACTTGCTCTACCGGCGCGAGCTTGCCGGGATTGACCGGCTTACCATTTCCGCGCGCATGCTCCTCGGCGCCGGCATGGCAGCGCTCACATTGCACGCCAGGAATAACGGGCTGCAGATCTTGCGAGATAGCCGTCGAGTGGCAGCCAAGGCACATCTTCAGATCCCCCGGCTTTTCCTTCAGACCAAGCGCACGTTCCGCCGTCGTGGAAGGCCCACCGTGCTGGCCTATCGTGATGCCGTATTGATGCAGCGGTGGGAAATAGCTGACGCGGGATTCCAATGTGCCCGCGGCTGTTTCGACAAGTGGAGTCTGTCCTTGCGCACCCGCTCCCAACACCCATCGTATTAAGCCCGCGGCCTGGTTAGTCTCTCGAATTGCCGTTACCGCAAGACCTTCATCCTTTCGCTGGTAAACAAATTGATAGCCACCATTCGATTCCTGAAGCGCGTGATCAGGCAGGTTTTTAGCGAACAAACTCTCAGGCGCGCGCACCATCGCATGCGCCATTCTCGTTCGCTCGTGCAGTGTAGTTTCGGCTGGATGGCATCCGGCACACTGCTCCCCCGACGATGCTCCATTCAGCGCCGCTGACAACAGCACGACGCTGACAGCGACTGCCCACCTCATCGACTGCCAAATCCTAGCACACAAAAACCGGCTTGCCGCGCGGTTCAAGGTGGGCGAGGAATTTAAGGCCGCTGTTGTGCGCGCAGTTTATCGAGGGTAGCTTGCGCTTCTTCCTTCTTGCCTTCAGCCATCAGGGTCTGCCCTAACAGATAGGTCGCTTCTCTATTGTTCGGGTCTATCGCAAGGGCAGACCGCAGGATTCGTTCGCTATCGGCAAGCTTACCGGTCTTCTGATAACATTTGCCCAGAAGAATATAAGGGCCGCTGTAATTCGTATTTAGCCACACGGCGCGTTGAAGGTTCGGTATCGCGAGCGCCCATTCTTGCTTGCGCGTATATACGTCGCCAAGCCTGTACCAGGCCATAGCGAAATTCGGATCGATCGCAAGCTCTTGTTGCATATCCGCGATGCCCTCGTCCAGCCGTCCCCGATAGATATGCATCTCTCCCAATAGAAAATGCGCTTCCGGTATGTTCGGGTTTAGCTTCAGAGCCGTCTCTACCTCCAGCGCTGCCTCTTCCTCGTATTCCTTTTTAAGCATCATCTGGCCAGCTACGAGATGCGCTGCCGCTGAGTCCGGCTTCAACCCAAACAGGCGCGCGAAAGCCGCTTCCGAGTGCTCCCGCTCTTTGGTTTGAAGATAGGCATACCCGAGCATGTAATTGGCTTCGTTTACGGTAGGTACTTTTTCTAGCCACGGTATTGCCTTCGGTGCCTGCGAAAGCATGAAGTAGCTTTGACCGATTAGTAGCACCGATTCTTTGTAATCGAGCGATTGAGGATCTTCGTTTCTTACCGCTTCTTCGAACGCGGTAATAGCTTCACTGTATTTTTGCTGCTTATAAAGAGCGATACCGCGCTGATGAACTTCGCCTGGGCTGCCGGCCGCCATAAGAAGCCAAGCGATAAGAGCTAGCGGCATATTGAAAAGTATAGTGAGAACGCGAACAAAATGCGGTCCTTCCCGCTGCAACATCAGCTCGCCAACACGCCGAACTGCCGCTTTTAACTGGCGTTTCGCGTTTAGTTTTTCAGATTTCGTCGTTTAGAAATTCTAAAAACCATAGAATTCAACACAGATGCAAGTCCTTTAACGCCCTGATGTTGGCGGCATTCTTCTTTCGGGGCAGAAGTACCAAAAACTGCAAGTTTTGTGGCACAATTTCGCTACATTTGAATTACACTACTCCAAGGTGTGAGTTGATGAGCGGATACCGCGATACGCGGTTTATCGCTTTAACAAAGAAACTTCAAAGTAAGTTAGCTTCCAAGGAGAACGCATGGTCAATGTAAGACGGGGGCTTTTTCACTCCCTTTGTCTTTCAGCCTCTCTGCTGCTTATAGCCGCAGGCGGGGCAAACGCTCAGCAAGTTTTCGGCAGCATCATCGGAACCGTCACAGATCCCTCCGGCTCTGCCGTTAACAACGCAAAAGTCACCATCACGGACACCACAAAGGGCGCATCGTTCACCGTTACGACCAACGACGCGGGACAGTACTCAAAAGGTCAACTCATCCCCGATCAATACAAGATCACGATCGAAGCCCCAGGTTTCCAAAAGGTCGTTTCCAACGACCTAATTGTCCAAGTTGACCAGGCAACGCAATTCAACGCAACCATGCAAGTCGGTAACGTGAGCCAGGAAATTGAGGTGACCGCTGCGGCCCCGCTTTTGCAAACCGACCGGGCTGACGTGGCTCAAACCTTCACGGCACAACAGATTTCCCAGCTGCCGAGTATTGGCCGGAATCTTCAGGCATTCGAACTCTTGGACCCCGGAACTGTAAAACAAGGTTGGGCTCATGCTGCTGACGAGAATCCCCAGGGTAGTGTGCAGATTCAGGTCAACGGGCAACCATTCTACGCGACCGGTTACTATCTGGACGGTACGGTTAATCAAGACCCGATTCTCGGGATTATCGTTATTAACCCCACCTTCGACTCTGTGAATGAGGTGAAGCAGGCGAATCAGGACTACGATTCCGA
>DASREJ010000290.1:0-62107 GCA_035652115.1 Bryobacteraceae bacterium
TATAGGCGCTGCCTGCGATCGGAATCATGGCGGCGAACTCGGCATAACACAGACCCGCGAAGGCGCAGCCGATGGCCGCAATGATAAACGAAACGACCACGGCCGGTCCGGCTGCCTCGGCAGACGCCGCCGCGGTGCGTACAAAAAGACCCGCGCCGATGATGGCGCCGACGCCCAGAGCAACAAGGCTCTTCGCCGTAAGCGTGCGCTTCAGTCCGCTGTCGGCGGCTTGTTGAAGAAGGGCCTCTAGGGGCTTCCTCCGAGTAAGGCTCATAAGTTAAAAGTTAGGCTACCAGATGGTCATTTAAGCCGCGGATTCGGGGGCAGGGGAGACTCGGCGAGTGTTGTTTGCACAGTGCTTCTGTGGCGGCTGTAAGTGAAGTAAATAATCAGCCCGATCGCCATCCAAATGAGAAAAGCCGACCAGGTGATCAATCCGAGACCAGCCATCAGCGCGAGATTGACAATCACGCCCAGAATCGGCAGTAGCGGAACCCAGGGAGTGCGGAAGGGGCGGGGTAGGTCGGGACGCTGTTTCCGCATCAGCACAATACCGATGCAAACAACTACAAAGGCGAAGAGAGTTCCAATACTTGTTAGATTTCCGAGACTCGCGATGGGAGTGAACGCCGCACCAAGAGACACGAAGACCATGAGCAACAGATTTGATTTCCACGGCGTGCGGAAACGAGGATGCACTTCCGAGAAAAGCTTGGGAAGGAGTCCATCGTTCGACATCGAATAAAACACGCGCGATTGGCCTAGCAGCATGACGAGCATCACAGATGTCAAGCCGCACAGCGACCCGAGCTTCATTAAGAACCCGACCCAAGGCAAACCCTTCATGTGATCAACCGCTACCGCCAGCGGCGCCGCCACATTCAGATCTTTGTAATTCACGATTCCCGTGAGCACAAGCGAATAAAGAATATAGAGAACCGTGCAGATAGCCAGCGAGCCGATGATGCCGATGGGCATGTCGCGTTTCGGATTGCGAGCTTCCTGTGCGGCCGTCGAGACTGCATCGAAGCCAATATAAGCGAAGAAGATCTGTCCGGCTGCCGCGAGGACTCCTGACCATCCGAAGGCGCCAAAAGTGCCAGTATTCGCAGGCAGGAACGGATGATAGTTCTGATAGTTGATAAAGAAGTAGCCGATCCCGATAAAGAACACGACCACCGCGACCTTAGTCACCACGATGATGTCGTTGAAGCGAGCCGATTCCTTGATGCCGCGAATCAGAATGAAGGAAATTATGCAGATGATGATCACCGCAATCAGGTTTATGTTTCCCGGCTGCGGCGCAAATGGTGAGGCGACGATCGCGCGCGGCAACTCGATTCCGAAGGACAGTAAGATCGAATCAAATGTGGCGGCCCAACTTACCGATACGGTAGCTGCGCCGACGGCATATTCCAGGACCAAAGCCCAGCCGATTATCCAGGCAATCAGTTCGCCCATCGTGCAATAGGAGTAGGTATAGGCGCTGCCCGCAATCGGGATCATGGTCGAAAATTCGCTGTAGCAAAGTCCCGCGAAGGCGCAACCGATTGCGGCAAGTATGAACGAATAGACCATTCCCGGGCCGGCGTGCGTTGAGGCGGCGACTCCGGTGAGTGTGAAGATGCCAGCGCCGATAATTGCGCCGATTCCCAATGCGACCAGTGAAAGGGCGCCGAGAGTGCGCTTTAAACCTTTTTCGCTTTCCGCCTGCGCCAACAACGTTTCAAGCGGTTTCGTTGCAAATAAGGCCATCAGTTAAACGATAGGCTAACAGAGTATTTGATTGGGGCGCAATAAACCAGTACCGCTACGGCAAGTCTATTGAACCGCCAGGCGCGCTTGTGCGAGCAGTCCGATCCAGCTTTGAGCCGACTTCCGCATTCCGCCACGGCTTGCATCGTCCGCGAATAAGCCGGAAATCACGGCAACCGAATCCGCGCCCGCTTCCAATACCTCGCAGGCGTTGAGTTGGGTGATGCCGCCGATGGCGACCAGTGGCTTTGTGGTTAACGGTCGAAGCTTTCGCAAACTATCGATACCGACGGCCGGATCTGGATTTCGCTTCGATGTTGTTTCGAATATCGGCCCAAGCGAGAGATATTCCACAGCCTCCGCATTTCCGCACGTCAATTGAAAACGGTTGTGAGTGGAAAATCCGATAACTTCATCGCTGATCACGCGCCGAGCCGCAAGCGGCGGGAGGTCGTCTTGACCAATGTGGAGCGCCGCTCCGAGTAGTTTGGCAAAGTCGGCACGGTCGTTGATCACGAAAAGCACGCCTACTTCCTGACATAGGCGCGCCATCTCTTTTGCGGTGTCGAAGTCGCCCTGCGTCCAGTCGTCTTTGTGACGAAATTGGAGGATTCGCGCCCCGCCTTCGATAAGGCCTTCCGCCGCTTTTAAGGCAGGGCAGGACCACTGCGCCAGCAACGTGGTATCGAGTATCGGATAAAAACGGGGCAGCGTGAATGCGACAGGCATTTAGCTAATCTAAACTGCCGACGTTGTAGCCAGATCCGGAACCGGCGTTGCCCCAAAGGCAATCTGCTTCGTGATCTGAATACCGAAGCCTTCCAGGCCCACCACCTTGCGCGGATGATTGGTCAGCAGATGTATTGTCGACAATCCCAAGTCGGAAAGTATTTGCGCGCCGACGCCCGTATCGTGCTGCAACGGCTGGTGTCTTTCAGACGGCGTGAATGTTGTTTGTGTTCGTCCGTGAGTAATGAGTTCGCGACGTCCATCGCGATGCGCAATTTGAATTCCAGGGCCGCTTTGGTGCAGGTAAACAAAAACGCCGCAGTCGGCCTGCGAGATCGCCCGCAGCGCGGAACCGATCAGTTCGCGGCAGTCGCAGTCCTGAGACTGAAAAATGTCACCGTAAACGCAATGAGAATGGACGCGCACCAAAACATCACGTTTGCCTTGGATGTCGCCGTGAATCAAAGCGAGATGCGTTTCGCCATCGATCTGGCTCTTGTAGCGAATAGTATTGAACTCTCCGAAAGCAGTGCGTATGCGGCCGGTGGCATCGCGCTGAACCAGTTTTTCGGTTTGCGTACGGTAGCGAATCAGATCGGCAACCGAAATCATCTTGAAACCGTACTGGCGGCAGAATTCGATCAATTGAGGAACTCGCGCCATAGTTCCGTCTTCGTTCATGATTTCGCAGATCACTCCGCCGGGCGAAAAACCCGCCAGCCGGGCGAGATCTACCGCCGCCTCCGTCTGTCCGGAACGAACCAGAACGCCGCCGGGCCGCGCGCGTAGCGGGAAGACATGCCCCGGCCGCGCCAAGTCCTGCGGGCGAGATTCCGGATCCATGGCGACCCGTATCGTATGGGCGCGGTCATAAGCGGAAATACCGGTGGTTACACCTTCGGCCGCGTCAATGGCTTCGCAAAAGGCAGTGCCGAAACGCGCCGTATTGACCTGCGACATCGGTTGCAAATCGAGCCGCGCACAGATTTCAGCGTCAAGAGCAAGGCATATCAGCCCGCGCCCCCGCGTAGCCATGAAATTGATCGCTTCAGGCGTGATCTTCTCGGCCGCGATGGTGAGGTCGCCTTCGTTTTCCCGATCCTCATCGTCAACAACGACGAGAATTCTTCCTTGCCGGAAGTCTTCAATCGCTTCGGGAATCCCAGCAAAAGACATTTAAAGTAACCGCCGTCAGGCGATAGCTGCTACTCCGTATTTGGCCTGCCACGGCTTGGCAGACTTGATGGCATCGTTTACCGCGTTGATGTTCTTCACGCCTTTGTCGGCGAGCCATTCTTCAAGCGCGTTTACGCCGCCTTTGGCATAGACCGGTATGCCTTCCTTCCACGTTGCGCGGCCGCATAAGACACCTGAATAATCGGTGCCGGCTTCCGAAGCCATGTTGAGCGATTCCACAAACTGCGCATTGCCGACGCCAGCGCTCAAATAGATGAAGGGCTTTTGGGCCACTTCCGCGGCGCGCCGGTAGTGATCCAGAGCTTCTTTGCGCGAGTACGCCGCTTTACCTTTAAACACGCTGCTGCCTTCGACGAACTCAGCGTTGACGGGTACTTCCACCTTCAGCACATCCACTTTGTACTGGGGCTTGCCGAATTCTTCCATCGACCGGATGACCACTTGAGGCTTCTTTTTGGCGTATTCGAGGCCTTTTTCATCACCGCCCTCGGGATCGTAGCCAACAAATTCCAGGAAAAAGGGAATCTGATAAACCTCGCACTCCGCGCCGATTCTTTCGATGAATGCGTGCTTAATGTCGTTGATGTCGCTTTTTTCGAAGGGCGTGTAGTAGATCAGGATCTTAACCGCATCCGCCCCCAGTTCCTTGATGCGCTTAACCGAGAGATGAGGAAGCAGGTCGGGCAGGCGTCCAGGCTTGGTGTTGTCATAACCGCTCTCCTCATAAGCAAGCAGCAAGCCTGCATTTTTTGCGCGCGCTTTGGCTGCGGGAATGCCGAACTCGGGATCAAGCAGGATGGCACTCGCATGCGGGGTCAAAGCTTTTGCTACCGCGACTTTGAATTCGCTCATCATGTCATCGGTGATCTGTTGCGCAGGGACGCCCTTCGCCGAGGCTATAGATTTGCGCAGACTGCCTCGCTGATCCATCGCTGCCGCGGCAATTACGCCTTTATTGTTCGACAGCGCCTTCATGTGCTTGATTTTGCCTTCAGAAAGCTGCATGATGTTTTCCCGTAAAGAGCTTGGAACGCTCTCAGTATATCGAAGGGGCGCAGTTTCGCAGGCGCCGCCAGTAAGCCTGCGCGCGGCCAACATCTTTCAAAATTTGAGCTCTTAGGTGGTCCACGGAAGGAAACCAAGTTTCCCAGCGAACAAAATGCCGAAACTCGACACGAATGTTCTCTGGCGTCAAACCGTCAAAGTCGGAGAGCAAGTAAGTTTCGATCGTCAGCTCATTTGTGCCGAAGGTTGGGCTGGTGCCAACATTCGTGATCGATTGCCAG
This sequence comes from Bryobacteraceae bacterium, assembly GCA_035652115.1. Classification (GTDB taxonomy): domain Bacteria; phylum Acidobacteriota; class Terriglobia; order Bryobacterales; family Bryobacteraceae; genus Bog-105. The sequence goes on from DASREJ010000290.1 coordinate 4,968, forward strand.
CGGCGGTTGCGCGCGGAATCGATGGTCTCTGTTACGTAGATACCGCGAGGCGATAATTGCTCTGCCTCCGGACGAACGTTCAACGTGGGCACAAGCTGCTTTGAACCGACGCCGCGTCCGGCAATGACATCGCCTTTGATGAAGAAACAGCGTCCTAACAGACGGCCGGCGCGGCTCACGTTTCCCAGTTTCAGATACTCGCGTATCAAGGAGCTGGACACGATTTGCCTGCGATAGCTGACAGGCTCAATAAACCGCGGTTCGAACCCCGCTTCGCGGCCCAGCGCTTCAAGCGTCGCAGGCGTCCCGCTCTGCTTGTGACCAAAGCGAAAATTCTGACCGACGAAGACTGCCTTCGTGTTTAGGGAACCGACAAGAATGTCGAAAACGAATTGCTCCGGTGAAAGCCGCGCAACATCCGCCGTAAACGGCAGAACCAGAATCTGTTCTGCTCCTGCTGCTTCGAGCAATTGCAACCGTTGTTCGAGCGGGCAGATCATGGGAGGACGGCGCTGTGGTGCAACAACGGCAGTCGGGTGGGGATAAAACGTCAACGCGGACGAACGGAGCCCATGTGTGCCAGCAAATTCGCTCGCTTTCTGGAGCAAAGCTTTATGGCCGATGTGAACGCCATCAAAGTTGCCGATCGCGAGCGCCGAAGGTTCGAACCGGCCGCGAGCCTCGTCTAGCGATCTGAAGATTCGTATGCTCATGGCCGCCCCGTCCGCCCAATCGGAATTTCCAGCCCGTCATACGCTATGCGTACGTTGGAAGGCAGTTTGGCTTCGACCGCCGCATGCAGCAGATCATGGGAAATGTGTGTAAAGTAAGCCCGCTTCGGTTTCAACAAGTCCACCGTGCGCAGCGATTCCTCTACTGTTGAATGCGTTGGATGGGGATTGTGCCGGAGCGCATCCAGGAAAACAACATCTAAGTGCGTTAACTTCCGCAGGCTTTCTTCCGGGATCGAACTGTGGTCGGTCAAATACGCGCAGTCGCCAAAGCGAAACCCGTGCACCGTTCCTTTCCCATGCGCAACACGAATGGGCCGGAACTCAACTCCGCCAACGCAGAAAGGATCGCCTTCGAATAAATGGGGCGTCAAGCGTGGCCGGCTGGATTCGCTTGGAGCCGCGTCAAATACGTAGCGGAAGGTGCGTTCAATTACGTCCCAAGCCTCCGCCGAAGCAAAGATGGGAATCTCCTGCCGCTGCATGAAATTGAATGGGCGCACATCATCCAGTCCTAGGATGTGGTCGGCATGTGAATGCGTGTAGAGAATAGCGTCGATGCGATCGATTCCGAAGTTCAGCGCCTGATAGCGGAAATCCGGCGATGTGTCGATCAGCACTCTGGCCTCGCCCAAGCGAAGCAAAACGGAAGGACGCAAGCGTTTGTCGCGCGGATCAGTAGATGTGCAGACTTTACAGCGGCAACCGATCATCGGCACGCCCACGCTGGTGCCGGAACCGAGCACAAGAATGGAAGCGTGCTCGAATTGTTCGAGCATTTACTCGGTTTTCGATCCTTTGCCTCCGTCCGCAGTGATGATCAGGGGACGGTCGTCTTCTTTCTTCTTTTCCTCTACTACCGTAATTCGGGAATTCTTTTGTTTCTCTTCATCAGCGACTTGCACGTAGCGGAAGCGCAGTTCGGTCAAGCCGTTTTCGAGCAACCGCTGCTCTTCTGTTGAAAGATTGCCCTTCGTTTTTTCCTGCAGCATGCCAAGAAGATCGATGGAATGTCGAGCGAGCGGAAGATTTGGTTCAGCTTTTTCATCCTTCTCTCCAAAGTTGAGAAGGCCAAGCTGCATCTGCGCCTGCATCAGAATGGATTCGACCAGAAACAGAAAATTGGCGGGAGGAAGAGGAAATTCGGTATCGTCGGCCATAGAGTTTGTCTGCCTAAAATCCTATTCTGGCAAACCCGGCGACGGCCCGATTGGCTCTTGAGTGTAAGGCTACTTCGATTTAGGCACGTAATCTAACGGCGCTCCGAGGGGGATGAGAGGTTCGCGCTTCAGGCTCTGCTGATAGTCCATTAGGAGTTTTGCGACATGCGCGCCAACCCAGGTGTGAAGGTAAGGATAATCGAGAGGCTCGCGCTCCTTAGGGTCTGTATCAAGATTGATCAAATGCGGATTGGGGAGGCGCAAGGCCGGGTCGGTCAACGTCTTTTGTTCGACCATAACCAATTTGAAGTTGCGCCATTTGACGCCGTAGAGCTCATCGCCCAGCCAATATAAGAAGCCCTCGCGGTTAGAACGCGCTTGTTTACCTTCGAAGAAGGCACGTTGATCCACTCCGTCAATGACGCGGTCCTTTGGAACATCGAGCCCTGTCCAAAGCAGGAGCGTTGTGAACATGTCGGTGATGTGAACAATTTCGTCAGTCACTTGCCCCGCGGGAACATGGCCGGGGTAGCGTACCAGCGCGGGCGTTCGAAGCGAACCTTCCATGCCGGTGAAGTACGATCCTTCGAAATATCCCGCGGTGCCGCGCCACGGAGCTGCTTCCTCCGGCCCGTTGTCCCCGGAAAAGACGACAATCGTGTTGCCCGACACTCCGAGTTGTTTCAGATAATCGAGCAAGTCTCCGAAATCGGTATCTAGTTCTAGCAGCGAGTCGGCCCAATCGCCATGCCCTGTTTTGCCTTTGAACTCCATGCGGGGTATGGTCGGAAGGTGCATCATGGAGTGACAGAAATATAAAAAGAACGGCTTGCCGTTGTCCGTGCTGCGCTTGAGAAACGCTTTCGCGCGTTTCATGTATTCGACGTCGATGTCGCGCCGGACGTCCAGCGTCAGTTGTTCGAGTTCGTGTACGGGTTGTCCTTTGCGGCTTTCCAGTACATGCGTAACCGGATCGCGCTTAGGGTTGTACCACGGGTCTGACGGCCATAGCGATTCGTCGTATGACCGCGGTATGCCATACCATTCGTCGAACCCATGATCGGTAGGCCAGCGGCCCGCGGAATCGCCGATGTGCCATTTGCCAACGATTGCGGTTGCATAACCCGCGTCGGAAAAAATGTCTCCCAACGTTCGCTCCCATTTCACGAGGCCGCTATGCGAACCTGCAAGTGCAACTGTATGGTTACCGGAACGTATGGAATAGCGCCCGGTCATCAGAGCCGCGCGGGAGGGCGTGCATTGGGCTTCGGGCGCGAAGTTGGTTAGCCTAACGCCTTCCCTGCCGAAGGCGTCAATACGAGTCGTGGTAACACCACGGAAAGAACCGCCGCTATAGGAACTCAATTCGCCCATGCCGAGATTGTCGACCAGGAAATAAACCACGTTTGGCTTTTGGGTCCCTACCTGCGCGCGCGCGACGTCCACGGCAATTGACAGAAAAAGCATCAAGGCCGATGCGGTGCTCTGATTCAGCCGTTTGGTAAACATAGGTATCTCTAGGCCGATGAGGCGCGGTTGCGCATTAGAGTATCGCGGGATAGTGCGGATTCAAAAATTTAGAAATCAGGTGCATATTAAAGGGATTAGCTTGAAAACTACAGGCAAGAACAGGCGCACTTACTTGAACATCTTCGGAATTGGCGTTTTTGCCGGGAGCTGTTTGGCCGTGGCGTTTTCAGCGGACCTGCCGAGCACCTTGAACCCCGCAAGTATGCGTGCAGTCTCGAATGTAGATGTGCGTTTTCAGGCGTACAACATTGAGATGTTGGAAGTAACGGGTGGTCGCTTTTGGAAGCCATACAAGGAGCTGCAGACGAATTCTGCGCAAAACGACACCGACCGACCCGGGTCGACACCGCCTGGCATGAGCGCAAACATGTATCAATACCGGCCACCCACCGATCTGAAAAACGCGCGGCTGCGGAAGCTCGCGGCGGCGCTAGGGCCAGCATACGTTCGTGTGAGCGGAACTTGGGCAAACACCACTTATTTCTACGATGCCAGCGGACCAGCGCCGAAAACTCCGCCGAAGGGCTTCAATAGCGCACTCACGAGGGAACAATGGAAGGGCGTTATCGATTTTTCACACGCCGTAAACGCAGAAATTGTCACATCGTTTGCCGTTAGTGACGGAACCCGGAATGCGGAAGGCGTGTGGATGCCCGATCAAGCGCGTGCGTTTCTTTCTTACACGAAATCGGCAGGTGGGAAGATCGCCGCTGCCGAGTTCATGAACGAACCCAACTTGGCGACAATTGGCGGCGCACCGAAAGGCTACGATGCTGCTGCGTACGCGCGAGACACTGCCCTGTTTCATAATTTTCTGAAGAACACATCGCCGGGCACGTTGTTTGCCGGTCCTGGCTCGGTAGGAGAAAATTCTTCAACAGCAGTGCCTTTAGGTAACGGCATGCTTCCGTCGAGGGACGTGCTTAAGGCGGTGGGGCCGGTTTACGACATTTTTTCATATCACCTATACCCAGCGATATCGCAACGATGCGCAGCGATCAGCCCCGCTATGGGAACAACGGCGGCTGTCGCTCTCTCGACGGAATGGCTTGCGCGGCCTGATGCAATCAACGGTTATTACACAAGCTTGCGCGACGAGTTTGAGCCCGGCAAGCCGATCTGGATCACGGAAGCAGCCGATGCCGCTTGCGGCGGGAATCCGTGGGCTTCTACGTTTCTTGACACATTTCGTTATGTTGACGAGCACGCACGCTTGGCCCAACAGGGCGTTCGCGTGATCTTCCACAATACGCTCGCGGCTAGCGATTATTCGCTTGTCGATGAGAATACCTTTGCTCCTCGTCCCAACTATTGGGCCGCCTTGCTGTGGCATCGGCTAATGGGCACGACAGTCCTAAAACCGGCTTCGTCTGGAGCAGGAGACCTCCGCTTATACGCGCACTGTATGGATGGCGTGCCGGGAGGCGTGACGCTTCTCGCCATTAATACCAATCGACATCATCCTCAACCGCTCGCGGTTTCGGCCGCATCGGAACAGTACACGTTGACCGCGCCTATTTTGGAGGGCACCCGGGTAGATCTGAATGGAACAGAACTCAAACTAGTATCTGACGATTCGATTCCCGCGCTGAACGGTGTGCCGGTATCTGCCGGTTCGATCACCTTGCCGCCGGCCAGTATCACTTTCCTGGCAGTCCGCAATGCGAAGAATGCGAGTTGCCGGTGAGCTGCTGAGATCTTTCGGCGATCTTATCCCGCGGCTGCTTTCCCATTAGAAGTCTTCGCACGTATGATGCGAAGGACCGTCTCTTCCACTTCGTCGAGCGATAGCCCAGTGGTATCCACCAAATCAGCGTCCGGAGCTTGCACGAGGGGGGCTTCGGAACGTTTGCGATCGCGCTCGTCGCGCTTGTGCAATTCGCCGGCGATTACGTGTACGTCCGCCTCCTGACCTTCCTGCTGCATCTCCAACGTACGGCGGCGGGCACGCTCTTTAGGATCAGCATCCAAAAAGATTTTCACCTGTGCGCCTGGGAATACGACTGAACCAATGTCGCGGCCTTCCATGACGACGCTATTCTGTTCCGCCATTTGCCGCTGAATTTTCAGAAGAGCGCGCCGTACTCCGGGTACGGCGGATACCTTGGATGCAGCATCCGAGACGGCCAGATCGCGTATTGCATCGGTGACATCTTCTTCGTTCAGGAAAATACGCTCATCGCCGATGGAAAGCCGGATATTGGCTTCTTTGGCCAACTGTTCCAGGCGGTGCATGTCGCTTAAGCTGACGCCGAGGCGAATGGCCCATAACGCGACGGCACGATACATTGCGCCGCTATTGATGTAAACGTAGCCTAGCTTGTCGGCAATGCGTTTCGCCAGCGTGCTTTTGCCTGCGCCGGCCGGGCCGTCAATGGCCACAACGATCCGTTTGCTGCTCACTTTGATTTTTGGCCTTCGGTTGAGCGCGAAGGCGCCCCTGAGGGCTATCGTAACTGGCCTTCCACCTCGCGCAGCCAATCGGGGCGTTTCAATACCTCTCGCGGCTTGCTTCCGTCAGGCGGCCCGATGATGCCGTCGCGCTGCATCATATCCAGAATACGCGCTGCGCGGCCGTAACCCAGGCGGAGCCGCCGTTGCAAAGTCGACGTGGACGCTTTGCCCATTTCCAGTACGACGCGGATGGCGTCTTCGTACATTGGGTCCTGCTCGCCGTCGAATACTTCGGCGTCTTCCTCGTCCTCTTCGGAAGGAGGAGTAAGCAGGAAGCTCTCATCGTATTCGGGTGTGGCCTGCTCTTTCCAGAAATCCACTACTCGGTTGGTTTCCGCTTCCGTGACGTAGGCGCCATGCACGCGAGTAAGGCGCGAAGAACCTGGCGGAAGAAAAAGCATGTCGCCTCTGCCGAGAAGATGTTCGGCGCCCATGGAATCGAGAACCGTTCGCGAGTCGACGCGTGTAGCAACGCGGAAACTAATGCGCGAAGGAAAATTGGCTTTGATAAGGCCAGTGATGACATCTACGCTAGGCCGCTGCGTGGCTAGTACTAGATGCATGCCTACCGCGCGGGCCATCTGTGCGAGCCGCGTGATGCACTCTTCGACGTTCGCTCGCTCCAACATCATGAGATCAGCCAGCTCATCAATGAGGATCAGGACGTAGGGCAGTGGCCGGAGATTCTCGTCTTCTTCGGTCTCGTCGAAGAGATTGCGGGGCTCCTGCCGGACCTGGGCCATCTTGCGGTTGTATTGATCGATATTACGAACACCGTGCGATGCCAGAAGCTTGAGCCTGCGCTCCATTTCAAGCACCGCATTACGCAGCGCGTTGGTTGCTTTCTTAGGCTCCGTGATGACTGGTGTGAGCAGATGTGGAATGCCTTCGTAAATCCCTAGTTCCACGCGCTTAGGGTCTACCATGATCATGCGAACTTCGTCGGGAGTCGCTTTGTAGAGGAATGACATGATCATGGCGTTCAACATCACGCTTTTACCCGAGCCGGTAGACCCGGCAATAAGCAGGTGCGGCATAGTCTCAAGCGAAGCCACTTTGATGCGGCCATTGATGTCTTTGCCGAGAGCAATGGTCATTCGCGATGGCGAATCGTGGAATGCGTCTGACTCTAGAATTTCGCGCAGGCTAATTAGTTCGCGCCGTGTGTTGGGAACCTCAATGCCAACGGTAGGCTTTCCAGGCAGTCGCTCGATCAGAACGGATTCAGCTTGTAGCCCGAGGCAGAGATCTTCGGTGAGCGTTGTAATGCGGCTATACTTGATACCCGCTTCGGGCTTATATTCGAACGTGGTGACGACGGGTCCAGGATTGATTTGAACCACTGAACCGCGAACGTTGAACTCTTCCAGCTTTGATTTGATGCGGCTTGCGACTTCTTTCAACTCCTGGCTGTCATAGCCGCTTCCAGCGGGAGTTTCATTCAGCAGGTCAGTGTCAGGCAAACGGTAAGCACGCCTCTTTTTGCCCTGTGTGCGCGACACGTTGGAGAATGGTTCCGAAAAAGTGGCAGGCTCCGGTTCAGTCTCTTCCGTCGTAGTTTGAGAACGAGTGTTGGGCTGATATTCGAGGGGGCGGATCGGAATCTCATGCTCTTCCTCAGTCGGCTCATTCTCGGCGGCGTTGGGAGCTAAATCAAACGGTGGCGCATCGTGCGCCACGGGCTGCTGGACCGGCCGTTCTTCCGGTACAGGCTCGGCGGCTTTGCGCCGTCTGGGGCGCGCGGATTCTAAATCCGCTGCAGCTTCTTGCGTCTGCTTTGCATTCCGGCGCGCGGCGCGTTCAGCGGCCCGAGCTTTAGCCCGTTCGACAGCCCTTTGGCGGCTGGCTTCACGCGCTGCTCGCCAACGCTCCATAAGAGCGCGGCAGCGGGCAATGGGACCGCTCAACCATCGCATCAGCGTTGAAACTTCGAAGGTGGAGGCGAAATACAGAGCAATAATTCCCGACGCCACCGTGATGATAGCCGCGCCTGCGACCTCAAATCGCGAGAGCAGAAAATCGGAGATCACCATCCCGACTATGCCGCTGGGGTTGATGGCATGGCTAATAAGCCAAGGCTTGGGAATCAGCCCGCATGCCGTTGAGATACAGAACCAGAGCGCCAGGCTGCCAAAAACTCTAAACCAAGGGCTCTCAATGGGTGAGGAACGCACCCACTTCCAGCCCAGCGCCCAGATGTGGACAGGAAGTAAGAAAACACTGATGCCGAATATCTGTAGGAGTAAGTCCGCCCACTTAGCCCCGAACAGGCCGAGTAAGTTATGGACGTGCGTCGTGCCGGTTGCGGTATTCCAAGACGGATCAGCCGCCGAGTAAGAAACCAAGCTTAGCGAAACGGCTAAGCCGAGCAGAAACAATAGTAGACCCACGGCTTCATTGAGCCGGGTATGGCGAGACGGTGAGAGAAACGTCATCCGCCGTAGCGGAAGAATACTACCAGAGCACCTTCATTATGACAAAAAGCGGGAGTCCGCAAAAGACGTAATACTCTGGTAAGTGAATGGCGCGCCACATCTCGGTTCTTGTTTTGTAACTACTGCTGCATCTAATTCATGCGCGCAACAAAAATCGTCGCCACACTCGGACCTTCGACCGATTCAGATCGAGTTCTCAGGCAGTTGATGGAAGCGCGAGTAGATGTGTTCCGTCTCAACGCCTCGCATGGAACTCAAGATGACATCGGCAGACGCGTCGCGATGGTGCGAGAACTTTCGAAGGAATACGGTTCGGAGGCGGCCATCCTGCTGGATCTGCAAGGACCCAAAATCCGCCTTGGCACATTTCCGCAAGGACCGCACGTTTTAGAAGACGGCGCGATTTTCACTATCACCACGCAGCCAGTGGAAGGTAATGCTGAAATTGCATCAACGTCTTACGCCGACTTTGCCCGCGATGTGAAGCCCGGAGACCAGGTGCTGATCGCCGACGGACTTGTGCGGTTAAGAGCGTTGAGCACCGACGGTGTCTCTGTTCGCTGTGTAGTGGAAGCCGGCGGAACAATCAGCGATCGAAAAGGCATCAACCTTCCCGGTGTCAATATCAGCACGCCGTCGCTTTCCAAAAAAGATGTATCGGATGCGCATTTCGGCGTGGCGCAGCAGGTGGACTTCTTTGCGCTTTCCTTCGTGCGCAGCGGGCGGGACGTTTTGCGGTTAAGACATTTGCTGGAAGAAGTCGACGCCAAGCAGCCGATAATCGCAAAGATAGAGAAGCCGGAGGGCTGGCAAAATCTGGACGCCATTCTCGATGAAAGCGATGGAGTGATGGTCGCGCGTGGAGACTTGGGTGTGGAAATGGCGCCTGAGCGAGTGCCAGCCATCCAGAAAGCAATTATCAAGAAATCTCGCGAGCGCGGCAAATTTGTGATTACGGCAACGCAGATGCTTGAATCGATGATTGAGCATCCGATGCCCACGCGAGCCGAAGTCAGCGATGTCGCAAATGCGATTTACGACGGCACCAGCGCGGTCATGCTTTCGGCTGAAACATCGGCTGGCAAACACCCGGTGGAGGCTGTCCGAGTGATGGACCGGATAGCCTGCGAAACAGAAATTGCCTTGCGAAAACTTGGGTTCCCGGACATTTGGGGCGAAGGCGACCTCAGCATTCCGGAGATCATCGCGGCCGCTGCGTATCACTCTGCACGTTCCGCGGGCGTAGTCGCGCTTGCGGTGGGAACGACCAGCGGCGCTTCAGCCCGGCTATTGGCCCGATACAGACCGCCGGTGCCGGTCTATGCGTTTACTTCGAGCGAGGCGGTGGCGCGGCAACTCTCTATTATTTATGGAGTAGATCCAATCGTGGCACCGGTAATGGAATCGACCGACCAGATGCTGCATGAGATGGAAGCCGCACTTATTCGCAGCGGACGTGTGAAGCCGGGCGACAATATCGTGTTCGTGGCGGGGCAGCCTGTTGGCCTGCGCGGATCGACAAACATGTTGAAGCTGCATCGCGTGGCGGGAACACCAGCCTGATGTATGACGCCATTTTGTTAGTTTCTTTTGGCGGCCCTGAAAAGTCAGCGGACGTTTTGCCGTTTCTTGAGAATGTCACGCGCGGAAGAAATGTTCCGCGCGAGCGGCTGCTCGAAGTTGCTGAACATTATTATCGTTTTGGCGGCAAGAGTCCTATCAACGATCAATGCCGTGAATTGATTGCTGCGTTACGTAGCGAACTCGACGGACATTCGATGACGTTGCCCATTTATTGGGGCAATCGCAATTGGCATCCATTTCTGATAGACACTTTGCGGCAGATGCAGGAGGATGGCGTCACGCACGCGCTTGCGTTCGTAACATCCGCATACAGTTCTTATTCGGGGTGCCGTCAATACCGGGAAAACATCGCCGCGGCGCAGGCGGAAATCGGTTCCGGCGCACCCAAAGTCGATAAATTGCGTGTCTTCTACAATCACCCGGCATTTGTCGAGGCATCAGCGGACTTAGTGGCAGACGCACGCAAGCAGTTCTCCCTCGAAGAACAACAATCCGTTCGGTTGGTTGCGACAGCGCATAGTATTCCATGCTCTATGGCTCAAACTAGCGATTATCAGAAACAGCTTTGTGAAACAACGCGGCTGGTCGCCGAACGGGTCGGCTTCAAAGAGTGGGATCTGGTCTTTCAAAGCCGGAGCGGACCACCGACTCAGCCATGGCTCGGTCCCGATATTCTGGATCACTTGCGAACCTTGCATGAACGCGGAACCAAAAACATTCTGGTTGCGCCGCTCGGCTTTATTTCGGATCACCTGGAGGTGCTTTACGATCTTGACACCGAGGCGCATGGACTCGCACGCCAACTCGGCATGAAGATGGTTCGTGCGCAGACCGTTGGGACCCATCGGGCGTTCATATCAATGATTCGTCAGTTGATTGAGGAGCGTCTGAATCCCGGCGCGCCAAAACTGGCGATCGGTATATTTGGACCTAATCACGACGCTTGTGAGTCGGATTGCTGTCCTGTCCCTCCACGAGCCGGTAGACCTCACGTTTCGGAAGTCCCATCCGTTTCGCAACCGCTTTAATCGCATCCATGCGGGCGACGCCTTCTTCTTGTAAGCGGGCGATCTCGGCTTGTGCGTCCAGATCGGCTTCTTTTTGTTCGCTCTTGCCGATGATGAGAGTCATTTCGCCGCGCGCGGACTGATTTTGCACCAATTGGGCGCGGATCTCCGCTGCCGTCCCGCGAAGAAATTCTTCGTAGAGCTTGGTGAGCTCGCGGGCGAGAACAACCGGGCGGTCACCCAGGATTTCGGTCATGTCAGCTAATGTTTCAAGAATCCGGTGAGGACTTTCATAAGCGATCACGGTAGCTGAGTGATCCGCAATCCGCGACAGCATTTTGCGCCGCCCGGCGGATTTGGGGGGAAGAAAACCTAGGAAACAAAACTCATCGGTCGGAAGACCGGAACCTGCCAAAGCCGTGAGCAACGCAGACGCGCCGGGCAACGCAATCACCTGAAGCCCTTCCGCGATGGCAGCGGTGACAATGCGGTAGCCGGGATCAGACAACAATGGAGTGCCGGCGTCGCTGACCAGAGCCACGCTTTCCCCACACTTTAAGGCATCGAGGATGTCCGGGACACGCGCCATCTCATTGTGCTCGTGGTAGCTCACGAGAGGCTTGCGTATGCCGTAGTGCTCCAAGAGCTTCTGAGTTTGCCGTGTGTCTTCGCAGGCTATCGATTGCACTTCTTCACGAAGAATACGCAGCGCTCTCAGCGTAATATCTTCGAGATTTCCGATGGGGGTCGCCACCAGATACAGAGTTCCGGGCAAGCAATCAAAGTGTACTGTAGGAGGTGAAGTGCCGATGGTGAAGCCTCCACAGCCGCGTACAGAAGAGGAAGTTCCGCTTTACATCCGGTGGAGTCCAGATCGCTCGGCGTATAGCATCGAGCTGCGGCTGGATCTTGTGTCAAAAATAGCTGCGCAGGTGAGCATCTCGGAACAGTTGGGTATTGAGCTGGGTGGTTTTCTCGTTGGTACGTTCCCTGCGGCGGATGTCCCGACGATTCGCATCGACGATATCGAGATGGTTTCGAACAGCTCGGCCGACGATACTGTGTTTCTCCCGGAGCCGGCAGAGATGCACCGTCTTCCTGAGGTGCGTGCCCGTGCGCGCGACTTGACGATTATCGGATTCTTTCGTACGCATGCAAGAATCGGCCCCAGACAGCCGTCCCTGGCCGACCGGAGTATTTTTGCGCAGGAGTTTAAGAGCCACCCTTATGTAGTGCTTTTGATCCAAGCGAAGCCCCCGCATACTGCCGCATTCTTCGTGGCCAGTAACGGGCAACTTCCTCAAGAGCCGTCGGTGCGGGAATTCGAATTCAACGAAGACGAATTCAAGTCCCTTCCGGAGATTTCAGCCGAAACGCCGGAAGGTCTACCTATACCCGTGCAGGAAAAGAAAATTGACAAGAACAGGCTACGTGTTTTTGTAACGATCGCAGCTCTGCTCTTGATTGCCATTAGCGCCTGCGCACTCATGTGGTCGTTTGCGCGTCAAGCCAGCCTTCCACAATGGTTCAGTTCAGGAAATCAGCTTCACTTAACTGTCACGAGCGAAGACCAACTACTACGAATTTCGTGGAACCACTCTGCCAGTGATTTGAATCAGGCAACCAGCGCGACGCTGATCATCACCGATGGAGCAATCCGTTCCCAAGTTGCGTTAGGACTGGACGATCTTAGACTGGGCTCGGTGCTGTATCAAGGCAAGAGCTCCCATGTTGGTGTCCATCTAATGCTCAACACGCCCAATGGACAGAGTCTGGGCGATTCCGCGGAATGGAGTGGCCAGCCCTAATGCCGCACAAGAATGTTGAACTCGCCGTGCTTAGCATCGAGGACTACGCTGGAGCTGGGAGGAACACGCCCCTGCGCAACGAGCGCCGCTACGGGTTGAATGAAGCTCCGCTGCACTGTTCTCTTCAATTCGCGAGCGCCGTATTCGACGCTAGTGCCTTGCTCCAGCAATAGACTGCGCCCCGCGGCGGTACACAGAAGCCGAAAGCCGCGTGGCCCCAATCGGGTTGTAATCAGCCGGCTGAAGTTCAGGAAAATGTGTTCCAGGATCTGTTCGCACGCGTCCCGATCCAAGGGGCGGTACGTGATGACAGAATCGATGCGATTCACAAATTCAGGCGAGAATTTCTGGCGGACTGCAGCCATGCCGATGCTTTGAATTTTTGAGGTATCGTGTTGGGCACTGAGCGGAACCATCGCCTCAAAACCAAAGTCCGGTTTGTTAGCGCGCTGTATCGATTTCGCGCCAAGATTGCTGGTCAGGAAAATGAGGGTGCGCTCGAAGTTCACCGTAGTGTTGTCGCCAAGCCGCAATGTCGCCTTATCCAAGATCCCCAGAAGCAGGCGTGTCATGGAAGGAGCGGCCTTTTCAATCTCGTCAAACAGTACAAGCGAGATATCGCTCTGCTCCGAGGCTACCGAATTGATCTTTGCCTGGTTGAGCATAGGCTGGGTTTCCCGATGGCCCAGATAACCGGGAGGCGCGCCGATCAACTTTGCGACCTCGTGCTCCATCTGAAACTCTCCGCAATCCACCTTCAACAAATTCTTGGCGCTCCCGTGAAGCACCTCCGCCAGTGCTTCGACAGTGCGGGTTTTTCCTGTACCAGTAGGACCAAGCAACAGGACAACGCCGACAGGGCGCCCTTCCGGAGCAAGCCCGGCCTGCTGCATTTGAACGTAAGGAACGATTGTTTCTATTGCTTCCGGTTGCCCCACCAGCAGTTGATGCAGTTGGGCGGCCAATCCGCCGGGATCCTCCGGCAAGGACGTGCGTTTGGAACGCGGTGACTGGATTTGAGATCGCATTCGCCTCCAAGCTTCTCGTCCACGACTGTACGCGTGAATTTCAGGCGAAATGTGAAAATCTGGCCTCGCAGTTCGGGCGCGCGGAAGGCGGTTGACGTAACTAACCTTTTTGTTTTAACAGAGATGGCTGTCCGATCGCCGCCGACGAAATAAAAAGTATCCGCTTGTGACTACGACTTTTGCCGGCTGCGCCCTGACTTGAATGACTGAGGGTAAATGGTCTGCTGATTTTCCAGCATGCCAACGAACTTTTCCAGCCGTTTTGCGCGCGTTTCAAGTTTTTTTGCTGTTTGCAGACGGAAGAGTATCGCGTAACGGTTTTGACTACTCAGTGTCTGGAAAAAAGCGTTAGCACGAGGTCTTTGCCGCAATTGCGCTGCGAGATCTTCCGGAATCTGTGCGGCGCCGAACCGGTCATAAGCGGCCTCCCACCGGCCGTTTTCTTTTGCACGCTCAATGGCCTCCAGACCGGGGTGTTCCATGCGTCCTTCTTTTATCAGCGTCAAAGCCTTCTCGCGGTTTATGGCGGACCAGATGCTGGTGGACCGACGCGGCGTGAAGCGCTGCAGCCAGAATCCTTCGGGGCCGGGGCGCTTTTGCCCATCGATCCACCCGTAGCAAAGAGCGACGTCCAGCGCTTCCGCGTAAGAAACGGATGGAACGCCGGCGCTCTTTTTTGCGATTCGAAGCCAAACGCCTTCAGACTTGCCGTGGTTTTGCTGAAGCCATGCCCGCCAATCTTCCTGAGTGGAAAAGAGCAAAGATATCTCGCTCATCACCGTCCTGCCAGATTTATTGCGTGGTTGCGCCATAGACCTAATTGGCGGCTCCCGGCCCGCGCAGAACTCGGCCAGGTAACGCGTTGGTCATCTTCCCCTCGGCAATGACTGGCACACCATTGACCAGCACATATTTCATTCCTACTGATAATTGATTGGGGTTCTCGAAGGTGGCAACGTCGCGAATCGTTTCAGGATCGAAGACGACGATATCGGCCCACATACCGCGCTTCAATACGCCGCGGTCGCTCAGCCGCATGCGCTGCGCCGGCAGCGCGCTGAACTTGCGGATAGCATCCTGGAGCGTAAGCAGTTTTTCTTCGCGGACGTATTTGCGCAGGATTCGAGGAAATGTTCCATAAGCGCGCGGATGCGGATGTTCGCGGCCAAGGAGGCCCTCGGGAGCAGTGCCTTGCGAGTCGTTGTCAACGGACACCCAGGGCTGCTTAAGCGCATTGCGAATGTCGTCTTCGGACATCCCGAATACCGCAACTGACATCGCGGGATCTTCGATGAGCAGATCAAAAATCGTGTCGATCGGATCGGTATGGCGCATTGCCGCAATTTGCGCGATAGTTTTGCCTTGCAACGACAAAAGCTTGGGATTTTGAACGACGCTGACGAGGATGGATTCAGGGCCGGGCACTTCGAGCCATTCGTCATCCCAGCCGGACGTCGGATTTTCCATTTCCTTGCGAATGCGAGCACGTTGGGCGGGATCCTTCAGCCGCTCGATCATCTTCTGGTCGCCGCCTTCGTGCACCCACGGCGGCACGAAAGCTGAAAATGTGTTGAACCATGCCGGATATGCATACGTGTCGGCTTCGACGTCAATGCCGGAGGCGCGTGCTTGATCGATGCGATTGACAATTTCACTCATGCGGCCCCAATTGCGTTTGCCTGCGGCCTTAAGATGCCAAATCTCCACCGGGATGTGGGCTTGCTTTCCAATGCGGAATGTCTCATCGAGAGCGTCCTCGATAGCGTCGCCTTCACTGCGCATGTGCGTTGCATAGATGCCACCAAACTTCGCGGCAACGGAAGCAAGCGCGATCAGCTCATCAGTTTTAGCGTAAGGCGCAGGTGCATATTGTAATGCGGTAGAAAGGCCGACAGCTCCATCTTGCATTGCGTCGCGCACGAGAGCTTGCATGCGTTCGAGTTCCGCAGCGGTGGGAGCACGATTCTCTTCACCGATAACTAGACGGCGGACTTGCGTGGCGCCCACATAGCTGGCGAGGTTGATTCCGAGGCCCTGCCTCTGCAAGCGCGCGAAGTATTGGCGGAACGTTCGCCAATCCGGAGTGACGCCATAGTGCAGGAATCCAGATCGATCAGCAGTCAGAATGCGGTCGTTGAGGGGAGCAATGGTGTTCCCTTCGCCGGTAATCTCGGCGGTAATTCCCTGAAAAATTTTCGATGGCACATGCGGATTGACGAGCATGGACAGTTCTGACTGTCCGAGCATGTCGATAAATCCAGGAGCGACGATCAGTCCTGTCGCGTCGATCGTCCTACGGGCAGGAAATGCCGCGAGCGCTCCGATACGTTCAATATGTCCGTTCCGGATTGCGATGTCACCCGAATACCAAGGTGAGCCCGTGCCATCGACGATATGCCCGTTTCGGATGACAAGATCGAACGGTTGTGGCGCCGCGGATTGGGACACCGCGGGGAGGGAAGCTGAAAGAAAAGAAATGAGAAGGACGAGCGATCTGTTCAAAGCAGGATTATACGCGGAGAGAAGATGAAGCGTTTAGAGGAGCGTAAGGAACGACGCGGAAGAGGAGTGGTTCCAAGTGTTACCGATGTCTTAGGAACAATCTGTTTACCATGTCTCCGGAATGAACAAATTCTAAATGGCGGAGAGAGTGGGATTCGAACCCACGTTAGAGTTTCCCCTAAACACGCTTTCCAAGCGTGCGCCTTCAACCACTCGGCCATCTCTCCGGATTGAACGATTTGAAGCTGCGGGTTCCTGCGGCGATCTCAGTTTAACATCCGATGCGGTATGCGGACCCTACGCCAGATCGAACTTTTCGTGGTGCAAAGTAACATCACCCGTGACCAGTACAGGCCGATTCAAAATGTCTTCCAGTTCTTCCAGATAGTTGTTGTCGCTCGCCTTCAGAACCTTAGCGACATCGGGATGTACGCGCAGCACCACGTCTTGCCCCTCCAACGCCTTGCTTAGCTTCTGCGCCTCAACAAGAATTTCGCCGATGATCGTCGATACGCTCTTAACGTAACCGGCGCCATCGCAATAGGGGCACGGCGCGCATAAGGTACGCTCCAGACTCTGCTTTACCCGTTTGCGCGTGATTGCTACCAATCCAAAGTCATTGAACTGCAAAATCTTATACGGAGCCTTGTCGGCGCGCATGGCCTCTTCGAGCGCTTGCATCACCTTCTGACGGTTCTTGCGCTCATCCATGTCGATGAAATCGACCACGATGATACCGCCTAAATCGCGCAGCCTGATCTGCCGGACAATCTCCTTCACTGCCTCGGTATTGGTTTTGACGATTGTGTCTTCCAGCCGGTTGGACTTTCCAACATACTTGCCGGTGTTGATATCGATCGCGACGAGGGCTTCGGTCTGATTGATGACGATGTAGCCGCCGGACTTCAGCCATACCTTCGGCCGAAGCGCCTTCTCCAGTTCTTGCGTGATGTTGAACGCATCGAAAATGGGCGCGCTGCGCGTGTACATCTTCACGCGATTCACCAGCGCCGGCTGAAAACGCTGCATGAACGTCACCACGTTTTCATACATGTCTTCGTTATCGACCCAGATGGATTTAAACTCGTCGGTCACCTGGTCACGCAGAATACGCTGTACGATGTCGAGATCGTAATGGAGCAAGGCAGGCGCGGGCTTCTTCTCGGCCTTCTGACGGATGTCCAGCCAGAGGCTATAGAGAAAGTTCATGTCGGCCGCAATCTCGTCCTCCGGCACACCTTCGCCTGCGGTACGAACGATGAAACCGCCCGTGGTCCCGACGCGATGCGTCTGCAGAATGCGTTTCAGACGCTGCCGCTCTTCGTCGCTTGCGATCTTGCGCGATACGCCCAGATGGGTGACGCTCGGCATGAAGACGACGTAGCGTCCCGGCAAAGCAATGTGCGATGTGATCCGCGCGCCCTTCTGGCCAAGCGGCTCTTTTGCGATCTGAACGATGATTTCCTGGCCGACTTTAAGAAGCTCCGTGATGGACGGCAGCGCCCGCTCCGGTTTTTCCGTGGAACGTTCTTCTGCCTCGCCGCGTGCCTCCGGCTGGCGCGCGACTGCTGCTCCGGCGCCCCCCGATGTCGTACCAGCGAATTCCGAACTCTGTCCGAAGCGATTTCCGCCGCGACGACGGCGCATGCGCCGCGAAACGCGATGCATATAGCGGCTGCCCTGATCACGTACTGTCGCCGTTTGCGGCTGAGCTGCTTCGCCAGTAATCGGTTTCTCTTCAACGCCTCCATTCGTCACTTCGATGCGAGACTGCGAGCCTTCCTCCGGCTCGAAGATGTCGAACTCTTCCGCATCCCCGCCGCCATCCTCGAAAGCTTCGGCTTCCGGAGCGTCACCTGTTGATTCAACCTCGTCAACGAGGAACAGACTAGCCTCCGACAGCACCGGCTCCGGCGGGGCAAATGGTTCCAGGTGGACCGGCAGAACGGTCACGGTGGCCCCAGGCGCCCTATCAGCTCCCGTTTGCTCCGCAATGTTCTCGTCCGTAGGTTCAGGGATCGGTTGATCCTGCTTAACTTCTTCGATCCGGTCTTCTACTTCATCAGGCGTTTCGTTGTCGTTGTGGCCGAGAATTTTGTCGGTAAGCTCCAACTCCTCGGCTTCTTGCTCAATTGCCCGCTCTTCTTCAGGATCCAAGTTGGATTCGGCCCGCTCGTTTAAATCGTCCTGGGCCTCAGATGCCGGCTCGGGCTCAGATGCCTCTGCACCAGCGCTGCGATTCCGATATTTTGCGAGTGACTCACCGGGCAGAATAATGACGTCGTCAGCGCCGACCTCTTCCGGCTCTGTTTCCGTGGTGGCGCCAGTCGCGACAGCGGGAGTTGGCGAGGGCTGAGCATATTTATTTTCCGGGAAACCGCGCCCGCGCTGGCGACGGCGCCGACCGCGCCGGTTTCTTCCGTCGCCACGAAAGCCCCGGTCCTCGCCGCGCTGTTCCTGACGATTCTCAGCGGCTACGGGGGCCGTTGAGGTCGCGGCTTCGGCTATCGAGTTCCCGGATTCGTCATCAGCACGACTTACCTCTGGCGCGCTCACCTCGGGAGATGTCTGAATTTCGCGAACTTCAGCTTGTAGTTCGTCCGATCTCCGCTCGACAACTGGCCGCTGCTCAGCGCCGCGAGACTGGCCCCGGTCCCCTCTATCGCCGCGGTCTCCTCTATCCCGATCTCCCCTATCTGGCCGACGATCTCCGCGCGCCGGCTTTTCTTCGGCTACATCGATGTCCTCGTTTTCTTCAAAAAAATCGGAGACATAGAGGAAAGTATCCCGTTCGAGACCTAAGTCCACGAAGGCCGACTGCATGCCGGGAAGCACGCGAGTGACGCGTCCTTTATGTATGCTGCCCGCGAGAGAATACTCATTCCCGCGCTGAAAGTAGACTTCGACGAGTTGATCGTCTTCAAGAACCGCTACTTTCGTTTCATGGCGATTGGAACCAATCACCAACTCCTTACTCATTTATCACCGCCTTCCGGCCGGTGATGAGCTTCAGAGAATATCCGGAATGCCTTGGTGTCTGCCACCCGCCTTACCGGCGGAGACATCCGTAGTTGCCGTTACAACCGATGGAGGCTTGCAACACGAACAACAGTCCGCGTGAATACGGCAGCCTCAACACCGGCATAGTAAGTTGTGTTTTACATCGTCGTCAGCGACTTCAAACTCGTATTAGCGCTCCGTAAATTCGTTCTGCTCAACCGGCCTTGCTAGTTGATCGGCCTTCTCCGCGGAAAGCCGTCTTAAGTTAATTCACAAACCTTCGTAACCTGACGCTGTTGACTAAGCCCAGCATCAGAAAAATCGACCATGTGTTTGATCCCCCGGAACTCATCAGAGGGAGCGGTATACCGGTAACCGGCATCCGGCCAACAACCATCCCAACGTTGACTAACACATGGAATAAAATCAGCGCGGCAACGCCCATGCAGACATACAGTCCTGCTTTGTCCGCCGCCGTTTGCGCGTTCTGCACCACCTGCATAATCAGCAGAAAATACAGCACAAGCGCGACAACAATCCCCACAAATCCGTGCTCTTCCGCAAACGAGGCGAAGATAAAGTCCGTGTGCGGCACAGGCAGAAAACCCAAATGAGTCTGAGAGCTTTCCTTGGCTCCGCGACCCCACATACCGCCATTGCCCACAGCGATTCTGGATTGGATCACCTGAAAACCAGTTCCTTTGGGATCGCGGTCCGGATAAATAAAGCTGACCAAGCGATCCTTTTGATACGGCTTAAGGAAATGATAACCAATCGGCAATGTAATCACGAGTATGCCGGTGATTATTAACAAATACTTCCAACGCAGTCCCGCCATTAAGACGCCGCAGACCAGCACCGGAATGTAAGTCAGAGAAGTGCCCAGATCAGGCTCCTTCATAACCAGTGCCATAGGCACAATTACAAACCCCGCCAGTTTCGCCAGATCTTTCCAATCCAGTGTTTCCGACTTCAGATCTGTCAGATATTTAGCGACTAATAAGATCAAGACAATCTTGACGAACTCTGAAGTTTGGAGCGTGAAGCCGGCGACGCGGATCCAGCGCGTGGAGCCGAAAACCTTGTTGCCGAGCACCAAAGTCAGCACAAGAAGCCCAATGGCGGCAGCGTAGAAGTAAATGATGCGGCCGAGCAGCGAGTGATAGTCGATCATCGATACCACCCACATCATGGCGAGTCCGGTCGCTACCCAAACGATTTGCTTCCACCAGGCGTCCGCCCAACGGGTATCTTGCGTCGCGCTATAGATCTGCAGAACGCCGAGGCCGCAAAGAATAAGCGTGACGATCAACAGCGGCCAATCGAGATCGCGGAGTGGACGGTAAACGGACACTACTGAAGAACGCCTTCCGGAATGGGCAGAGTCAAAACGCCAAGCGGGGTCTTGGGCGCGTTCAGCAACAGACGAGGCGCGAAAGCGCTTTGTGAAGGGAATTTCCCTTCGCGCGTCTTCTTGTCGAAATAAGCCTTTAAGACATCGCGGACAATCCATGCAGCCCGGTCGCCGTGTTCACCGTTTTCGAATAGGGCAACTACGACAATCTCAGGCGCCTCTTCAGGCGCGTAACCGACAAACCAGGCGTTGTCCTTCAACGTCTCTGCGTTGCGGCCCTTGGTCAACTGTAACGAGGCGACCTGCGCGGTGCCCGTTTTGCCGCACACCTTGACGTTCGGCAAAGCCGCGGCATGGCCGGTGCCGCCCTCATTTACGACTCCATACATGCCTGAAACAATCTGCTGGACATTTTCGGGATTGAAATTGCCGTCGCGAAGCAGCTTCGGCGCGGCCGTCTTCACTAGATGCGGTTGGAACCAATGACCGCCAATGGCTAACCCTCCTTCAGCGGCCGCCAACTGAAGGGGCGAAACAGTTACCGCGCCCTGTCCAATTCCGACAGAAATGGTCTCACCCGCGTACCATTTTTGCCGGAACATCCGCATTTTCCATTTGGTGGAAGGCATCGTGCTTTCGCGTTCATTTGGCAGATCGATGCCCGTTTTGTGACCGAAGCCGGAAAGCTCCGCGTAGTGGGCCAGCCGGTCGATTCCCAGCTTATTCGCCACGTTGTAGAAGAACACGTCACAAGATTGCTCGATGGCGCGATGAAGCGAGATATCTCCGTGACCACCGTGCCGCCAACACGCAAAGTAGTGGCCGTAGAAGGATGCGCCGCCGGGGCAGTGAAACACAGTTTTGTCGTCTATGGTCCCGGTTTCGAGACCCGCCAGCGCCGTAAACGGCTTGAAAGTAGATCCCGGAGCGAGTTCGGCCTGAATCGCTCGATTCATCAGCGGTTTGAACGAATCCCCAGCAATCGCGTTCCAATCCGCGCGAGTGATACGTCCCGTGAATTTATTCGGATCAAAAGTAGGTCGGCTGACCATCGCCAGGACGTCACCCGTCCGCGGGTCCAGCGCTACGACGGCTCCTCGCTTTCCCTCCATGGAAAGCTCGGCCACGGCCTGTAGATCCAGGTCGATCGTGGTGCGCAAATCTTTGCCAGGGACGGCTTCTTTCGTCTCTTCCATCTGGCGCTCCCGGCCCATGTTGTCCACCAACACGCGCTGCTGACCGTCCACGCCGCGCAAGGATTGGTCGTATTGGCGCTCCAGACCATCTTTCCCGATGATGTCGCCCTGCTGGTACTCGGTAAATTGCGGCGAGTTCAACTCGGACTCGCTGATCTCACCTACATAGCCGATCACGTGAGCCGCGAAACCGTCCTGCGGATATTGGCGGCGCCAAGCCTTGATCAACTGCATCTCGGGATATGTGCTGACATCCTGATGCGATTCCACCCACGCGATCTCGTCTCGCGTGAGTTGATCCTTAATAATGATTTGGGGACTGGAACCCATGCGGCGAATCTTGGCAGCGAGCTCTCCGTAATCGAGTTGAAGCGCGTCTGCAATGGCAGGCAGATGTTGCGCCTGGATCTGATCGCGATTCAGCAGGAGCGAATAAGACGCTTTGTTGTCAACAATAACGCGACCGTCGCGATCGAGAATTTTGCCACGCGGGGCCAGAATCGGAGTGCTTTTAATGCGATTCCGCTCGGCGGCCTCACTGTAGACGTCCGGGCTTTGCACCTGCAGCTTCCAAAAGCCGGAAACAAGAAAGACAAAGACCGCGACTGTCAGGTATTGGAAGATAGCTACTTTGCTCGAAGCGGTTGTTGGGTCATCACGTAGAAGGCGATCGGGCGAGACTGCCTCGTCACGCCTGTGGTCGCTGACTAGTAATGCCACGGGATAGTTCCGGAGGGAAGGCCAGTTATATAGCCTACATTTTCATAGTATCAGCCGGATGGCGAGATTCGCTAGAAATATTCGTGTTCCGGGTCAGGGCGGTACCTTGCTGTACACTCGACGCGTGCGGGAGTTCACAGACAAAGTTGCTGTCGTCACCGGGGCAGCGAGTGGCATTGGGAAAGCGATGGCTCAACGATTTGCCATCGAGGGTATGCGGCTGGTACTTGCGGATGTGGAGAGCGTACCGCTCGCGGAGTTCGCGAACCAGCTACGGGCGGCAGGCATGACGGTTGTTTCGGAGCAGGTCGATGTGTCTAAACCGGAAGATCTGGAAAGGCTTGCGGCGCGAGCGTATGGTGAGTTTGGGGCCGTCCATTTGTTGTGTAACAACGCTGGCGTGCTGCCGCCAGGAGCGCCCGTTTGGAAAGAGCCACTGCAAACGTGGCGTTGGGCGCTGGATGTCAATTTTTTCGGGGTTCTTCATGGAGTCCAAGCGTTCGTGCCACAAATGCTTAAAGCAAAACACGAAGCTCACATCGTCAACACTGCGTCGCTTGCCGGTCTGACCACGCGTCCCCTCATGTCTGCCTATAACGTTTCAAAACATGCGGTAGTTGCGTTATCCGAGTGCCTTTACGCCGAACTGCGGCTCACCACCGATAAAGTTCACGTTTCGGTTTTATGTCCTGCGTTCTCAAAGACTCGTTTGGCAGAGAGCGCGCGGAACAGGCCCGAAGGAGTCACCGCCGATGCTGGCGCTTCGTTCGGTTTTCATGACGCGATAAGACGGGTGGTTGAAGAGGGCACGCCGCCTGAAAAGATTGTCGACATAACCATGAAAGCTGTCCGCGAGAATCACTTTTGGATCCTGACGCATCCGCAATTCGACGGAAGCGTGCGCGAGCGTTTCGAATCGATGCTTTCTCGCGCCAATCCTACCGTTCGCGATCTACGAACAGAATCCATTCCGCTTGATTAAGAAGTGGCGCGACATCGATGTCTTCGGCCGATTATCCAGTCGCGGTGTCCACGTAGCAATTGGTGTTAGCGGCCAACCGGTAGCTCTCAGCATCTCCGTGCAGGACCCCCTTTACCTCCGAGGCGGTCAGATACCGTATGGGCGCTGAGGCATCGATCCGTTGAACGACGTTGGCCAAGCCCAGAAACATCTGTTGTTCGGCAGAACTCATGTGGCTATTGCAAAGCACTCCGTGTTCTTCGAGCAGCCGGACAGTTTGGAGATCGCATTCTTTATTGCTCGTGGAAAGCTCGCGAGAGGCTGAGCGGGCAGGCGGCAGAATGGTATCCGGTAAGAAAATTGCTTGGCATGGATAAAGCACACCACCGGAGAGTATGCGGCGCGAGACCCGATCCGTCGCCAGTGCGTGAACTCCAGCCCATCGGGGAATGAACCAATTCGGACCGGGTAGTCTTCGGCCTAGTTGCGCGAAGTCAGATTCGGGTGCGGAACGGGGTTCGACTGCAAGCCGACTTTCTACATCAGCTAACAACTGCTCTGCCGAGCAGCAGTCTTTTCCGCACACCACAAGACCGTGGTTACCTAGCACAAAGACATCTGTTTGCGGAAAACGCGAGATGACATCTCCAATCTTTTTCGCAAGCGCATTACCGGAACGCAAGTACGGAATCCATTGCCACTTGAGTCCCAAGAGCCGGCGGCTGAGTTGCTTTGGTCCATCCTCTCTGACGGCCCAAGCAATTGTATTCACCGAATGCACGTGAACAACTACTCGCTGGGGCAATATGGCGTGCATCGCGGTCTCAATTGAGGCACGCACGCCGCCGGCAGAACTTCCGGAGGCTTCTGGAATCGTTCTGTCTCTTTGTAAGTAGCGTTTCGCTCTCGCAAGCCGAACTGCGACGAGAAAATCGTCCGCTTCGGAATGCACCATCCATTTGCCCGACGCTTTAATCCATAGAACGTCGTCTATTTTAGTAGAGATATTGCCGCTGCTCGCCTGAACGAGAAGCGGATTGCAGCCAAGACGCGCCGCTAATTCTCTCAATGCGATCAATTCCTGTTGGCGGTTTGAAAAATCTTTCATGCCAATGCTCCAGGTCAAGCCCTCTCTTTATTCGCAACTAGCTCCATTCGGCAATAATTGACTTCCGGCCAAAAGTGCTGGCTCGGCAAGCAAAGATCAATGTCTCCCTGTGTGCGCCTGATTAAGATCTTTGGCGAACACTAAAAGACAGACTGAAGAGTTGTGTTTTACCGCAAAGCTGATGAGTTCAGACTAGGAGAGCGGCGGAGATGAGTCGGCAGCTTGATGGAATAACCGCGCGATGTGAGCCGGCGTGAAGTTAGGAAATGCTTCAAAGACGTACTGAATATGGATCGGCGGCGGTGAAAACGTTCGGCTCGCAGCAGAATCGGATGCCGTACAGCCGGCGACATGAAGATGCCCCAGACAAATCGAGACGGACGTTTTCGAACTTGTGTTGAGTAACTCGGGACTATCCGGTATGTTATCCAGCGTGGCGGAAAGCAAAAAGATTGCAGCCGCAAGCGCAATTAACTTCGCAAATCTAAATACGCAGATCAGAACGAGCCCGCCACGTTCATTTTAACCTCCGTTAAGAACAAGCCGCGAAGGTACGGTTTCAGGTCGAAGGAGAATCCGTGACTTTTTTCCAAACCGGGTAGGGAATCCCGGCTAAACGGTTTATGAGAAAAGCTTGTGCGGTAAGCAGGATGACGGCCGCTTCGATGACGAACAGGTATTTGGGCTTTGCGATTATTCCCAGCGACACAATCATTGTGGTGGCGCCGGCAGGCGGATGACTGACGTGGAGCAGCACCATAATGGCTCCCGTGAACGACAGCGAGAGGGCCGCCGACAGAACTCGAGGCCAATAGATCTCGGCGGGAAGTCCTGCAGGCAGACTGTTCATGCCGGTAACCCAGAATGCGGCATAACCGCAACAGAGCGCGATTGCATGTCCTAAAACCGCATTGCGCGGACTGGCAGTTTCCGCGAGAGGAGTGAAAAAGAAAAGATATGCAGTCGGGCCCAGTGACGGAAAAACAAACGGGTTATGGGTGAAGAACGCTAGCACCGCAAGCACCCCGATGGTGGCAAAACCGTTCACGAAAACATAACTCGCCCAAACGATGTTAGGCGGCAAATGAGCCAGCAGCCAATCGAGTTTCAGCCGTTCCAGCAGGCTGAAGACGTGCTCGCCTTTGCGGCGCGGAATTTCGGGAGGCCTTTGAAGCTCGCCTTTGTTCATTCAGATGTTCGGCAGCAGATCGAAATATTCGTCGTCTTCATTCTTGCCGCCCTCGCCTTTTTCTATCAATTTCTCCGATTCGATAAATTCGATTCTTTCGATCCACTTGACCATTTTGTAGCCGAGTTGGTTTTCGACACGCAGGCGAAGCGGCGCGCCGTAGACGACAGGCAGTGGTTGGCCGTTCATCTCATAAGCGAGGAGACACTCCGGCTTCATTAAGTCGTAAAGTTGTTGGGTGTCGTAATAAGCGCCTCCGTACAAAGAGTCCCCGAAGGAATAAAAGGCGACAACCTTGGCGTAAGGCTTCGGTTTGACAAACTCGACCAGTTTGCGCATAGAGATTCCGCTCCACTGCGCGATTCCCGACCATCCTTGGATGCAATGATGCATCGTGATCGATTCTTCCGTTCCCAATGCGCGCATTTCCTCAATCGAGAGCTCGACTGGATTGTCCACCAGCCCAGTTATTTTGAGTTTGTAATTCTTGAACGCGGTATCGGCGAGTTGCTTCCAATCTTCGCGCACGGGAATCTTGCCATTCGGCCAAAAATGCGGCGAGATCTGATCTTTGCTATAGCGCTCGCGCGGCACAAGGCGATCAAGGGTCAATAATTTCAATGGCTGAGTAATGGTTTTTTGCGCATGCTGCAGGCCTCGCGGAAAATACCACGAAATAAAGTGCGCCACTACCCAGCAAATCAGCACCACGGCAATTCCGATGAAGCCCAGAATCATACCGGTGGGCCGCAGATCATCAATGCCAAGCACAATGTGGTTCATGTTGCGCGCGAAGCCAGTGAGCGCAACGAGCGTTACGTGCACAATCACGAACGTCAGAAAGCCGACGAGCATCAGGAAGTGAACGGAGCGGGCCGCCTGTCTGCCGCCAAAAAACCTGGCATAACTAGGCAAACGATTCACCAGCGCTGGAGACATGGCCATGCCGGTAAGAATCGATAGCGGAGCCATCACGAAGATGGTGGCGAAATACGCAAGCTGCTGTAACGCGTTGTAACCATAGAAGCCGTTCGGTTCAGGCGGCAAGTGGAAATTCGCATAGTGAACAAAAGTGTTCCATGCATCCACGAATACCGCGGTGGAAGTAGGCACAAGCCGCTGCCATTGATTGCTGGTAAGCAGGCCACAAACAAAACACGCGCCCGTGAATACAAATCCGTACACACTGATGAAATGCCAGGAGCGTGCGACGCCGACGGTATGCCGGTAGCCCGGAAGCGCAAAAGCGGGCGAAATATACCGCGCATCGTCCTTCGCCGTCCAGAGCCGGTCTTTGGGCACTGTCAACGGAGTGAAGCGAATCCATTCCGTGCCGGGAGTGCAATGGTCATTCCAATACAAGCGAGGGTGATCCATCAGAATCGATAGACCGCTGCGCATCAGCATAAATAAGAAGATGAGATTAGAGAAATGACCCCAGCGAATCCAAACAGGAAAACCGTGTGGTCCACTGGGCGAGCCCTCAAGAGAAGCCGAAGAAGGAGCGATGTATGGCAATCCGAAGAACGCGTGCTGAATCCAGGCGAGCGTCAACGGAATCAGAGCGAGCGCGATCAGGAAAATGACAATCGAAGGGCGAATCCAAATTCGGAACCGACGGTCCGGCGGATAGTGAACGGCGCGGTGAGCGTCATCGAAAGGAATCATAAAGACACCTCCGGAAACACTGCTGCTGATGTCTCCAAATCCTATCAAGCGATACCTAGGCCCAAACAGGCTTTTGCGAAAATGGCGATGAATCTTTGTGGCGCTAGCGTCGAAGCCTATCAGTGGATCCGTCGTTCAAATCTTTGGCGTGAAAAATTCGCAAGCCACTCGCGCAGCGGAACGCTTCTTCAAAGAACGACGTGTGCCGATTCAGCTTGTTGACCTCAAACAAAAACCGATGGCAGCAG
Source organism: Bryobacteraceae bacterium (assembly GCA_035652115.1). Classification (GTDB taxonomy): domain Bacteria; phylum Acidobacteriota; class Terriglobia; order Bryobacterales; family Bryobacteraceae; genus Bog-105. The sequence goes on from DASREJ010000290.1 coordinate 32,651, forward strand.
GCGAGATTCGCCGGTTCATAGATCGCTTCGGGCTCAGCGGACTAGTCGATACGCGAAGCAAATCCTATGAAGATGCCGGATTGAAGTATCTGAAGGTGTCAGATTCGGAACTTCTCGGCAAGATCGAGCAAGATCCCAAACTGCTTCGCCTCCCGCTGGTTCGTGCCGGGAACCGAGTGAGTATTGGCCAGGATGAAGCTGCTTGGAAAACGATGCTTTGACCTGCACGGCTGGTGTTAGACCGGTGTCACTCCGCGTGTGGACCCATTGCTCGTTGAGGCACCCGGCTTCAGCACGACTTTGATACAGCCATCTTCTTTGTCGCGAAAGGTCTTGTACATCGACGGCGCGTCTTCCAGGGTGACTTCATGCGTGATGACAAATGAAGGATCGATCTTGCCTTCGACGATCTTGTCCAGCAAAGGTCTCAGATAGCGCTGCACATGTGTCTGACCTGATTTAAACGTGAGGCCTTTGTTCATCGCCGCGCCGAATGGCACTTTATCTAACATGCCCACGTAAACCCCTGGGACGGAGACGGTGCCCCCTTTGCGGCAATTAAAAATTGCCTCGCGAAGTACATGCGGACGATCGGTTTCCAGCTTAACCGCGGTCTTCACCTTGTCCAGGATGGTGTCCAATATGTGGTTGACGTGTGCTTCGGTTCCTACGGCGTCGATGCACCGGTCAGGACCGCGTCCTTCAGTCATCGCGTTCAAGCGCTCTGACACACTCTCGTTGTCGAAGTTGATAATTTCAGCCTTTCCTTTGTTTTGTGCCATCAGAAGACGTTCGGGAACTCTATCGATCGCGATGACGCGCCCTGCGCCGAACATCCAGGCGCTCTGAATCGCGAACTGACCGACGGGGCCACATCCCCAAACCGCGACCGTGTCGCCCGGTTCGATGTCGGCATTTTCCGCGGCCATGTATCCGGTGGGGAAAATGTCCGACAAGAACAAGACCTTTTCATCGGGAATGCCATCCGGAATTTTAATAGGACCGACATCGGCGTGAGGCACGCGCAGGAATTGGGCTTGACCACCGGGATATCCGCCTAACATATGCGAATAGCCGAAGAGCCCAGAGGGGGAATGGCCCATCATCTTCTCCGCCATGGCGTGATTTGGGTTCGTATTGTCGCAGAGCGAGTAAAGACTTTTCTTGCAGAAGAAACACTGGCCGCAAGCTATGGTAAATGGAACAACGACGCGATCGCCTACTTTAAGTTTGGTAACGCTCTTGCCGGCTGCCACCACGATTCCCATGGGCTCGTGTCCCAAGACGTCCCCTTCTTTCATGGTTGGCACGAAGCCGTCGTACAAGTGGAGGTCGGAACCGCAGATAGCGGTTGACGTGATCTCAATGATTACGTCGCCCGGATCCAATATTTGAGGATCGGGCACGGTTTCAACTCGAACGTCTTCTTTGCCATACCAACAGAGTGCTCTCATACGTTTCCCTAGCTCCAACTCTGGCGGCAATGAGCGTTCGGATCAACTCGCAGTAGCACGTGTGCTGTCTATTGGCTTCGATATTGTCTATACAAACGGTCATTGTGCCTCGTAATATGCACTATGCTTCCGCATGAACACACTGAAGGCTCTTGCGCTCAACGGTGCTTTTCTGGCGATCGTCGCCCACGCGCTTATCGGCATATCGTTGCTGTGGGACAAAGTCCTGCTAAAAAAACCTGGCACGCAAAATCTGCTCTCGTACGTGTTCTGGCTCGGAGCGATCAGCATTTTTGGCCTGGTGCTGCTGGGTCTCGGATTCCACATGCCGCAGCTTCGCATTGCCGGCTTGGCATTCGCGGCCGGCTTACTGGATCTGATCGCATCATTTTTTTACTACTCAGCGCTGAAATCGGGAGAAGCGTCTGACGAACTGGCGGCAATGGGCGGCTTCGCTCCCGTCGCTACAGCATTATTCGCACTGTGGCTGCTAAAAACTCCAGCGGGCGGGGAGTGGCCTGGCTTTTTGCTGTTAACCGCTGGAGGATTTCTAATGTTCTTTGCAGAGCGAGCGCCGTTACGCAAGATGGCGCCGCGGATTGCGCTGGCCGCCATCGGCTTCGGGTTGATGAATGTGCTCCAGAAAATCGCCTTCAACGGGACGAATTTTGTGAGCGCCTACGTTTTCTTTACGCTTGGAACTTTTTTCGGCTCAATGGCCCTTCTAATACCGCCGTCCTGGCGCAGACAAGTGTTTCAGCATTCAGAAGAGGCCCCGCCGAAACGAAAATTCTGGTACATGGTGAACCGTTTCGTCGCCGGCGTAGGCTCGTTCTTGGTTGTTTTTGCAGTCAGCCGAGCCCATCCGTCATTGGTTCAATCGATATCGGGCGTTCGCTACGTCATCATCTTCATCGGAGCGTATCTGGTGACCCGGTATAAGCCATCCTGGTTCCGCGAGAACTTTCAGGGAAGAGCGATGGTTATGAAAGCCATAGCAACGTGCCTTGTAGTTGCCGGATTAGTTCTGGTGGCTCTTCACGGCGGCGGTCAGAGTACGTGATGATGCGATGTGCGAGGGGAGTGAGATAAAGGTAAACGTGAAGTTCTGTGAAATTGGTTGCACGCATCTGCGGTATCACAAATGGGCAACGGAGCGAGTGCTTTCTAAATGCCTGGAGCTATCGGCCGATCAATTAGCGCAAGATCTGAACGTTTCATTCGGTAGCATTTACGGTACGATTGCGCATCTTTATCAGGCCGATTCGGTATGGCTCAACCGGCTGTTGGGCTTGCCGTCCGGAACGCCGGCGGACTACTCGGCTCCCGGTTGCACATTCGAACTCCGGGATGCTTGGCTTCCCGTCCAGGACAAAATTCTTGCATTTGCGGAAGGTCTTGGGGAAGACGAATGGCAGCGGGAGCTTTCCTACAAAACGTTCAGCGGTGTGCCTTATCAAACGCCGATTTGGCAGATGGTATTGCACGTTGTGAATCACGGCACTCATCATAGGGGCCAACTGACGGCGATGCTGCGCCAGCTTTCCATCAAGCCCGAGAATCTGGACCTAATCGCGTATTATCGGGAAATTCGCAACAACTGAAGCAAATTTACGGCGGCGCCCATCGCCGGAGGCCGCCGTTCCGAGTGGTTGCGAATGTGAGATACTCAAACCAACTTTGGGAGGATCCATGCGACGTTTTTGGATCGACTGCCGTCTCCTTTCAGCAGTGCCGGCAATAGCTGTTTTACTTGTTATCCCGCCTGCCTTCGCTCAAAAGGGAGGCAGCCCTAGCTCGTCTGGCGCGGGCAATGCAGGTTCGGGTTCCGCTTCTCGCGGTAACGTTCCCACTAACCCCACTCCGAACATAGGCAATACGCCTTCCACTACCACCAGTCCAAGCATGACCCGGCCGATTTTTCTTTCCGGTAAGGTTATGTTCGATGACGGTTCTCAAACGAATCCGGATATTCGAATCGAGCGTGTGTGTGGCGGCTCCTCTCGCACCGAAGCCCACACGGACAGCAAAGGACGGTTTTCATTTCAAGTGGGTCAGAATCCTATGGCCTTTGCGGATGCGTCGGATTCGCCGGGCGATCCTTTCGGTAGCCCGGGTGGACGCCTGGGATCTTCGCCCTCCGGCTTCGGCGGCATGACGGGAATGTCGTCCAACAACCAAACAAACCCGCTTTGGAATTGCGAACTGCGCGCGTCTTATCCTGGATTTCGTTCCGACGTGGTCGACCTTTCGACGCGGCGCTCCTTGGATGACCCGGATGTGGGAACCATCGTACTTCACAGGCTGGTGAATGTGAAGGGATCGACGATCAGCGTGACTTCCGAACTCGCCCCCAAGCACGCGCAGAAGGCTTATCAGAAGGGATTGCAGCAGGCGCAAAAGGGCAAGCTGGACGAAGCTGAGAAAGATTTAGGCGAAGCCACCGATCTCTATCCTAAATATGCACTTGCCTGGTATGCGCTTGGGCAAGTGCAGCAGCAGGAAGGCAAAAGGGATTTGGCGCGTAAGTCTTATCTGGCAGCTTCAACCGCCGACAGCAAATTCCTCAGCCCCTACGACCGGCTGGCGTTTCTGTCCGCGCAGGATGGCAAGTGGGACGAATCAGCGGACTATAGCAAGCATGTGATCGACATGAACCCGGTGGAGTTTCCAACGTCGTTCTGGTACAACGCGCTGGCAAATTACCAATTGCACAAGCCCGCGGAAGCGGAAAAAAGCGATGCGGAGCTTCTTAAATTGGACACGCAACACCACTTCCCAGAGGCGGAAAACCTGATGGCGCAGCTTCAGTTGGAGAAGGGCAATTACACCGAAGCGGCCACGCATTTGCGCACTTATTTGAAGTTGTCGCCGAATGCGACAAACGCCGATTCGTTGAAAGCGATTCTGCTGAAGATAGACCAGGCAAACGCGCAGACCAAGCCGCAACCGCCGCCCCAGTAAATAGGCAAAAAGCCACTCCGGTCACGCAGTCAACTTGCTAGTCCGCGCGAAGTGCGCTCATTGGATCTACGCGCGTAGCGCGCTTTGCCGGCATATAGCAGGCGAAAGCGGCGATTGCCATTGCGATTACGCAAGTCGCTCCGATTGCAAATGGGTCCGCCGCACGCACTTCATATAGCAAAGTGCCGAGAAATCTCGATAATCCAAGACCCAACAGTACGCCTAACGCGGTTCCGGTGAGCGCTAATTTGATGCCATTCGCGAGAACGCTGCGAACGACGTCCGATGGTTTTGCGCCGAGCGCCATTCGCACACCAAATTCATGAATGCGTTGATTCACGGAATAAGCAATCACGCCGTATGTCCCTATGGCTGCGAGGCCAAGGGCCAGAACTGCGAAGAGCGCCACAAGAACTAACGCGAAGCGCGGCGTCGCATAGGGTCCGTTCGCAACCGTCTCCAGGGTGCGTACGTCCGCGATTGCGAGACTCGCGTCGAGTTGACGCACTGTGCTGCGAAGGTGCCTTGCTACAAGCGCGGCATCTTCGTTAGAACGAATTGCAACAGAGGAGTTAGCCGATAATGGGAATGGCTCTTGCTCCATTGGCCACCAGAACGCGGGTTCAGCGCCCGCATTCTTCGGCGTATCTTTTATGTCCCCGATAACGCCCACTACCGTCATCCAATCTTTATCTTTTGGATGGTCGCTGAACGTCATTTTTCCACCAAGTGCATCACCACGCTTCCAGTAATGCGCCATGGCTTCATTGATGACGACAACGGGAGGAGCATTTGCAGTGTCGTGCTCAGCGAACATTCGGCCACGCACCAGCGAGACGCCGAGCGCTCTAAAGTATCCAACCGTCGCCTCGTGATAACGAGCGTGAAATTCGTCGCGTGGAGGAGGCGTTTCACCTTGTATATGAAAGCCGCCAACATTCTCGTCCCAACCCGTCCAAGGCAGGTCCGATCCGGCGCCTGCGGCAATAACTCCCGGCGCAGTTCGGAGTTGCGTAAGTAGCCGATCGTAAAAGCTTACCCCAGCTTTCGAGTTTTTATAAGTTGCCTCTGGAAGTGAGATGCTCGCGGTCAATACATGCTCGGGCCGAAAGCCCGGGTTCGTTCGCAGTAAGTTGACGAAACTACGCACCATAAGACCGGTACCAATTAGCAGCACGCATGCCAATGTGACTTCGCCGATCACGAGACTGCTTCGCAGCCGCAGCGTGCCGTGGCTAGCAGTGGCACTCCGGCCGCTTTCATGCAACGATGCACGCAAGTCTGTGCGCGTGCCTTGCAAGGCCGGAATAATGCCGAAGACAATTCCAGTAGCGATGGCGAGAAATACTGTAAAGGCAAACACGGGCGCATCCAGGCGAATATCGCCACTGCGCGGAAAATCGGCCGGCAATAACTTAATCAGCACCTTTACACCTGCCCAAGCAAGTAGCGTGCCGAGCGCAGCTCCAGCGATGGCCAGCAGCGCACTTTCCGTCAGCATCTGCTGAATCAATCGGAGTCGGCGGGCTCCCACCGCGACCCGCACTGCAATTTCTCGCTGTCGCGCCGTCGCACGAGCCAGCAGAAGATTGGCGGCATTGACACAGGCCAGCAGAAGCACCAACACCACTGCTCCAAGGAGCACTAACAGTAAGCGCTCACTGCGCCCGACAATCTCTTTATCGAGAGGAATTACTAAGACATTCCATCCGCTGTCGCCGTCGGGGTGCTCGCGCGCGAGCTGCTGCATTGCAGAGTTCATCTCGCCTTGCGCCTGTGCCGCCGTTACACCTGGTCGGAGACGCGCGATCGCATCCAGATAGTGAGACCCACGGTCCTTCGGATCGCCGAAGGAAGTGAACGGCGTCCAAACGTCGACTGTGTCGCCATAGGCGACGGCATGATACATATTGCCGGGATGTTGCACGCCGGGCGGCATTACTCCGACAACCGTATATGGCACGGCATTCAGAATAATTTTCTGTCCAAGCACATCACGTCGCGCTCCCAATCTCGTGCGCCAGATCCTGTCACTGACAATGACGACGTGGCCCTTGCCTGGAAACTCATCATTCCGATTAAAATCGCGTCCTATAGCAGGTTTCAAGCCTAGAACGTTAAAGAATCCAGCGGTAACCGAAAAACCGGAAAACCGAGTGGCCTCGCCGTCGGCCGCAAGTTGGAGATCGTTGCGCGTATAAGCAGCCAGCGATTCAAACGAATGTAAACGGGCGCGAAAATCTCGAAAGTCGTTCGGGTTGAGGGGAAATTTCGGCCAGTGATGACTGTTGGTGAAAATCCTCACAAGCGCTTGCGGATTCCGATAAGGCAACGACCGCAGCAGCACACCCTCGACAACGCTTACGATAGCGCTGGTAGCTCCAATGCTGAGCGCCAGCGTCAACGCCATCACGATAGTGAATCCGCCGTTCTTTAGCATCGTGCGCACGGCAAAACGCGCGTCCTGGCTTAGATTTTCGAGAAAACTTGTTTTGCGCATGTCACGACATTCCTCCTCTATCTGGGCGATTCTGCCGATTCTTCGAAGCGCTACATTGCGCGCATCATTCAGCGATAGTCCGCGCGCACGCGCTTCCTCAATCTCCTGGTCCAAGTGGAACTGCAATTCCTTTTCGAGGTCACGTTCCACATCATTGCGGCGGAACAGGGAACGTGCTCGCAGGTGCAAAATACTCAACCAACGCCTGCTCATAGGACTAAGCCGTCCGGATCACAAGCCCTATGGCATTCGATAAGCGTTCCCATTGGGCGAGTTCCTTCTTCAGTTGTGCGGCACCGGCTTTCGTAAGCCGATAGAATTTCGCCTCGCGGCCGGTATCGGTCAGTTGCCAGTTGGATGAAATCCAACCCTGCTGCTCCAGACGGTGCAGGGCGGGATACAGTGCACCCTGCGTCACTTGCAGAACGTCGTCGCTAACTTGCTGAATGCGTTTTGCGATGGCCCAACCATGCTTCGGCTCGATGGAAATCGTCCTCAAAATCAGAAGATCTAACGTTCCCTGAATTAAGTCCGAAGGACGGCTCATGCTGGGTACCTAAATAACTGACAATTATCATACCTAAATTACTTACATATATGCGCGATACTATATCGTCATCCGGCGAACCGTAATCACGATGCCCTGGTTCGAACGCCGGCTTAACTAGCGCTTTTTGATCTTGTGGCTTTGAAGCTGCCGTCGTAGGTCTGAAATGACCAAGTGCCAGTTAGAGCATCACCCGCCAGGGTGCCATCGAGCTTGAGCGTTCCCGGCCCCGCTTCTTCAGAATTGATGGTAAAGGACAGCGACAGCTTCCCATCGGCAAATGTACCCTTCACATCGTCCTTGTCTCCCCACTTGCCTGTTACCTTGTCGCCGTCCTGCCGCAACGTGGCATCCACTTCCCTCAGGCCGCCTTCGGTATCCAAGGCGAAGTGCCATTTCCCGGCAACACTTCCTGCTTGCGTTTGAGTCCGGCCGTTGGGGAACGTCGGCGACATGAACACTGCGGCCAACACCATGCTGAGAAAGATTCTTGTTTGAAGTTGGGGCCTCATGCTTTGTCACATCTTACTCTGAGATAAATGGAGCAGATGACGCCGCCTGCTGCGGCAAAGGTTCGGCGAGGAACGGCGGCATTTCATCGAACCAATCTGGCGCTCTTTGCGGCTGGCTTCTCTACATTCGCGTTGATGTACTGCCTTCAGCCTCTCATGCCGCTGTTCGCGCGGGAATTTCACGTCACCGCGGCAGTGACTAGTCTTTCCATCTCACTCACCACTGGCGCGGTGGCCATCTCCATCCTGTTTGCCGGCGCGTTATCGGAGGCATGGGGCAGAAAGCCAATGATGGTGATTTCTCTTTTTGCATCTGCCGGATTGACGTTTCTCTCCGCGTTCATTCCAAGCTGGTCTGGATTTCTTATTATTCGCGCGCTTGAAGGAATTGCGTTCAGCGGATTGCCATCCGTCGCAATGGCTTATTTGAGCGAAGAAATGGACTCAAGCGCTATCGGCCTGGCCATGGGACTGTATATCGGTGGCACCGCGATTGGCGGTATGTCTGGCCGGCTTATCGTCGGGGTGCTCACAGACGCCGTCTCATGGCGGTTCGCCATCGGCGTAATGGGCATCCTGGGGTTGATCTCGGCTCTGATCTTCTGGCGCAGCCTGCCGCAATCTGCACACTTTGTGCGGCACCCGTTGGTAATTTCAAAGCTCCTTCGCCTGATGTTGGAACACTTCAGCGATTTCGGTCTGCGCTGGCTTTATTTCGAAGGCTTCCTTCTCATGGGCGCCTTTGTCACGCTCTACAACTACATCGGCTTTCGCTTGATTGCTTCGCCTTACGGACTGAACCAAAGCCAGATTGGACTGATCTTCACGGTCTATCTGGTGGGCGCGGTAGGCTCTGCATGGGTGGGCAACCTCGCGGGACATGTGGGCCGCCGCAAGGTGCTTTGGGTCACCATCACGCTGATGCTTTCCGGCTTGGCAATTACCCTCGCTCCGACGCTTTTTGTCATCATTCTCGGCATTGCGCTTTTTACCTTCGGCTTTTTCGGCTCACATTCGGTTGTCAGCACATGGGTGGGCACGCGGGCCCGGCATTCAAAGGCGCAAGCCTCGTCGCTCTATCTCTTCTTCTATTACCTGGGATCGAGCATCGTCGGTTCCACGGGCGGGCTCTTCTGGCACGATCGCCAATGGCCAGGCGTAGCAGCCTTCACCGGAGTTTTATTAGCAGTGGCGGTGCTCATTTCTATCCGCCTCGTATCGCTTCAGCCGCTCACCCAACCGCTGCCTGCATCCTAAGCACGTTTCTTGAAGCTACAATTGCAGCAATGCTTCGACGAATCGCGCTCGCCCTCATTTGCATTCTGCCTCTCGGAGCGGCCAAGCGGCCTCTCACACACGCCGATTATGACGGTTGGCGGCACATTCAAAACCAGCAGCTTTCAAATGACGGTCATTTCCTCGCTTACGCGCTGTTTCCCCAGGAAGGCGATGGGGAAGTGGTTGTCCGCAATCTGATTACAGGCAAGGAGATTCACCAGCCCATCGGCGAATTGCCGCCGCCCCCGCCCGCAAGTTACGCCAACCCGCAAACAGAAGAGGCGCCGCCACCTCCACCCGGCATTGCAGTAAAGTTTTCCGAAGATAGCCGCACTCTGGTGGTCTCGTCATTCGGGTCGCATGCGGAAATCGAGAAGGCCAAGCGCGAAAAACGCAAACCGGAGGATATGCCGCGCGGCGACCTGATTATCGTGGATTTGATTTCGTCAAAGGTATTCCGCGCACCGCGCGTTCGCAATTTTCAATTGCCCGTGAAAGGCAACGGATTCGTGGCATATTGGCAAGCGCCCGAAAAAATTGCTGCCGAAACTCCTGTAGCCAACAAGCCCGCTGAGAGCTCATCTCCGGAGGCATCGTCAAAAGCCCGCCGGATAGAGACCGGTGACCTTGTCCTGCGAAATCTAAACAGTGGCGAGGAGCGCAAATTCACCGACGTCTCCGAATATGCCCTAACAAAAGACGGAAAAACTCTGGTCTATGCGGTGTATTCCCGCAAAGGTGACACGAATGGCGTTTACGCTGTGAAAACAAGCGTCACCGGGGATCCTCAAGCGTTGCTTACGGGCAAAGGCAAATATGAAAAGCTCGCCTGGGACGAGGGGCAGACGCGCCTAGCTTTTGTCAGTGACCGCGATGACGCCGGGGCCAGGCAATCTCGATTCAAGCTTTACGGATGGGACGGTGAATCCACGGGTGCCACAGAATTGGCTTCATCGAATTCGCCGGGCTTTCCTTCCGATTGGGTCATTTCAGATAAGGCGACTCTGACGTTCTCCAAAAAAGGAGACCGCGTATTCTTCGGAACTGCACCGCGGCCGCACGCTGAAATGGTTCGAGATAATACTCCACCCGATGAGCGGGTCTCGGTCGATCTGTGGTCATGGAAAGACGATTACATTCAGCCGATGCAAAAAGTGCGCGCGGCTGTTGAAAGGGATCGCTCCTACCGCGCGGCGTACGATTTCAACTCAAAGCAATTCACGCAGCTTGCCGATCTGAGCATGAATGAAATCGCACCCAGTGACGACGGGCGGTACGCAATGGGCGGCGACGATCGCGCATATCGGCGTATGCAAGAGTTCGACGAACGGTATGAAGATGCTTATATAGTTGACACTGCTAACGGCAAGCGGACCCTCGTCCTTAAAAAGCATCCCGGTCGCCTGACTTGGTCGCCAGATTCGAAGTACGCGATCTACTACAACGGGAAAGACTGGGTCACTGTGTCAGTGCCAGGCGGCAGCGTGACGAACCTAACGAAAAGTTTGAACGTGTCTTTTGGCCGCGAAGACTACGATTCACCCGGTAATCCCACCGCTTATGGCACCGGGGGTTGGACGAAAGACGGACAGTACGTTCTTCTTTATGATCGATTCGATATTTGGCGCTGTAAACCAAGTGGCGGATGCGATGATCTTACACAAGGAACTGGCCGGGCGAGGCGCATCGCTTTTCGCATAGTTAAGTACGATCGCGACGATCCTGCGGACCGTTCGATCGATTCGACAAAGCCCCTTCTGTTGCGCGCTGAGAATGACGAGACTTACGACAGCGGCTTCTATCGCACCACCATTGATGCTGCCGAAGCGCCGTCGAAACTTGTTATGGCCGCGAAGAATTTCACATTGCCCGCCAAAGCGCGTGACGCTGATGTATATGTACTGGCAGGTTCTACCTTCAGGGAGTGTCCAGATCTGCTAATTACTGACGGAACCTTTCGCGAGTTGCGCAAGGTCAGCGATGCCAATCCCCAGCAGGCAGGCGTTCTTTGGGGCACAGCCGAATTGATTCATTTCAAGAGCGCCGATGGCGTGTCGTTGAAAGGCACTCTCTACAAGCCCGAGAATTTCGATCCGCAAAAGAAATACCCGCTTCTTGTATACATCTACGAGCGGCTTTCGCAGGGCGTCCACAACTACGTCGAGCCGCGCCCGATGCACACCATTAATGTTAGCTATTACGTCAGTAACGGGTATCTGGTGTTAGAGCCCGATATTGCTTATAAGATCGGATTCCCCGGTCAGAGCGCGCTGAACTGTGTGCTCCCGGCCATTCAAGAGGTCGTCGACCGGGGATTCGTCAACGAGAAAGCGATCGGTATTCAAGGACATAGTTGGGGCGGATATCAGATTGCCTACATGGTGACTCGTACGAATCGTTTTCGAGCAGCCGCGGCGGGCGCGCCTGTCGCCGACATGATCAGCGCCTACGATGGCATCCGCTGGGGTCCTGGCATTCCGCGGCAGTTTCAATACGAGCGCACCCAAAGCCGCATCGGCGGCAGTATATGGGAGTATCCGTTGCGCTATATCGAGAATTCACCGATCTTCGCTGCCGACCGTGTCAACACTCCGTTGCTGATGATTCACAACGATGCCGACGACGCCGTGCCGTGGTATCAAGGCATCGAATACTACTTGGCTCTACGGCGCTTAGGCAAGGAAGTGTATATGTTCACGTACAATGGCGAGCCGCACGGCTTACGCCGTCGCCCCGATCAGAAAGACTACGCCATGCGCTTGCAGCAATTCTTTGACTATTATTTGAAAGGCGCTCCTGAGCCTGATTGGATGGAGCACGGCATTCCCTACATCGAAAAGCAGGGCGCTGTCAGCGCGGATTCGCAGTAGCGCCTATTGTTCTTCGCCAAAGCCGCCGCCGGAGCCGGTATGAGCCGGTCCGCGAAACACGGCATTCAGAAAAAGCACGTTCAAACCGTCCATATAGCCACGAAAATTTGGATCGGCAGTGAACGCCACTATGTTTCCACGGCCTGCACGCTGCACAACCAGGAACGGCTTGTAAGCAAGTTGTTTGCGATTTGGCTCCCACATGAAACCACTTGCCAGAATTTGATCCGGTCCTTCATAGTAAACCGCGTTGAGCCCCCGATCCATCTTGATGGGCGAGAAGATGGTGCGTCCGGTCACAAGCACATTCACCGTCTCGGGAACTCCTGCCGTCACCCAACTTTCTTGATTTACTTTCGCCCGTAGAAGCACGCCGTGCAATGAATCGGGCAGCTCCGCATCCGCCGTGATCGCTTTATCGAAATCTTTTTCGGAAGTTAAGAGCTTACCCGGAACACGGTTGGATTGCGGCTGGGCTGTCTGCTCCCCTTCCGCCGCGCCACCGTTCGTTCGTGCTGCCGCTTTTCCTGTTGCCTGACCCGCCGCAGGCGTGGCGCGCTCGGATTCGTGCGCCGCATTCTCTTGCGATAGGGCCAGCATGCCGACGCGCCGGTCTGCGAGATACGACACCGCTCCTGGCCCTAGTGCGACCAGTGTGCCGCCGCTTTCGACCCAATCACGCAAACGACGGTCGCCATTTGCACCCAAAACCGCCTCATAGCCTTCGCCGAAGCCGCCGTCCGGCAGCAGAATCGTCTTGAACTGACTCAAGTCCGCATTTGCTAGCTGCTGCGTTCGAATCGCTGTAACCGGATATCCATACTGCCGCTCCAGAACGTAACGTGCTGCTCCTGCCGCGCTTGCCGAAGTCGGGCGGTCCCATGCCATAGCAATCTTCATGTCGGTTGGAATGTAGGAAACATATCGGCTTCCGAAATTTGGTCCCGCGTCCATCCAAGCAGTGTTGGTTGTGTAGACATCCGCCCCGCTCGATGCAGCAAGTTTGCTCATCGTCTCCGGAAGATTCCCGGGATTCTCCTTGGTTTTGATAATCAACGTCCCGCTGGGATAGCTATGGCCGTTCTGTGTGAAACTCCGGTCCGTCGTTGCGACGCGTAATCCCTGCTGAAGCGCGCCACTCAACAGGCGCACGGACGCCGAAATGCCCCATGGCACTAGATAGGCCACTTCGGGTGTTCCGCCGATTACACTGCCAGGACGCGTGTAATTATTGGGCAAAGCCTCGAAACTGCCTGTTGATAGCTGTGCTACTCCTTCGGCCCTAATGCCGCATTGCAACGGAAGCGACCAGGCCGTCACATCGTACATTTCACTTGCCTGCCGGGTCAGCCGCCGGTGTTCTTCGCCCGCCAGAAACTCCGGCTTCATCGAAACTTGCGTATCGAGGAGCGCACGAAGTAATCGGAACGATGGCTGAGCAAAATCGATGATGTAGCTGCCTTCGGGATACGACTTTCCGCCATTCTGAAACGTCGCCGTGGCGCGCTTGATTTCAATGCCCTGGTCGGCCAGGTTGGCCGCCAGCTTATCTACTTCGCTGACATTGCCTTCGCGAACCAGAATGTACTCGCGAATGGGGCCTTTGGAGCCTTCTTCGATTGACTCTTTCCGATATTGATAAAAATTCTCGAGCAGCTTTTCGCGATTGCGAGCGGCCGTTTCCGCCGTCGAAATTGAAGTGATGAAGTGCTTCTGCACGGTGTCACGGTACGTGAAGACAGTGTTATCCGCTTTTCTCACGATCAATCCGCGTGTAGACGCTTGTTCGTAAGTCATGCCGATGCTTCCGTAATACAGCGGCCAGCTCGCGCCGTAACCCGGATAGAACTCGTCGTAGCCTTCCTTGGTGAAATAACTAAATCCAAGTTGATCGAAATAGCGAGCGTTGTTTTTGCCGAACCACTCCAGACTGTTCTTCTGCGTATCGGTGATGTAGGGATTGTAAGGATTTGCTTCCGGCGCGAAGTAGTATGTCGAATCGGACCCCATCTCGTGCAGATCGACAAAAACTAAAGGCAGCCATTGGCGAACCGCGGCGATGCGTCCCCGCGTTTCAGGTTGGGTCATGGCAAACCAGTCGCGGTTCATGTCGAAGTAATAGTGGTTCGTCCGGCCGCCTGGCCAGGGCTCATTGTGCTCCGCCGCGAGTTGGTTCGCATCCGGCCGCAAGCCCTCGGCAACCTCAAAGTCGTGAACGAAGCGATTGCGTCCATCCGGATTTTGGAGTGGATCAATCAGAATTACGTCCTTTGCAAGGATCTCGTCAACCAACTTGTCGTCCTTCGAGGCAAGCAGGTGATACGCGGTCATGAGCGCCGAATCCGGCGACGAGATTTCGTTCCCGTGCACGCCATACGCCAGCCACACCAACGCCGGCAACTTTGCTATCGCCTGTTTGGCTTCAGCGGCATTTGTCTTCCGCGGATCTGCAAGCCGCATCATATCCGCCTGAATCTCTGGCAAACGGCCGATATTTGTCTCTGAGCCGATGACAGCATAGATCAGCTTGCGGTGTTCCCAGGTCTCGCCATATTCGAATACCTTCATCCGAGTCGGCGCAGCCGCCGCCAGCGTCTGCATGTACTTCACGATTTCCGCAGGCGAAGAGATTCGTTCACCGGGTTCATGACCCAGAACGGATTTCTCAGTGGGCACGGCAGGATCGTATTTAGCGCCCGCCCAGAGTTCGGTCGAATCGTGCGCAAACGCGCTGGCCGCCAAAGCAAGAATGAGAAAAAAGCGATTCATCTGCAAATGGTCAGAATAGCGCGCGTTGGGTTATATTGAAGCGCTACGGCACAACGTCGCCGCAAGCTCGGCGGTAGAGCGGAGCTACGCCCAATGTTCGCAATTTCAGCGATCTACGCGAACAGTCGGAATTAACTTGACCTCCTGGGCGGCGGTCGCCTTGAATATCGACTCCGTCGCTTTGATTTCACCCCTCTCCCGTCGGGCCTTGCTCATTCTTGCATAAATTTTTTTTCTAACTGCGTGTGAAACCTCTTCGCCCATAAGCAGATCAAATTGCACTTTGAGAGGAAAGACTACGACGTACAGTTTTTCCACCCGCTGAGAAGAAGCGGGTGGAAGTACGCGAAACGGCCTTAGATGACGGGAAAACCCCAAATTTTGGCGGGAGGGCAAGGTGATGGCAGCGAAATTCTTCGTTAGGGCGGCTATTCCAAAAGCATTTCCGTCCCATACGTGTGCTCGTGGAATCGTCTTGGCGGTGTTTACCTCCGCCATACTCAGTGCAGCACAGAAACCTAACATCCCGAGACTTCTTAACTCGGTAGACCTTAACGGAGAGGCTGTTTCGGCGGGTACCTCCGTTTCCGTAACTCCCGACGATGCGGGCGATTCGATGGCAGTAAGCCCCTCGTTTGGAAGCGGCGTAACACAGAGCTTTACATTTAGTTACACTAGCGGGAACCAGGCGCAGCAACACTTTTTTTTCAATAATTCGCTAACAGGAAATGGGGCATGCTACCTCATTTACGATCAGCCTTCGAATACGCTCTACATGGTGAATGATCAGGGAACCGCCGTCAGCCAGTCGGCGACACCGGGTGCCCCCGGCGTATTATCGAGCAGTCAATGTAGCGTGCCTGCTTCGAGTGCTTCGGTTCAGATATCGGGAAGTACGGTGAACATCGGCGTCACAATTACATTCAGCGCTTCGTTTGCCGGTGCTCAAAACATTTATGCAAATATTGCAAATACCTCTTACGTTGAAGGAAATTGGCAGCAGATTGGCACTTGGACGGTGCCGGCAACTGTAGATAATTCAATTACTGCGACTCCCTCGGCTGGAAGCGGCATAACACAGACGTTTGCGTTCAGTTACACCAGCACAAGTCAGGCACAGGATCATGTTTTTTTCAGTAATTCGCTGACGGGAAATGGATCGTGTTACCTGATTTACGATCAACCCTCAAATACCCTGGAAATCGCTAACGATCAGGGTGATGCGGTGAGTCAGTCCGCGGCACTCGGTAGCTCCGGCGTGCTATCGAATAGCCAGTG
Organism: Bryobacteraceae bacterium; assembly: GCA_035652115.1. GTDB lineage: Bacteria > Acidobacteriota > Terriglobia > Bryobacterales > Bryobacteraceae > Bog-105. The sequence continues at coordinate 48,823 of DASREJ010000290.1, forward strand.
CAGCGTGCCCGCGGGCAGCGCTTCCGCTTCGATATCGGGCAACACGGTAAATCTTCGCGTAACGATTACTTTTAACGCTTCATTTGCCGGCGCGCACAATATCTACGCCAATATCGCGAATGCATCTTACGTCGAAGGAACTTGGCAGCAGATCGGAACCTGGACGGTACCAGCAGTCGTAAATGATTCAATCACCATGACGCCGTCCTTCGGTAGCGGCACAACCCAAACATTTGCGTTCAATTACACCAGCACAAATCAGGTGCAGGAACACTTTTTTTTCAATAATTCGTTCACCGGAAGCGGATCTTGTTATCTGTTTTACGATCAACCTTCAAATACGCTGAGCATCACCAACGATCAGGGTAATGCAGTGAATCAGTCCGCGACCCCCGGTAGCTCTGGCGTGCTATCCAATAGCCAGTGCAGCGTACCTGTATCGAATGCTTCCGTCGCAGTGCTGGGAAACACAGTCGCCATTAGCGTGACGATTACATTTAACTCTTCATTTGCAGGGACACAGAACGTCTACGCCAATAGGGTGAATACATCTTACGTCGAAGGAGCGTGGCAGCAGATTGGCACTTGGACGGTACCCGCTTCAGGACCGCCGGTGCACAGCGTAACCCTTAATTGGATGGTCAGCAGTTCGCCGAATGTAATTGGATACTACGTCTATCGCGGAAGTACCTCGGGCGGCCCCTATACAAGGTTAAGTGGCTCTCTAGATGCGGGCACTGGATATACCGACTCCTCAGTTCAGGGTGGTCAAACGTACTTTTATGTGGTGACGGCTGTGAATAACGTCGGTGTTGAAAGCGGCTATTCAACCGAGGTTCAAGTAACCATACCTTCGCCGTAAGCGGCGGAACCGGCCGTTTAGCGCTGGCCCATCTGCTTCGCAAGTTCCTCACGGTTCATGCGGGCATCCGCAAATCCAGGATCTAACGCCAGCGCCGCGTCGAATTGTTTTAATGCTTCAGCGGTACGCCCGCTCCGCGCCAGCAGAACTCCATACTCATCCTGAATGCGGGCGCTGTTTGGAAAATCATGGGCGACGCGTTCGAACTGTGAAACTGCTTCGTCAAACTTTCCCTCGCGCGCCAAGGCCTTGGCCAAATCGTAGCGCGCATTGATGTAATCGGGATCTGCTCGTAATGCAAGCTGGAATTGCTGCATCGCTTCTGTGCCAAATCCCAGGCTCTGCATTGCCGATCCGAGCATGTCGTGCGCCTCCGGCCGTCTGGGATCGATTTGTACCGCTTCTTTTAATGCAGTCACCGCACCTTGCATGTCGAGTCGTGACATCAGAATCGCTCCCAAGTTCAGATGAGCCGAAAAATCACCTGGATGCCTCGACAGCCGATGACGAACCAACGCTTCCTGAATCTCGCGGCGGCGGTCGCCAGTCCCTCGCGGAAGAACCTGCAGCCAGAGGTGGCTCATTTCGTCCGTTGCCTGATTGCCTGCTCGAACTCGCTTGGGTGGGTGATTCGGATTCCGCGGATTTCTAGCTGAGTTGTCGTAGAAGTATCGCATCGAAATGATCGAGCCCTTTGGCAGAAATACCGGTTCTCGATAGCGGTACACTGCCTGCCAGTCGGGATCCCACTCGGGAATGCGGATCAGCCATTTACGCGCGCCATCCGGAAGCGTTGCATAAGCTTCTAGCAGCTTGCCCAAGTAGTGGGCATGCGGATAAATTGCCAGGACGTCCACATCCACTGGCATCCGGAAATCGTCAGAGGCAGGAAAATTCTTTGCGCCGGGCGGAATGTTCAGTGCATTGTCGTCTTCGAGTTCGAGGATCAACGGAAAACGTGTAGGCGGCTTGTCTGTAAAGTAAAGTCCGATCTCAGGCCGCACGGTTTCCGGTTTGCCCGATGCTTGCAAATGCGTATTCAGAATAAGCAGATTGTCCGGATCTAATCGCCACGACATGCCCTCCGGTTCCGGCGTAGGAATTGTGCCCGCTTTCCAGAACAAAAAATGGCTCGTCGGATCGAACGGATTCTGACTGATCTCCAAATCCATTCCGGGAAAGCCATTAATTAGATCCGCTTTCGCCCGCGCGAGATTTCCCATTCGATCAATAATCAAATTCGCGTGATGCACATTTCGCGCGCCGGCAGTTCCGTTCGGTCTGATTTCCATAGCGCGCACATAACGTGTCGCCTTCAAGTCCGGCTTAAAAATAAAATTCCAGAAAACGTCGGGCCCGCTCGCCGGGAGCCTGAGGCCGCGTGGCGCTTGCAGCACCAGATCCGGCTTGCCCAATTGCCAACCGTCGTCGAAACGCGGCGCGGAAGGCGTCTCAGACTGCGTGCCTTCGGGCGCTCCTGTTTCCACCCATCGGCCAATTAAGCGAATCTGTTCCTGCGTTAGTCGCCGTTCGTCCTGAAAATCGCCATATCCTTTCTCAGCCTTCCACGGAGGCATGTAATGCGCGCTCGTCACCGCTGCAATTTGTCGGGCATGCTTTTTGACGTCTTCGTAGGACGTTAGCGGAAACGGGCCTGATCCGCCGGCATGGTGGCAAGCGGTACAGTTCTCATACACGACGGATGCTATGTCGTGCGCGAACGTGGGCGTCTCAGATTGAGCGGCGGCGCGTACAATTGGGACGATCGCAAGGCAGACGAAAAACAGCCGGCAGATCACTCGACATCCGCAAGCGAACAACCTACTGCCCGCGTCTGCGCGTGCACGATGGGCTTCGAGGTCAGCACGGCGTTAACGGCGTCTTCCAAGTCGTGAACTTGCGCAGCAGGACGCGTCTTGCCGATATCTACGTACCGGTCATCGATACGCCCGTGATACACCAACTTGCCTGATCCGTTGAATACCGCCGCTTCCGGTGCTACCGTAGCGTGAGCTTCTTTAACTAGCACGTGGTGCGGGTCGCGCAAAGGGCGCCCCGGAAATCCATAATCGCGAACGTGTTCCTCTATGTGACTGGGCGCCTCATCCGGGTCCGGGTAAACAAGCCAGAACGCGACGGAACGTGTCTGAAACTCTTTCGCCAGCCGTTGCAATTCGGGTGCATACCGATTCGTGATGGGGCAATCCGTCCGCACAAACAGCAAAACAGTTGCCGCCGCATTTGACTTCAGTGGATCTTGCGGCTTTCCCGCCAAATCAACCGGTTCCAAATCAGTCGCCGCGACACTGCACACAACGACAACAACCGCGGTAACGGCTCCCAAGGGGCTTTTACTTCGAAACATCCGGGAACGATTAAAAGATGAAATTTAAGCCGCCCCGTATGGCGCGGGGTGCCTGTACGACCAAAAGCGAGCCGCCGTTTGCGTCGGCAATCGGAACGTAACCTTGCGCAAGCAAATTGCGCAGGTCCGCTGTGATTTCCATCCGGCCCGGCATTCCGAAAATAGACGGTAGCGGCTGCCGAACGTAAATATTCAATCCGGGCGAAACATACACGTTCTGAGTGGTAAAGACGTGTCGGGGAACGACGGTGCCCGAATCTACCCATCCATAGCTTGCTGTAAACGTGGTGCCCGTAAGCGGTAATTTGCCGTTAACATTGGCAGCCGCGACGTTACGGTTGTCTTCACTAAGAAAGCGCTGCTGCGAATTTAAGCCTTGTCCAACCGGTCCGTTGTTCGCTGTAAATCCGCCCATCCTGCCATAGGCCACGGCCATATCCAGGTTGTCGCCCAGTCGTTCGTCTGCCGAAGCAATGTAGCCCTTCCGGCGATAATTCCCTACGTTATAGGTGGACGTCTCCGAAACTCCGTCCGTGAAAAGATCTCCACTGTCGAGCGGCGACAGATCGCCGGCCACGTTGATGCGGCCATTGCTAACCGCTTCGTAAAAGGCACTCACCGCATATGTTGCTCTGCCGTGCGTTCGGCGATAGCCCAGCTCATAGCTCTTGGTGCGCTGCAACTCCAGCCGGCTGTTGCGCTCGGATATCTGTGGCAAGCGCGCGAGTGCGCCAAGCGCGTCGGTAAGATCGCGGCCATCGTTATCCAACTCGCTCATTGCCGCTGCTCCTTTGCTGTGAGCAGTCAACTCATCCGGGCGGCCCCCATCGCTGTAAGCGGCGACAATCGTGCCCGCAGCCCCGCCATTAACCGTCATGCGTGCGAACGGGCTCACTCGACTCGTATGCTGTAAATACTCGACTGATTCACCCGTCATTCCGTATTCCAGATGTACGTTGCTCAGCGGGTCGGCAACTTCATAGATTCCGAGCGACATCGTACGCACTACCGCCGCATTTCCAAGCGCCGCACTGGAACCAGCGACTTGAGTGCCGGGAATAGTCGGACCCAGTGAGCCAAGCTGAGACATCGTGAGTGTAATCTCGGGCGCGGGAGCGAACGGATTGTCTTGATCCCGGCTATAAATGGCGCAAAGCCCCATTGCCGCCGGACCCGCTACCGCATTCTGGCCAAACGTGCCGCCCACTTGAATCTGGTTCTTGCCGAAAAGATTGGTGGAAAGTGCGAACCCCGTTCCAAAATCGGCTTGCGTTGAATCCGAATCCACCAATCCGCCATCGCCCCCTGAAACGGAAAGCACGGCATGGGTTCCCGAAAAAACCCGCGGATTTAGGTCTCCGCTGGTCGACGCCGACGCAAGTTCCGGTAAAAATCGCGTGACTGGTCTGGTTGCTGGCGAGGACCGCAGCACCCACTTCCAGTCATCGGTCATTGCGGCAGTCGGAACCGTGTAATTCACTTCGATGCTGCTCAGGAGCGTTGCCAGGTGGATGTGTAGTATGCTGTCGACGCCCGGTTTGATAGCGATCTTGTCCCGTGATGCCGGTAGGAATGTCGCGGCTGACACACGCACGGAATAGACATCTATTGGAAGCGCGGCGAACGCAAATCGGCCATCTGGCGAAGTAATTGACTTCGCGATGACACGCTCATATTTGTTGAAAAGTTGGATGGTTGCACCCATCTGTGGGGTGCCTGCGGCGTCGGTAACAACGCCCAGCAGATTGCCCGTTACGGCCAACGACAAATCTGCCGGGGCAGCGGGCCCACACATCGCCAGCAGCCCTATGACTAAGGCCCCCGTAACAGATTGTGCGCCCGCGAAACCCAGCTTCAAACTTGACCTTTCGCGTTTTGAGGTCAAACGACCCAAGATATCTATGATGTTACCGTAAATTGCGCAGACGGTGTAAGGCTCTGGTTCTTGAGCTTGTCCGTCACCTTCAACTTCAGCGTGTACTTGCCCGGAGGCAATAGTTTTAGCGGCAGCTTTCTCTCCACCGTAACCAGGAAGGCGGACGCGTTCGGAATAGCAGCCAAGTCGTCAGTCTGTCTCAATACTGTCTTATTTTGAGCGTCCACCACTTCATACTCTACGGTTCCATCCGGCTTTTTCGTCTTCTCATCCATGCCGAAGTTATAAAACTCCGCATAGATGCCCATCGATTCGTTTTGCTTAAATACGTCGCCGACCCGCGGCCTCACCTTCGTGCTACGAATCACAAACGGCCCAGCGCCGATGCTCTTAGTCGGCACCCGCTCGATTTCATCTGCCAGAATGACGCTGCTTGCTCCTAGCTGATCTTCGTCATAGTGCGGCACATTCAGAGCCATTTCAAAGTTGTTCATCGTGTTGCCGACGGTGTCTTTGGCGACAATATTCAAGCGATAAGTACCCGGCGCCAGCGGAACTGTCTTCGAATAAATCTGCGAGCCGCTCATTGCCTGCTGCAGCATCTCGGCTGGCACTTGAGCTGACACCGTGTCTTCGAACCAATTCACCGGCTTGCGAGTCAATGATGTGATGCGCCCATAGAGGTTAATAGTCGCCTTGGAAACCTTGTCCTTGGTCGAATAATTTAAGTCGTTGTTCTTGAAAAGCAACGTAATATTGGTAAGCACCGTCGCATCGGTCACCCGGATGTAATCGGCGCGCACCTGCATTGGCAGCGTGTTGTAACGAATTGTCGAATTGACCGCCGCTTCCAGATCTTTGAATTTGATTACAGGGGCCTTCTGCAGGTTTGCGTACTGTTCCAAGCGCGTAAACTCGTTCATGCTCTCCGGCAAAGGTTGGTTCCCTACGCCCAGGTGGGTGCCATCCGTGCGCTGGAAACGCTGCGTCTTGTCGGCCATGCCCATCTGTTCCGCCATTGTCAGGCCCGCGCCGGGAACATAGAGCAGGGCATCCTTTTCTTCGGGATCAAGGCTGAAGTGGTACTCGCCCGACATTGTGGTATCGACAAATTCAATTATTATGTTTGTGCCGACGCCTTCGATGTAGCGATAACGCCAATCTTCGAAAGGATACGTCGATGTCTCGCCGCCGCCTTCTTCAATAGGACGCTCATACGAACCGCCGGAGGGATGCGAATCGATTTCATCGGGCGCGCCGTACTTGATGTAGATCATGCCGCGATCGGTCTTCCACCCTGGAATGCCCGAAGCGTAGTGATCGTTGGCGTACGCAATGCGGCGATAATGTTCGTCTTTGTATTCGTTCTCTTCCGTATCCGGAGTAGGATCGCGCCGCTGCCAGAAATTTTCTACAAAGGTCTGCCGCTCGTCGTCAGTCTTAAGTTGCTTAAACGCTTTCTTTTCTTCATCGGTAATGATGTAAACGACATCTTCGTTCAGCCACTTTTTCCACGGCCCAGCCAGCTCCCTTTCCAGTTCCTTCTGCTTTCTTTTCAACTGCTTTTCGGTCAATGGCTTCGCAACGGTCTCGTTGCTGGAACTGCTGGAGCTTGAGTTCTTTTTGGAATTGCTTTGGGCCGCAAGTGTACCGGCCAAGAACAGAACCGGAACGGCGACCTTAAGTTGCTGCGGAAAAGCAGCGAGAAACTTCATACGGAAAGAACCACCTCTGTAGGCTGTGCGGGCTACTATTTCAGTCTAAAAGCGTTTCAATGCAGCGTCAACGCCCGGGACGTATATCGGAGTACGCAGGTTACTTTTAGGTAAGCGGCTGATGTTCAAAATGATCCAGGCGGAACTTAAAGCGAAAAAGATTACGCCTGAAAGAACTGTAACACGCGATACCGGAATCGGAAAATGCCCTCCCAAACCAGGGATTTTCGATCTATGCCCACTTGGATCAGGCACTCTAGGCCTAATGTTGCCAGTGAGATAGCAAAACATTCAAAATGGATTACGACGTGCTTGCCAATGTTTTCGATGTAACCGCAAGTCGAGCGAGTTAGTATAGTTTCACTCGCTCTGGTGGAATGTGACGGAATTCAAGACACAGTTCGCAGGAACGCTTCTGCTCATCTGCACAGTCGCTGCGCTTGTAGCGGCCGTCTTGAGTTTTCGCAATCTGCGAAATTATCCGTTACACGACGATGGCGTCACCTGGGTGGATCGTCAGGATTCGCAAGGCAAGACAGTAGTAATTGCCGGTTATGTGACATCTGGCGGTCCGGGCGACAAAGCTGACATTCACGTTGGCGATCAGTTAATCAAGATCCAGTCGTTTCCCATCGTCCATTCCCTCGATGTCCCACAGGCGCTCTGGCAAGTAGGAGAGGGTCTTAAGGCCCAATACACTCTCCGCCGCGACGGCATCGAATTTCAAAAAGGCAACATCTTTATCCAGGCCGCCCCGCGCGATTCGGCCATCTACTACCAGTACGCTGTCGGCCTTGCGTATCTGTGCATCGGTCTGTTTGTCTATTACCGCCGCACCAGCGCGGCCAAGTCACTGCACTTTTATCTGCTGTGCTTGTTTTCGTTTATTGCCTGTTGCTTTCACTATTCCGGCAAGCTCAACACATTTGACGAGACGCTCTATTGGGGCAATCTCGCTGCGAATCTACTCGCGCCGGCCGTTTTCTTGCATTTCTGCTTAACCTTTCATCTCTGCCCGAAGTTCCTCGACCGGCGGGGGGGATGGCTCGCCCTCTATCTTCCGTCTGTTGTTCTTCTGGCCGTGCTGGCAACCTCCGCGGAAGGCATTTTGCACTTTTCGACGCCGCTGTTCGAAGTCCGCTGGCTACTTGACCGGATCACCCTCGGCTACTCCGTGCTCTTGTACTTCCTCGGAGCGCTCGTGCTTGGCCTCGATTATGCCCGATCTGAAGACCCTGTCATCCGTCGCCAGTTGAAATACCTCAGAAACGGTGCGCTGGTTGGTTTATTCCCGTTCGCGATCTTCTACGCTGTGCCCTACGCGTTCGGTGCCATTCCGAACCACTTGATGAATTTATGTGTGCTGTCGATGGGCCTGGTTCCTCTGACTTGGGCCTACGCCATAACACGCTACCGGCTGATGGATGTCGACATAATCTTTCAACAAGGCTATGTTTATACGCTCTCGACGCTTGCCGTCATCGGAACCTTCTATGTCGTGATCTTTCTGATCTTCCACGCGACTTCGATTCCGCCCACTGCCTTTGTGGTTCTGATCGCCTTCGCCACCCTGTTCTTCATGCCCATTCGCAGTTGGATTCAGGAGCAGTTAGATCGGCATGTGTTTTATCGCGACCGCTACGACGCGCGCCTCACCCTCATCGAATTTGCGCGCGAACTGAGCTCCGAAACGGATCAGAACGCAATGCTCGCCAAGGTTTCCGACCGCCTGTTGCGCACGCTATCTATCCAGCAAATGGCGTTCTTCCTCATGGACGAAACCACTGGTCGATTCGACTTGCATTCCGTGACGCAAAAATCCGGCCGCGCGCCGAAAACCTATGCCTATGCCCTCGATCTGCGATTTCTCGAAGACGCCGGAGATAAACCCTATTTGTTTTTCGAACGCCCCAAGCATCTGCGCGACGTCTTCTCGCAGGAACTGCCTGAATCCATTCGGCACACCCTCGCCGATCTCGATTTCACGTATTACGTCGCTTGCAAATCGCGTTCGCGCACCATTGCGTTCTTTGGCGTGAGCCGCACCACCGAAGGCGACTTCCTCTCTAAAGACGACATCGACCTGCTGGTGACCCTTTCGAACTACGTCGCCATCGCAATCGAGAACTCACGCCTTTATAGCTCGTTGCAGCGGAAGGTCGATGAATATGAGCGTCTCAAAGAGTTCAGCGAAAACATCGTCGAATCCATCAACGTGGGCATTCTCGCAGCCGCGCTCGATGACCGCGTCGAAAGCTGGAACTCGCAGATCGAAAAGCTCACCGGCATTTCTCGCGCTGAAGCCGTCGGCAAACGCCTTTCCGATCTGTTTCCTCCAGAGCTTTGCCAGAAATTCGACGAAGGCAGAAGCGAAGGCATCCACAACCTTTACAAAGTTGGTCTTAGGCCGCGCCTGGAAGAAGCCGATTTGCCGTCTGCGCCATCGCGCAATGGTCACGGTCTCGAACTCGCAAAATCTGCGTCAGCCCCGGTCGTCCGTGAATCGGTAGTGAATGTCGCGATTGCGCCGCTCATCTCAAAGGAACAACAACAAATCGGTCGGCTCATTATTTTCGACGACATTACGGATCGCGCGGAACTCGAACGCAGGCTGGTTCAAGCCGACAAGCTCAGTTCCATCGGTTTGCTTGCCGCAGGCGTAGCTCATGAGGTAAATACGCCGCTGGCTGTGATTTCGACTTACGCGCAGATGCTTGCCAAACAAGTTTCAGGCGACGACCAGAAATCGAAACTGCTCGAAAAAATTGCGAAGCAGACATTCCGCGCAAGCGAAATCGTCAATTCACTCCTTAACTTCTCTCGCACGTCGCCTACTGATTTCGGTGAAGTTGACCTGAACCGCGTAGTCCGCGAAACGGTCGGATTAGTCGATCACCAATTCCAAAAGACAGGCGTCACCACTCACACAACGCTTGCCGAGGATCTGCCTACTGTGCGCGGAAACGCCGGCAAGCTGCAGCAGGTCTTTCTCAATTTGTTTATCAACGCTCGTGATGCGATGCCCGGTGGTGGCACCCTGACCGTGCGTTCCTGGGCTGAAAACGACTTTGCGCATATCGAAATCGCCGACACGGGCCAGGGTATTCCCGCAGACAATTTAGCGCGCATTTACGACCCGTTCTTCACGACAAAGGGACCGAAGAAGGGAACCGGTCTCGGCTTGTCGATCACCTACGGCATCGTCCAGGAACACAAAGGGATCATTGAAGTAGAAAGCACCCTGGGACACGGGACGCGCTTCCGCTTGGAATTTCCGGCAGCAGCAACCGCCCGAACCGCAAAACTGCCCGAATCGCGCCGCGAAGCCCTCCTCGCCTGATACTCTTCAGCGACCGGAACTCTCGTGGCCTGGCAGCCGAGCGCACGCTTGGAATACAGAGCGGAATTGGCCAAGCCGTACGCAAGGCGTTGCCGGGCCCTTTAAGTTGCACCCTGGCAGCCGAGCGCACGCTTGGAACACAGAGCGGAATTGGCCAAGCCGTACGCAAGGCGTTGCCGGGCTTTTTAAGTGATGTCTGATACAACCACTGTAGTGGGCTTTGCAAATCAAGATCTGCCGGCTGACCGCGTCAGCCCGCCCGAGCGGCGCCGCATCCTCGTCATCGATGACGAAGCGGACATCCGCGAAAGTCTGGAACTGCTGCTGACCGGCGAAGACTATTTCGTTGACTTAGCCGAAAACGCTACATCCGGCCTACAGAAATTTGAATCGGGTACCTACGATCTCGTGTTGCTCGATTTGATGATGCCGGACCGTTCCGGCATGGAAGTCCTTGCCGACATTCGCCAGCGTGATGTGGAAACGCCGATTTTCATGTTGACCGCTTACGGTTCTGTTGAAGTTGCGGTTCGTGCCTTGAAATCCGGTGCAAACGACTACTTCGCCAAGCCGTGGGATAACGAAAAGCTGCTGATTGAAATCGACCGGATGATCGCAAAGGGTCATCTCGAACGCGAGAACACGCAGCTAAAGCGCGCCTTGAAGCAGCGTTACGCCTTCCCCAACATCGTGGGCAAAAGCGATCGGATGTTGCGGCTTTTAGATCAGGTAGCGCAGGTTGCCCCCAGTCGCGCCACCATCCTTATTACCGGTGAAACTGGCACCGGCAAGGAACTGATCGCAAAAGCGATTCATGCCCATTCGGCCCGCGCCGACCAGATGTTCGTTCCGGTGAACAGCGGTTCCCTCCCCACAGAGCTTTTGGAATCGATTTTGTTTGGTCATGTAAAAGGATCGTTTACCGGCGCTATCGCCAATCGTAAAGGCCTCTTCGAAACCGCCAATCGTGGAACAATATTCTTCGATGAAATCGGAACTATCAGCCCGGAGACCCAGGTCAAGCTGCTGCGCGTCCTTCAAGATCGCGAGTTCATGCCACTCGGCTCGAACGAAAGCGTCAAGGTGGATGTACGGATCATTGCTGCCACCAACGCCGATTTGCGCAAACACGTCGACGACGGCAAATTCCGCGAAGATCTTTATTACCGGTTAAACGTCATCAACCTGGTTCTGCCTCCGTTGCGCGAACGCAAGGAAGACATTCCACTTCTGATCGATCACTTCTTCAACCGCTACTGCAAAGAGAATGAAAAGTTTCTCAACTACGACGGGCGTTCTGTTCTGTCCTTTGAGCCGGACGCAGTGCAGATCCTGATAGAACACAATTGGCCGGGCAATGTGCGCGAATTGGAAAATGCAGTCGAACGTGCCGTGGTGCTCGCCACAACGTCTTCGGTTCCAGCTCACGTATTGCCCGATCATTTGCAACAGGCCAGCGGCATGCGAATTTCGCGCGATGGAAATGGCGTGCTGGCCCCTAACGCCTCCCTTTTTGAGATCGTTGCGGACTTTGAGCGGAGAAAAATCGTTGAGTCGTTAGAGCTGGTGAACTATAGTCAAACAGAGGCGGCTGAAGCGTTGAGAATTCCGCTTTCGACTTTGAACCAAAAAATCAAGCGGCTCAACATCGACGTAAAACGGCGGGCCGCTCCTTAGTCTTCTAGACAAGCTTGAGCGAGTTCATTGCTGTAACCGACACATTTGTTGCCGAAGCAGCCGCGGTCCCCAAGCATGCGGGGCGCGCGGTCCCGGTCCTGTTTGGATCGACCATTCTGGCCAGCGCCTGCCTGCTGTTCCTGGTTCAGCCGCTTGCCTCAAAACTGATCCTGCCCTGGTTTGGCGGCTCTGCCGCCGTTTGGATCACCTGCATGCTGTTTTTCCAGGCCGGTCTGTTGCTGGGATATCTCTACGCACACGCGCTCACCACGCGGCTCACGTCAAAGCATCAGGCGATTGGGCACGCGGCCTTGCTCCTGCTCAGCCTGCTGGCCTTGCCCATATTGCCGAACGTGCGCTGGCAGCCAGTACCCGGCCACGATCCAACTTGGAATTTGTTTGCGGTACTTGCCGCCTCCGCCGGCTTGCCCTACCTGCTGCTTTCTTCAACCACTCCGCTTCTCCAAAGTTGGTATGCCCGAACGAGTGACGCTGCATTGCCGTATCGCTATTTTGCGCTTTCTAACGCCGGTTCACTCATCGCGCTATTGACTTACCCGGTCTTAATCGAGCCCCATTTGACCGGTCATCAGCAAGCGTACGCTTGGTCTGCCGCGTTCGCACTTTTCGTTGTGATTTGCGTTGCGACGGCATATTTAACCATCCGCTCGCGCGGAGTTGACTCAGTCGAAACCGCACATCCCAGACCCATCTCTCGTAAAACCCAGCCGGTTCGTCTATGGCTGGGATTGGCCGCTTGCGGATCGACGCTACTCCTTGTTGCAACCAATCTGCTGACCCAAAACATCGCCCCCATGCCGCTGCTCTGGGTCATTCCTCTCAGCATTTATCTGCTGACATTTATTCTTTGCTTTGAAAGTGATCGCTGGTACCAGCGCTGGCTGTTTTTACCCCTGGTATTCCCTTCAATCGGCGCTCTGGTTGCGGCATCCGGGCGTGCCTTAGAAGACGAGGCCGTGTCCTTAATGCTGCCGCTTCTCTCCGTCGCTTTGTTTGTCTGTTGCATGGCATGTCACGGCGAATTGTCGCGGCTGCGGCCGCCCGCTGGGCAGCTCACAAGTTTTTATCTTTGTCTGTCTGCCGGTGGTGTGCTGGGCGGGTTATTCGTCGCACTGTTCTCGCCGCACATGTTTCCGGCCATGTTCGAGTATCCGATTACATTTGTCGCCTGCCCGGCGCTGCTTCTAATCGTTCTCCGCCGGCAGCGTGTTCAATGGAAAAATCCGGGCCTGATTCAACCGTTGTGGACGGGTTCATTGGCATGCACTGTAATTCTGAGCGGCTACGTAACTCACCAGACTTGGAAGGCGTTACAGGCAACAACGTTCCTCGGCAGAAACTTCTATGGAGCTCTGCGTGTGGAAGACACAATCGACACCGGCAACCGGATTCGCGTGCTCAGTCACGGCACCATCACCCATGGCGTCCA
>DASREJ010000291.1:0-4216 GCA_035652115.1 Bryobacteraceae bacterium
CGGGCCGCCTCCTGTGCTTCCCTCAAATCCTGCGCCGACTACCTCGACTGGCGCGCCGCGAACCGGAACGCCTCCTCCGTCGCTTCCTCCCGCTGTCGGTTCGTTAAGTGCCGCCATCAGTGGTGGCTCCGAATTTTATCGCATTCAAAAAGACGGTTTCGCCGAACGGATTTGGAGTTCCTCAACAGAGTTGATCTACGCAATTGCGTTCGATCATACTGGCAAGCCATTGGTCGGGACTGGCAATCGTGGATTAATTTATCGGATTGATTCCGATCAGCTTTCGACGCAATTGTTGAACGCACCGCCCACGCAGGTCACGGCCTTCTGGCAAGGACGCAATGGCACGGTGTACGCAGCCACGGGAAACGTTGGAAACGTATATGCCATCGGCCCCGGCACTGAGATGAGCGGAACGCTTGATAGCGATGTCCTGGATGCCGGCGAATTTTCCCATTGGGGCAAGGTGCACTTGGCTCCATCAACAGCATTGACCGGCATCTCGATTGATACACGAAGTGGCAACGTCAGCAATCCCCAAAACAATTGGAGTGCTTGGAGCAAGGTCAGCATTTCTGAAACTGGCGGCAGTATCGAGTCCCCGCCGGCGCGGTTTTTGCAATATCGCCTTACGTTGCGCTGCGAACCCAACGGACAATCGCCGGAACTTACTGCGGTGGACATTGCGTATCTGCCCAAAAACATCGCGCCGAAAGTGGGACTGGTGGAAATCGCTCCGTTCAATTACCGGGAATCGCCAACGAATTCCCTGCTGGAGCGCAACGTGTCGGCTTCGGGATCTCCCATGACGTTGACGCTTTCCGCCGTCGGACAGAAACGAACCCCCAGCCTGAGCACGCTCGAAAGCTCCGGCAACGCAACGCTCCAATACAACAAGGGATATGTGACGATTCGCTGGAGCGCCAGCGATCCCAATGGCGATTCCTTAATTTACAAAGTGGAGATTCGCGGTAAGAACGAAAGCGCTTGGCAGACATTGAAGGACAAGCTGCAAGATCGTTTTTATGCTTTCGACTCCTCGGCATTTCCCGACGGTGAATATGTCGCGCGTGTGACGGCAAGCGACAGTCCCGGCAATACGCCTGCCGACGCTTTGACTGCCTCGCTTGAAAGCGATCCGTTTACGGTAGACAACACGCCGCCCGAAATCATCGATGTCTCCGCCAAGAATAACGGCTCACAGCGAGTTATCCGCTTTACGGCGAAGGATGCTTTAAGTTGGATCGACAAAGCGGAATACTCCGTTAATGGCGGTGATTGGATTCTGCTCATGCCGGAAAATTTCGTGACTGACTCGCAAGTCCTAACCTACGCGGTCCCGGCCCAGCCGGATCAGAGAATCACGGTGCGCGTCTTCGATGAAGACGACAATGTAGTTGTGAGGCAGCTTTCCAGCCGCTAAGACTCACTAATTCATTTATTCAACTGCACGACATCAATTTCACGCAATAGTCGTACGGACCGCGCCGGCCGCTTGTCGTTGGGCGCCACAATTCGAAGGGTTCCCTCATTCGCCGTAAGTGCCTGTCCGTCTCGCTTGTCCGCCACAATAACGCCGGTATCGCCAATCGTGGGGTCTAAGTCGGCTAGCGCAAATACGACTTGGTAACCGTCGCTTGCGACCGCTAAGACATAACTGGAGAGCTGCTTTCCGCGAAGGCCTGTGCCAAATTTGAATCCTGCCTTTTCAACCACATCATGCAGAAGCGCGCCTTCATACGTGACGTGTTTACCGTGATCGTCTACGACGGCGTTATGCCGCGGCAGCGCGGCGAACTCAGCGGCGGAGATTGTCGCCGGCGGCGCTTCGTTAATGCGGACGAGGACCTGCGCCGAGATTGGTAGGTAGCCGAGACTCAGAAACAAGAGGAGCATTCGCATACACGTACTTTAACCGCCTCGCTATTTGATGCAGACTGATTCTATGGGCAGTTTCAACCTTCTGGACACGGTTCGGCAGGATACCGCCTACGGCCTTCGAACGTTACGCAGGAGGCCGATATTCGCGGCTGCAGCGATTTTCACGTTGGCGCTTGCAATTGGCGGGACTACCGCGATGTTTACCGTCATTGACGCCGTCTTGCTGAAGCCGCTTCCTTATCCCGATTCCGACCGTCTCGTTAGCATCTCGGGAGGCGCAACGCCGGCACGTTTCACGGAAATGAAGGCCAGCGCGCAATCATTTACGGGAATCGCGGCATTCACAGGTGAGGAGAATCCTACGCTTTCGGTCGGATCAGAACCGGAAGTTCTGAAAGGCGTTCGCGTCTCTGCCAATTTTCTACAGATTTTGCGAATCGATCCCTTGCGCGGACGCACATTTCGCGAAGAAGAAGACACACCCGGCGGTCCACCAGTTGTGATGATCAGCGCCAGATTATGGCAGCGCCGGTTCGCGGAAGATCCAAATATACTCGGCAAGACAGCCATGCTCGGCGGCATCGCATACACGATCATTGGCATTCTTCCCGGCGATTTCCGGTTTCCATTTGCCGATGTAGATCTATGGATGACGGCGCCCTCGGAATGGCCGCTCATGGCTCCCAAATCCCGGGTCATGAGTCCCTTCTTAAACATATTCGGTCGTCTAAAGCCGAACATCACAATCGAACAGGCCACCGCGGAGGCAAAAATAATTCACCGGCAGTACGCCGCTGCTCATCCCGCCATGCTGGATGCCAAAATAAGGCGTCCGCTGAAAGTTACGGCAATGAAGGATACGCTCGTCACTGATGTGCGTTCGATGTTGTGGATGCTGTTTGGCGCAGTGGGATTTGTGCTACTGATTGCTGCGGCGAATGTGGCCAGCCTGCTGCTGGCAAGAGCAAGCACTCGCTCACATGAATTTGCCGTGCGATGTGCTGTCGGGGCGGCTCGCGCGAGACTCATCGGGCAGCTTATAGCTGAGAGTGTTTTGTTGTCTGTCTCGGGAGGATTGCTCGGTGTTTTGCTCGCGACCTGGAGCTTGCGCGCTATTCCAGGCATGACCGCGTTTCAATTGCCGAGAGCACAAGAGATCCATTTGAATTGGACGGTGTTGGTATTTGCGGCTGGGCTTTCCGTTGCGACGGGTATGCTGTTTGGATTGGTTCCGGCTCTCGGAGCATCTCGCCCGGATCTGGTTCGCGTGTTACGCGTGACCGGCGAAGGGGCTAATCGATCGTCGGCGCGGGGGATTTTAGCTGCGCTAAACGTTCGAGGGCTGCTGCTGGTAGCGCAAGTCGCGCTCTCGATTGTGTTGCTTATTGGCACGGCATTGTTAATCGAAAGCGTGAGCCGCTTGCGCGGCGTCGCTCTTGGATTTAACTCTGCCAATCTTCTGACTGCAAGTATTTCGCTGCCGCCGTCGCACTATGACACGAATGAGAAGAAGGCGCGTTTCTTTCAAAACCTGACGGAGCGTCTTACATCCTCTCCCGGAGTTCGTAGCGCCACCGCCGCCATGTTCCTACCGATGATGGGCTATGCAGGAACACCTGTGCAGGATGCCGCAAAACCGCTGCTCCGCTTGAACGAACGCCCGCTCGCAACCCTGTCGGTTGTCACCCCGGGATATTTTCGAACTCTCCAGGTTCCTTTGCTGCGGGGAAGAGATTTCACGGAGCGCGACAAGGAAGGGACGCAGCGCGTGGCGATTATCGACGAAACACTGGCGCGGCGATTTTGGCCGGACTATCCGCACGGCTTGGATCCCATCGGCCAACATCTTTGGGTCGGTGGGGTAAACCCAAACCCCGCGGAAGTTGTCGGAATCGTCGCGAACATACATCAAACACTCGAAAACAGCGCGTGGCCTGAAACGGTATATGTCTCCTTCGTTCAAAATCCGCCGGCATTCGGAATGATAGCCGTCCGGACCGCGAGCAGTCCGCTCCGCTTTGTCGGTGCCGTGCATGAGCAGGTACGTGCGCTGAACAAGGACCAATCCATCTCGAATGTGCGAACGATGGATGATTTGGTCGATCAGCAGGTGGGACAGAGACGTTTATTGGTGATCTTATTGGGTTCTTTCGCGGGAATGGCGCTGCTGCTGGTTTTGGTAGGAATATACAGCATCATTGCCTACTCGGTGGTTCAACGAACCCAAGAGGTGGGCATTCGCCGTGCGCTGGGAGCACAACAGACCGATATTCTGCGGCTCATCGTAGGACAAAGCTTTGGCTTCGCGGTAGCGGGAACGGTAATCGGCCTCGCG
>DASREJ010000292.1:0-4986 GCA_035652115.1 Bryobacteraceae bacterium
ATTGGGTGTTCCTCACGACCAGACCGGATCAACCGGAGGACACAACGCGCAAGCTTGCCGAGCAGTACGGTCACAAGTTCACAAAAACGGAGGATGGAGATCAAATCCACGGCGTCGTGACTCATATCATCGACAAGGAAGGCCGCTGGCGCGCCAATTTCCATGGCCTGAAATTCGATCCGACCAACATGGTCGCCTTCATGAATGCGCTGGTCAACGACATTGAAAAGCCACATGAGGAGCCGCGACCCGATCTTTGGCAGCGGTTGAAGAACTGGTTTTGACCATGCAGAGCAGGTTTCGCAGGTTGATCGGTGTAGCCCCGGATCGGCGGCGGCGGAACATGTTCGCCGTTACCGGCTCACTGGCCGTGATCGCGATCATGGGGACGCTGGTCTACTACTCAGTTCCGCTCTATCGATTGTTCTGTCGGGTGACTGGGTTTGCAGGAACGACGCAGATCGCGCGCATGGCACCGGGGGCCGTTGCCGGCCCGCCGATCACGGTGCGCTTTGATGCGAATGTGGCGTCGAACCTTCCATGGCGTTTCACAGCGCCGCCGCCGGTTAAAGTCAGCCTCGGCGAGCAACAGAAGGTAGCCTACACTGCGGTCAATCTGAGCAACGAGCCGGTGCTCGGTATGGCGATCTACAACGTAACGCCGCTCGAGATCGGCAAATACTTCTACAAGATTCAGTGCTTCTGCTTCACCGAGCAGCTTCTGATGCCGGGCGAACGCAAAGAGTTCCCCTTGGTGTTCTACGTCGATCCGGCGATCGCCGATGATCCCGACGGTCGCGCTGTGAACACCATCACGTTGTCCTACACATTCTACAACAAAGGGCGGGAAGTAATGGAGCGATACTTGCGATCGCATCCCGTTGGCAGCAGCTCTGTGGATCTGGGCAAGCAATGAGCGGCGTAGAGTTTCTATTGTTTCTTTAACAGGCACGGCCACGTGGCCTAACAAGTTAGAGAGGTTTGCGATGAGGGGGAGACTAAGGCTCCGACGACTTGCCGGATGGCTGTTGTTCACGCTGTTGCTGATTGGAGCAATCGGCGTTTGGTTCGCATTTGATCCGGGATTTCGGTGGGCGCACCAAGCTTTAAACGTTGCCGCGAATATGCCCAAGAATGAATTCGATCAACGCGTGCGTGACTATCTGATGTCCAACCCCGAAGTCATTGTGCAAGCCGTTAGCCAACTTAGCGCGCGCCAACACGCAAACGAAGAAACAGAAGTCCAGAAGGTTCTTCAGGCTCGCGCAGAGGAAGTATTTGGCGATACGGCGAGTCCGACCGGCGGAAATCCTAGCGGCGATGTTACTTTGGTCGAGTTCTTCGACTACAACTGCCCTTACTGTCGCCAGATGGCGCCGGTCATGACCAAAGCCGAGGAAGGCGATCCACAGTTGAGAGTCGTTTACAAGGAGTTCCCGATTCTCGGACCGAATTCCATGTTTGCAGCGAAAGCCGCGCTCGCAGCGCATAGACAAGGCAAATATGTCGCCTTTCATCGCGCACTTTATCAAGTTCGCGGCACAGTCGACTCTAACAGGACGATGGAGGTTGCTGCATCGCTCGGTTTAGACATGACGCGTCTCAAGACGGATATGGCAGATCCTGCGATCCAGGCTGCAATCGACAAGAACCTGGCGCTTGCTCAGGCGCTCCGCATTAACGGCACGCCGGGGTTCGTTATCGGCGATCAAATCCTTCGCGGGGCGACAGATTTGAAGACCCTGCAAGCATGGGTTCGCGCGGCGCGGGAGCATCGGCAATAGATGATAACGGCCGCCATCCCGCTGTTGTCAACAATGGGTGAAAGATCGTACGGGAAATCGCATGGGCTTCTATCAGGCGCGAATCTTGCCGTATCTCGTCAATCTGGCGATGCGCAACCGCCGTCTCTTGCCCTATCGTGAACGGGTGATCTCTGGCGCGGAAGGCCGCGTGCTTGAGATTGGTATTGGTTCAGGTCTGAACCTTCCTTTTTATTCTTCCCAAGCGCGCGATACTTTGGGTCTGTCGGGCATGGGCGTGTTCGGGCTCGTGATTCTGGTCCTCGTGCTGCTCGCTATCGCCGCACTCGTCAAATATGTGTTCTTTCGGTGAAAATCGGCGTTTATCTATGCCGGATATCATGTCGCGGCGGCCGAGTTTATTAACTATTGCTATCCTTTAGCATCATCAAAGTTTCGTGAGATCAAATATAAATCACAATAGGTTGGCCAGGATGCTCCATAGCAATTGACGCGCATCAAAGATTAGTCAGATGTTCAGGAGACAATTGTACATTAAGCAAGCGACCATCTTGGTGCCCATGAAACTCGCCCGCCTTATCTCTGTGTTCCTTTTGACCCTGAGTCTTTCTTTCGGGTCGGCGATGAGCATTTCGCTCGCGGCACAGCAGGCAATCACGATGCCCTGTGCGGAGCCGATGGATCACTGTCCATGCTGCAAGGATCGCTGCGACAGCACCATCATGAGCTGTTCTGTTCAGTGCCCTATGCCGTCGAGTACCGTTATTTTTCTGGAACACACGCAACCGAACAGGCTCGCAATTATTCAGTTTTTCGCACTTAATTCGTATTCCGGCAGTCAGTTCGCCAGCGGGCCGCCGCCTCCCATCCCAATCTGATCTCCGCAAAAGTCAGGCTGCCGGACAACCGCCCTTTCCGGGTGTGTTTGTGACCGCACGCCTATGCGCGCGGCGATGCACACCGCGCGTGCCCGCAAACATGGAGATCAAGATGAAAAACGTTACGAAAACGCTCGTTGTCACCTGCCTTCTCGCCTTTTCCAGCCCTGCTGCAGTATTCGCTGCGGCTGCCGATTACGCCTTCGAGCCGGTTCAGGCCAACGTGAAGAACGGTTCGGGAAGCGAGATCGCGATCAAGCTGATTCACAAACCGAGCGGAAAGCCCGTCACCGGTGCCGTCATTTTTCGCACGCGGCTCGATATGTCACCGGATGGCATGGCAACGATGGAGAGCAAGATAGAACCCCTCAAGGAAGACGGGACTGGCGTCTATAAATTTCGCGCGGATTTCACGATGGCGGGGAGATGGGCCCTGAAACTTCAAGCGAAGGTCCAGGGCGAAGCCGACACCGTGGAAGGTACCGTCGTTTTCACTGCTGGGCAGTGAGAGCGTCTGATGCGAAAATTCTATATTGCGGGAGGCGTGGTAATTCTTGTTGCCACAGCCGCCTGGTACTGGATCGGCACCGGAAGCCAGCCTGGCATTCAAGTGAGTCAAATGGCATCGAATGGGAGTGCGGACAAACTGCCCGCGTCGCCCGCATCGAATGCGTCCCGCCGGACTCTTTACTGGCAAGACCCGGACGGTAAGCTCGCCTATTCGGCAACGCCAATCAAAACAGCGGATGGCCGCGAATACACGCCTGTCTATGAGGATTCGCCAGCCGAGACTAAAAACCCATCTGCGAAATTGGCGATCGGAAAAACGCTTGCAGAGAACGGTACGCGCAAAATTAAATATTATCGCAATCCGATGGGGCTGCCCGATACGTCGCCGACTCCGAAAAAAGATTCAATGGGGATGGATTACATCCCCGTCTATGAGGATGAGGACAGCGACGGGTCGTCCGTTAAAATCAGCGTCGAAAAAATCCAGCGCAGCGGCGTCAGATCGGAGCCGGTGCAGCGTCGCGAGCTTATCAGGCCGGTTCGTGCTCCCGGTATCGCTCAAATCGACGAGCGCACTATTCGCGACATAACTTTGCGCGCGAGCGGTTTTATCGACAAACTTTACGTCGCGGAAACCGGCAAACACATCAAGACGGGCGAACCTCTATTTCGCGTGTACAGCCCCGATATTGTCAGAGCCGCAGTTGATTTTAAGATCGCGAGGGAAGGGATTGGTAGATCGCGTTCGGAAGCGGCCAAGGACATTGCCGGTGCCGCACAACGGCTGGAGAATTTCGACGTTCCCGAAAGTTTAATCAACGAACTGAAGTCGGACAAAAGCCCGACCCCAACGAAAATCGATTGGCCTTCTCCGGTCAGCGGGGTCGTCATCCAGAAAAATATAATTGAAGGTCAAAAAGTCGATTCCGGCACAATGCTGTATCGGATCGCCGATCTCAGCAAGATATGGGTGATCGCCGACGTTGCCGAGCAGGATATTGGCCATATCAAGATTGGTGCTCCGGCGACCGTCGTTTTCCGCACATTTCCCGCCCAGCCCTTTCAGGGGAAAGTGACTTTCATTCTACCTGAATTAGCGATGGCAACGCGCACCGCGAAGGTACGCATCGAAATTGCGAATCCCGAATACCGCATCCTCCGCGACATGTTCGCCGATGTCACGATTAACGCTGGCGATGTCGGAGCATCCCGGCTCGCTGTCCCGGTTTCGGCAGTTCTCGATACGGGCGTTCGTCAGGTTGTAATTGTCGATAAGGGAGACGGCAGATTTGAGCCGCGCCCGGTGAAACTCGGCATGCGCGGTGAAGGCTATGTCGAAGTTAAGGAAGGGGTAACGGAAGGCGAGCAGGTGGTCACGACCGCGAACTTTCTTATCGACGCCGAAAGCAATCTAAAAGCGGCGTTGAAATCGTTCACTCCGGATGGTGCCGCATCCAACGCAAAGAACGCAGGGCCGGATAAGCCGTTATCTGGCAACGTTGAGGAAACGGCCCGATGATTGCCAAACTTATCCGCTGGTCGGCGAACAACCTGATGCTGGTTGCAATCGGAGCGATCTTTGCGGCGGCGTTCGGTATTTACGCCGTGAAAAACGTGCCGCTCGATGCCATTCCAGATTTATCGGATACGCAGGTTATTATCTACACCGATTATCCCGGCCAAGCGCCGCAGGTAGTCGAGGATCAGGTTACTTATCCGCTATCGACGGCGATGTTGTCTGTCCCAAAGTCGCGTGTGGTACGCGGCTTTTCATTCTTCGGCGTTTCGTTTGTCTATGTCATCTTTCAGGACGGCACGGATATTTACTGGGCGCG